>JAIXUU010000114.1 GCA_027483405.1 Planctomyces sp. | reverse complement strand
TAAGTGGCAACCCATTCCAATCTCCGTCGCACTTCAGATGGATCCATGTGTGAAATCACCCAGGGGATCATCTCATTGGCATCTCCGCCCCGATGTTCCACAGCCCAGGCTGCCGCTAACGCCACAGCAATAGCTCCCGCCTGTCCTTCGGGATGAGCATGAGTGACTTCCGCTGAGAGCATTGCCTGTTGAATGACTTTCTCGCTTTCCCCCGCAAACCAGGCACCCAATGGAGCCGCTCGCATGGCAGCACCATTTCCAAATGAACCTAGTCCAGAAAACATGTTTCGGCTTAATGTACGCCAGTCACCACCAGACGAAATCTCCTGTAGTAGCCTTCGTGCGCCGGCTCCATACCCACGATAGGGTTGTGATTCATAGCGAGATGCTAATCTCAGAGCGAAATCGTCTTGATGGATGGCATGGTGTTGATGCAATGTCTCCACTAAGGCGAGGGTCATCTCGGTATCATCTGTGTAGTTCCACGGTGGAGTGGGTGGCCTGTCTCGATTGGCTTCGGCAGCAACATGAGGAAGAAAGAATTGTTGGCCAAATGCATCTCCGATGGATAACCCTTCCAACGACAGGCAGGCCCGTTGGATTCGTTGTTCAACCGACATGGCTCACCTTAGATCTACAACCGTGTTCTCAGAACATTCCCACTGATCTTGGCGATTAACAACGTTTGGTTCAATCACTGAGTTGAGGCCCTTCGGGAAGTTTGAGGAAGGCGAAGAAAATGCAGATGAGGTAGGTGCCATAGACGACTGCGGGAAACACCCAGGCTTCAGCAGGTTCATCATTGGCAAAGTTGAAAATCGCGACGGTCCCTTCACAGAGCATCAGCAGGGCAATGGCACAGCCGAGGAAAAACTGTCGCCACAGGGGAGGTGTGGATATCCCCAGCCTGCGAAACTGTCTGTAGCCAATCGAAGATCGAACCAGTGCCGCGATGATGGGCACCAGGACGACGACGCTGATCACGGCCAGATCATTTCCTCGAGCAAACATTTGAACCAACAGAGGGAGTGTTGCCAGAACTCCCGGCAAGATCCCGTCCCAGGCAATGATCTGTTTCCAATTCACGCGAGCACCTCTCCTTCGCTGATGACCAGTAATCGTGGGTCCAATGGCCGCCACCATGGGCCGCGTATCATGCGATCATCAAGGCAGGCAATCATACCTTTGCAGATTCCCTTCTGATGGCCATTGGGCAAGCCGAGCGACTGAATTTTCATCCGCTGCTTGCGGGAATCATTCCTGCCAAACTTTTCATCATTCACTCGACAGTTATGGATTATCGACTCCCGAACAGCTAAAACATTGACAGTTGTCGATATGTGAAAGTCGTCTGTTGATCCATCGATGATTTCACCACGTCAGACCGATTTCGACATCTGAATCACAACTCTGGCAGTCAACCGCATGACAGATCAGACGTGCCAGAAAACAGTTTGTAGAAGGGTTTTCATCGAGATGTACCAGTCTGTATGGCCTTCGTTAACGTTTTCTTTGTGTCTGCTTGCGTCAACGTCAGCGAATGCTGGCGAAGCGGTTCTAGTGGAAGCACCACCTGAGCAATCGGCCGGGATCGTGGTGGCAAATGTTCAGCAAACCCCGGCGAAACAGCCGGCTCAAACGGCCGCAGCAAAGCAACCACCAGCTGCTCCAGTGAAGCAGCCTGTCCGTTTTGTACGCATCGAGCTGCCCGGCGAAAAACGCATTCTCACTTTGGCCGAAGTCGAAGTCATCAGCGCGGGGAAAAACATCGCCCGCGAGGGGAAAGCCACACAGTCGAGCACTCATGGCGATGGGGTGGCTTCCCGGGCTGTGGATGGCAACAAACACTCCGATTGGAGCAAAGGTGGGCAGACTCACACTTCCGATGATGGCGAGCAGCAACCCTGGTGGGAACTCGATCTCGGCAAGCCTGCTAACATTGAGAAGATAGCTGTCTGGAACCGCACAGGTTTTGAAAACCGGCTGTCAGGCTTCTCTCTGATACTGCTTGATGCTGATCGCAAGGAACTCTTTCGCAAAGCCGATATTGCTGCTCCTCAAGGCCTCGAAATTGACCTCGGCAAAAGTGGTGAACTCCGCTATCTCGCTTACGATGGCAAGCCCGGCAAAGCGATGCCCAAGGGCGAGAACTCTTCTTCCGGGGCGTCTTCTGAACCGCCATTAGCCAATGTCCCGGCTGATTATCGAGACCCCGTCCCTTTTGCATTTCAGAAAGACGATGTCGTCGCCATTCTGGGCAACGGATTGGCGGATCGCATGCAGCACGATGGCTGGCTGGAGACGCTCCTGCAGTCACAACTCGTGGGGAAAAACGTGCGCATTCGCGATATGAGTGCCAGCGGCGACCGTCCCTACAGCTTTCCAAGAAGTTCCGGCCAGATCTCAATCACGGCTTATCTGCGGCACGTCAAGCCGACCGTTGTGTTTGCCTTCTTTGGCTACAACGAATCATTCGATACCAAGCCCGAAGAGTACAAGCGGCAACTCCTGGAGTTCGTCAAAAAGACCCGTGGAACCAAGCCGGAAGGCAAGGATTTTCCGAGGATTGTCCTCTTCAGCCCGATTGCTCAGGAAGATACCCGCAATCCGAATGTCCCCGACGGCCGCGCTCAGAATGTGCGCCTGGCGGCTTTGACACGTGCGACACAAGAGGCTGCCCAGGAAGCTGGCGTCGCCTTTATCGATCTTTTCCATCCATCGCTGAAACTGTATGAGAAGGCCTCGCAGCCGCTCACGATCAACAGTGTGCATCTGACTGAAGAAGGGAATCGTCAACTGGCGGAAGTGATTGCTTCTGAACTTTTGGGCAAGCCTGTCAGTTCGTCACAGGCTTCGGAAAAGTTACGCCAGGCTGTCCTTGATAAGAACCTGCATTGGTGGAATCGCTATCGAGCCTCGGATGGCAACGATGTCTGGGGAAGTCGTTCGACGTTGACGTTCGTCAACAATCAGAGCAACGCCGACGTTTTGAAGCCTGAACTCGAGATGCTCGATGTGATGACAGCTAACCGCGATGAGGTGGTCTGGGCTGTTGCCGCAGGGAAAGACAAAGCGGTGGATGACAGCAATGTTCCGCCGGCGGTGCCTGTCATTTCAAATGTGGGTGGTGGAAGCAAAAGCTCCAGTGCCATGAAGGAAGGCACACTCAGTTACATCAGCGGTGAAGAGGGGTTGAAGCAGCTGGCTGTCGCGAAAGGATTCGAAGTCAATCTCTTCGCAGACGAGCAGCGATTTCCTCAGTTGGCAAATCCCGTCCAGTTGCAGTTCGATACCAAAGACCGTCTCTGGGCAGCGGTCTGGCCAACCTACCCCAAGTGGGAACCACACCAGGAAATGACGGATGCGCTTATCATTCTGCATGATGACAACGGCGATGGTGTGGCTGATCGTTCGACCGAGTTTGCCAAAGTTCAGAATCCTCTGGGTTTCGAATTCTGGAATGACGGGGTCATCGTCACTTGTCAGTCAGAGCTGCTGTTCCTGCAGGATACCAATGGCGACGATGTGGCTGATCGCCGGATCACTTTGCTGCAGGGGCTTGATTCTTCCGATACCCACCATGGTGCCAACAATCTGATCTATGGCCCGGATGGTGGAATCTACTGGCAAAGCGGTGTCTTCATGGTACATAACCACGAGCATCCGTGGGGGCCTTCGCTGCAATCGACGGCTTCAGCCATGTACCGGTTTGATCCACGACGATTTACGATCTCCATGCATGCGATCAATTCTCCCAATCCCCACGGGACATCTTTCGATTACTGGGGCTATCAGTATGCGACGGATGGAACGGGTGGAAATGCCTATCAGGTTCGACCCGAAGGCAATGGCTTCAAGATGCACCAGCTCCTGAAAAAGGAAGTGCGCCCTGTCACTGCCAGTGAGATCGTCAGCAGTTCGCATTTCCCCGAATCGATGCAGGGCGATTTCCTCATCTGCAACGTGATTGGCTTTCTGGGCATTAAGCATTACGACCTGGAGCGCAATCCAGAAACAGGAACAGTCTGGGGTGAGCCAGCCGGTGATCAACTCACGGTGACTGTCACTAATGCCGATGGAAGCAAAACCGAAGACAAGTCGCGTGGCCTGTTAATGAGTGGCGATAAGAATTTCAGACCCTCGGATGCCATTTTCGCACCTGATGGCACGCTCTACTTTGCTGACTGGCACAATGCGATTATCGGTCACATGCAGCACAACGTGCGCGATCCCAATCGCGATCATTCGCATGGGAGGATCTATCGCGTGAAGGCGGTCGATCGACCTCTGCAGAAACCAGTGCCCATCGATGGTCAGCCGATTACCAAACTGCTCGAGAATCTCAAATCGCCGGTGGATGGCATTCGTCATCGTACACGAGTGGAATTGAGCGAGCGTGATTCGAAAGAAGTCATTGCAGCTACGAAAGAGTGGATCAAGCAGTTCGATCCGAACAAACGTGAAGATGCCCACCATCTGCTGGAAGCTCTCTGGCTGCATCAGCAGCACAACGTCAAGGATCTGCAGCTTCTGGAAATGGTGTTGAATTCGCCTGAGCCTCATGCCCGCAATGCCGCCAAGACGGTTAAGCATTTCTGGTTCAACGTCGAGAAGACGTTGCGGGGTGGCATTGTGGCGGGAGCGGAACTTGCCTCGTCACAGAAGTCAGGCATCTTGAGCGACACGCCCGAGCTGACCACAATTCGCATCGCCACGATTCCCGAAAAGATGATGTACGATGTGAAAGAACTCACCGTGAAGCCGGGCAAGAAGGTGAGCCTTAAATTCGCAAATTACGACTTCATGCCCCACAACATTCTGCTGGTCAAACCCGGCACGGCTGATGATGTCGGAATCGCTGCGATCAATCTGGGTGCACGCGGATTTGATAAAGGCTTCGTGCCTGAAAGTACCGACATCCTCTGGCACAGTTCGCTGGTTGATTTTGGTCAGGAGCAGGTCATTGAGTTTACTGCTCCCACTGAAGAAGGGGCTTATCCTTACATCTGCTCGTTCCCTGGTCATCATCGACTCATGCGCGGCATGCTGTTTGTGACGAATGATCTCAAGGCGTTTCTGGCGAAGAATCCGCAGCAGGAGATCAAAGTGACCGAGTGGAAGCTCGACGATTTTGCTGCCGATCTGAAGCGAGTCCGTCAGCATCGCAACTTTGCCGAAGGGAAAAAGCACTTTACGACCTTAGGCTGTGTGCAATGCCACCGTCTCGGCAAAGACGAATCAACAGCAACACCGACACTCGAAGGTCTCACTCAGGCGGTGGGGCCGAACATCGATGAAGTGGTCAAGAAGTACAAACGCGATCCGAATGTGCTGTTGCGGGAAATTCTTGAATCCTCGCGCAATATCGACGAGAAGTACCGTCAGGTCGTCGTCGTGCTCGATGATGGAAAGTCTTATACAGGCGTTGTCGCGGCGGAAGACAACAAAACATTAACGTTGCTTGCCGGTAGCCCGCCCAAGCGCGTTGATATTCCCAAGAAGTCGATTGATGACCGGGTCGCTTCTCCAGTTTCCATCATGCCCAGTGGCTTGCTGAATACGCTCGACAAAGAGCAGATTCTGGATTTGATGGCCTATCTGTTGGCCGCAGGGAATGCCCACGATTCCGCCTTCCATCATGGGCATTAATCGCTGACGGGATAAGGCTGGCCATGATCTTGTCTTTGATGATGGCCAGCCTGTTTTCCCATGGAGATGGTCGACTGTTTGAGAGCGGTGATATTCACGGCGGATTGTTGACATCGTGACGATTCGTTCAAAGGCCTTTGCCATGCCGCTTCATCTGGCGATGACGCTATTGATTTTGCTGATTGGCAGTACGTGGGTGCAGGCGGCACCTCCGAACATCGTGATTCTGTACGCTGATGATATGGGCTATGGCGATCTTCACATTCAGAATCCAGAGTCCCGGATCCCCACACCACATCTTGACCGACTCGCCCGGCAAGGAACACGCTTTACCGATGCGCACAGTTCATCTGGCATCTGTACGCCGAGTCGATATGCACTGCTGCAAGGGCGATATCACTGGCGCAAGTTTCACGGCATCGTGAACTCGTTCGACCCTCCCGTGCTTGACGATGAAAAGCTGACGATTGCCGAACTTTTGAAAACCAAGGGATACCGAACTGCCTGTATCGGCAAATGGCACCTGGGATGGGATTGGAACGCGATCAAGAAGCCAGGCGTCCAATCGACTGAGAAAGCAGGCTTTGCAGCCGATGCCTTCGACTGGAATCAGCCCATTCCCGGTGGGCCACGATCACACGGGTTTGACTACTACTTTGGCGATGATGTCCCGAACTTTCCGCCTTATGCCTGGTTCGAGAATGATCGTGTCATCACGACACCCACAGTCACTTTAAAAACGACTGCACCCACTGCTGAAGGAAACTGGGAAGCTCGCCCTGGCCCGGCTGTTCAAGACTGGGATTTCTGGGCTGTTATGCCCACACTCACGCAAAAAGCCGAGCAGTGGATCAGTCAGCAGAAAGCCGATCAGCCGTTCTTTCTTTACTTCCCTTTCACTTCGCCGCATGCCCCGATTGTGCCGACATCGGATTTCACAGGTAAATCACAGGCTGGTGGTTATGGCGACTTTATGTTCCAGACAGACGACACCGTAGGTCGCGTTCTGGCTGCACTTGATAAGCATGGGTTTTCGGAAAATACACTCGTGATTTTCTCAGCCGATAATGGCCCCGAGCGCTACGCTTACGACCGGATTCGAAACTTTGATCATCGCAGCATGGGCCCATTGCGTGGACTGAAGCGAGACATCTGGGAAGGTGGACACCGTGTTCCCATGATTGTTCGCTGGCCAGGCGTTGTTCCCGCCGAGAAGGTGTGTGATGAACTCATCAGTCAGATCGATCTCTTCGCAACGATTGCGGCTGTTGTCGATGCGGAAATCCCCAAAGGCTCCGCCGAAGACAGCTACAATCAACTCGATTTGCTCAAAGGGAAAGGTGCCAGTGCTCGCCAGACTCTGGTTCACAACACGAATCCTAAAGGCTATGCCCTCCGGCATGGTGACTGGGTGCTGATTGATGCAAAAACCGGTGCTGTGAGTCAGGTTCCCAAGTGGTTCGATGAAGCCAATGGTTACGCCAGCCACTCATTTCCCGGTGAGCTCTACAACTTGCAGGACGACCTCGCTCAGCGGCAGAATCTGTATGCTGAAAATCCTGAAAAAGTTGCTGAATTGAAAGCTCTACTCGGAAAAATTAAGGCCCAGGGCCAGGTTCGCTGACCTTCTTTTCAAATGATCCCGGTTTGGTGATCTCCGTATAAGTTTGTCACTGCTGTTGGAGACCGGGAGTAACCGACAGCAGCAGCTTCAATTGCGTTCACAGATTGACGCTGTTGATTCCTCGCGTGGAATGGCTTTTACTGGTAATGCGTGGTGCTGAAGATTTGCAGTTCCAGTACTTCAGCTAACCTTCGACATGGTGCATGATTCCATCCGATTGAAAGTGACTTCAGTGGAGACTTTGGCGGAGCCAACTTCTGCAACGAAAGGTGATCTGCAGCTCCTGGTGGCTGGTGAAACCCTGAGGTTACTTCCAGAAAAAGCCATCTATTGGGAGCGATGCTCGACATTACTGGTCGCTGATACCCACTGGGGCAAGGCAGCCAGTTTTCGGGCTGCATCGATTCCCATCCCCCAGGGAACGACTCAGGCCGATCTGGAACGACTGAGCCAGGTCATTGAACGAACTCACGCCACTCGCCTGATCGTGCTGGGCGACTTATTGCACAGCCGCGAGGGAAGATCGGCGGCAACATTCGAGAAAGTCACGCAGTGGCGCCGAAGACACGAACATCTCCGCATCGAACTCATTCAAGGGAATCATGACCTGCAGGCAGGATTGCCACTGGCTGACTGGAAGATGATCGTCACACGCCCTCCCGTTGTCGAATTGCCTTTTGTCTGGCAGCATGAGCCAATGCCTCATACCGAGGGGTTTGTTCTGGCGGGGCATATTCATCCTTCAATCGTACTGAAGGGTCTGGCCCGGCAAACGCTGCGTCTGCCATGCTTTCATCTGCAGCAGAACCAGTTAACGCTCCCGGCCTTCAGCAGTTTCGCAGGTGGGTATAACATTAAGCCCGGCCGGGGAGACCGGATCTTTCCAGTGGCTGACACAGGCGTTGTCGAAATTCCTTGCCAATGACTTCAGTCTGTGTGCCATGCTTGCGGCTCGGAGCAAGCATGCTTGATTGACTCTCTGCGTGCTGTTGATATCTGAGATGCGGCGATCATCCAAACGTCAACAAAAATGTCCGACCTCAACATTCACAGCCGAGGTCGGACTTTCTTCAAATCGGCGTGGCTGAATGATATCCAGCCTGAGGTCAGCTATTCAGCAACTGCCAGGCTTGGCACGTTGACTGCCGTCACCTTGATCTGGGTGTGCTTCTGGCGGTGACCTGTATGACGCTTGCTGCTCTTGCGGCGGCGGAGCTTCTGAATTTCCAGCTTAGGCCCTTTGAACAGGCTGTTCACCACTTCGGCTGTGACCGTGGCACCCGACAAGGCTGGAGTGCCAATCAGGCTGTCGGCACCACCATTGGCCAGCAGGACGTTATCAAAAGTCAGTACGTCGCCCTTGTTGGCTTCCTTGCGATAATCAACCACAAGCACATCGCCCACCGAAACGCGATACTGACGGCTACCATCTTCGAAAATTGCAAAAACCATTTCATGACTCCCGGGGCGGTGCACCAGCCAGCCCGTCTCTGATGTTCAGTCTTTGTCCAGTCAAGGTGCAACTGGCACTTTTTCAAGTGGAACAGGAGTTTTAACCGACTAGCGACGCGCTTTCGAGTCTTCCGGGGAAGAAAAGCGAATCTCGGTTCCCGATTCACTCGTACAGAAGAATCGCAAATGTTCAGGTGTCACATTCGAGAGTGAGTTGATGCTGATCGCAACTTCATACTGCTCTTCGAGTTGGCTGATTTCTCGTCGCTTTTTGTTGTTCAGGTAAGCTCCCACTCGTTCCTGAACATCGACGACAATTCTCGTCACTTCCTGATGGTTGGCATGGAACATCAGCAGCCGCATGACCTCAATCGCCATGCTTTCGGCAGTCTTGACCTGACCAGTTCCGGCACAGCAGGGGCAGTCTTCGTAGACACTGCGGCGAAGCGAAGGGCGAATCCGCTGCCTTGTCATTTCCACAAGACCAAAGGGGCTGGTCCTGAGAATCTTGGTACGGGCACGATCGCGGGCCACGGCATCGGCCAGTGCTCGCTCGACACCCCGGCGATGACGTTCTTCACGCATATCGATGAAGTCGTTAACGATCACGCCACCCAAATCGCGGAGACGAATCTGCCGGGCGATTTCTTCAGCGGCGCGCAGATTCATCTGGTAAGCGTTTTCCTCGGCATTCTCATCCTGACGGAAGCTGCCGCTGTTGACGTCGATGGCCACCAGTGCTTCCGTCTGATCGATGACAATCGATCCGCCACCTTTAAGTGGTACATGGCGGCGCTGAATGCGGGCAATTTCTTCTTCGACACCATGCTTATGGAAGAGGGGTTCTTTGCCATCGTAAAGCTGCACACGATCGACAGCGCGCGGCAAGACGATCTTCATGAACTCTTTGGCCCGTTCATAGGCCCGAGGTTCATCGATCCAGATATTCTCAATTTCGCTGTTGTAGATGTCCCGAATCGTGCGGATCATCATGTCGCTCTCCTCGTAGATATCCACGGGAGCGGGGAATTTCCGAATTCGCTTGACGATCACGTTCCACAATCGCAGCAGATAGTTCATGTCACGCTGCAGGTCTTTCTGCGAGCGATCAATCCCTGCTGTGCGAATGATAAATCCCAGACCTTCCGGCGGGCTGAGTTCTTTAAGCTGCTGGCGCAATCGGCGTCGAATCGAGTCATCACCAATTTTGCGACTGACTCCCACACGCTGCAAACCGGGCATCAAGACCAGGTATCGCCCGGGGATACTGATGTAAGTCGAAAGGGTTGGGCCTTTGTTGCCAATCCCTTCTTTAATGACTTGAATCAGGACTTCACTGCCCCGGCGAAAGATCTCCTGGATGGGAGGCTTGCCGCGGGATGTCCGATCCAGTCCACGTGGTGCCCGTGAACGACCACGAGGCTTTTCATCCTCGTCCTCGTCATCATCATCGAAGCTTTCGTCGGGACCGTCGACCAGGTGCTTGTAGTATTGGTACTCAACATCGCTGACGTGGAGGAAGCCATTGCGGCCAACGCCAAAATCAACAAAGGCCGCTTGAATACTGGGCTCGATATTAACAATCCGGCCCTTATAGATGTTGCCGACATAGTTCTCGAGACTGTTGCGTTCAACATACAACTCTTCGAGAACGCCATCTTCGAGAATGGCAATTCGGCTTTCCTCCGGCTGGAGGACGTTCATCAGCATTTCTTTACGCATGGATGACCTTTCAAGGGTCATCCGCATGTCAACACGACAGACCGACCATCAGTCCCCGGCAACATTGCCTGGATTCTTCAACTGACAACCATGTTCGATTTCGACCTGTCCAACCAGGGTAGCCTTGAATGCCAAGGCTGCCGGCTGATTCCTGCCATCTCGAAGCCATCTGACCAATTCTCGCTTCGAAACGACGAAGGCGATATTGTCTGATGTCAGGCACTGTATCCCTCTTATGCGAACTCTCAAAATCCATTGGGAACTGCTGCATTTGCAGGGCAGGCAGTATCGACACCGGTTTCGTCGAGTAAAAAACAGAAGAAGAATTTCCGAAGGGTTGCTGGTGGTGCAGGTTGTCTCGAAGCAGAACGGGCCTGTTCCTGCGATTGCAGTCAGACCGGAACGAACAGAGAGCAAACACCACCGGGCCCTGCCCGGAGGCAGTCCACAACCGAAGGGAAGTGCAATTCGAGCAAAGATTGGAAGGACAGTGCACAGAAATCAGGGCAGCTTTTGCTGGCCGACCGTATGCACTGGCGACGCCAATCCCGTGTGCAGGAAGACAACCATTCCTTAAAGAGACGTAACAGCCCGTAGGCACTTTTCTCTGCACATCGCAGAGTGCCGGGGCATCGTCATCAGCAGGAGACTGGAGAGACAGGTTGTTCACATGCGGACTAACTAGAGGAATAACCTTCTTTGGCCTGGTCGTTCGCACCAAAGCCACTAAACAAAACTCAATGATCTTTAACTGTTTTACGGACTTCGAACTCTCCCGAATGGGATCATGCAATGGCAAGGCAACTCTCGGTGCTAGTGCATCATTCCTGCATTCGGCTTTTCAGAGATCACAGACTTCCGAAAGTATGTCAGAAAATCAAAAACACAAAACCTGATTACGCTGGCGATTCTGGCGACAACTTCCGGTGCTCTCCGCGAAGAAAGCTTTCCACATCGTTCGCTGTTTCCATTCGCAAAACGCGATTTGCCAGATTTTCTGCTTTTGAAATTGTGAGCTTACGGATCAGCTCTTTAATTTCCGGAATCAAATGGGGTGTCACACTCAGTTGCCTGAGGCCTAACCCCACCAGAAGCGGAACAAAAAGCGGATCAGAACTCATTTGACCACATACTGATACAGGAATTCCCCGGCTTTGGCCAGCCTTGACCACAATTTGAATCAGCCGAATGATGGCCGGATCGCCGGCCCGATACAAATTGGCAATCCTCGGATCGCCGCGATCAGAGGCCAGCGTGTACTGAATCAGATCGTTGGTTCCGATGGAAAAAAAGTCGACTTCGCGGGCAAACTGCTCGGCCATAATCGCTGCCGATGGAACTTCCATCATCATGCCGACCGGGATGTCACGTCGATAGGCAATCCCTTGTTCTTCCAGATCTTCAAGGACATCTCCCAGGATCATTTTCGCTTGCCGCAGTTCCAGTAATGTGGAAATGAGCGGGAACATGATGCGGAGATCACCATGACAGGCAGCTCGTGCAATCGCACGAAGCTGAGTGCGAAAGAGATCCAGATGCTGCAGGCTGAGACGGATACTTCTCAAACTCAGTGCTGGATTCACCCCTTCCGGATATTCCATGCGGAAGCCAATCGGGAGTTTATCTGCTCCCAGATCGAGGGTGCGAATGACGACTGGACGATCGGGAAACGCTTTCAGCACTTCGCAATACGAGCGGTAATGATCTTCTTCTGTAGGCTCTGCACTCGCATCCAGATAGAGAAACTCGGTGCGATACAGGCCAATTCCTTCGCCACCCCGCTGACGGGCCGACGCCGCTTCGTGCGGGAATTCAATATTGCCGTAAAGTGAAATTCCTACTCCATCGAGAGTGACGCTCGGCAGAGTGCGGATCGATTCCAGGCGATTGGAAAAGTTGCGATGTTCCTGTTCAACAGCACGGTAGCGAGCCAGAGTTTCTGCATCGGGATCAATAATGACAGCACCGTGGCTGCCATCAATAATAACGGTGTCTGCTCCGGCAACATCCGATAGGAAATTCCCCACTCCCACCACAGCAGGGAGTTCCAGCGCGCCGGCCAGAATGGCTGTATGGCTGGTGGTACCGCCAACTTCCGTCGCAAACCCAAGAACATAGGCTTTATCGAGACTCGCGGTCTCACTGGGAGTCAGGTTATGTGCCAGAATCAGTACTGGCGCCTGGATATTTCGCAGTTCTTCCCGCCGTTCTCCCAGCAATTGCCGGAGAACTCGCTTTTCGAGATCAAAAATATCTGTGGCACGCTCAGCCAGATAAGGGACACCAAGATTCTGAAACTTCTTGGCGTACTGACGGAACACGCGGCTGACGGCAAACTCGGGTGAGAAGCATTTCTGCCGGACGAGCAATTCAATCTCGTCGACAATCCGATGATCCTGCACCATCATCAGATGGGCTGTGAAAATCGCTGCATACTGTTTGCCGAGACGCTCGCGGGCGACACGCTCGTTTTCTTCAATTTCGGTGCAGACGGCCTGCAGGGAGATGCGAAAGCGATTAATTTCAGCATCGACGGCTGAAACACTCACGAAGCGTTGAGGAATTCGAAAAGACTCAGCCCCGAGCACCATCGACTGACCAATGGCTACTCCTGGAGAGACGGCAATCCCGTGTTTCACCAGCATGCCGTCCAATCCTCCATCGATCCAATTATCAGAACAGACACTCAATTGCAGAGAATTTTCCTCCGCATGAGTCATGCAGGAGGAATTTATCAGGACGAGGCACTGACCAGATCATACTCGAACAGGTGTAGAATCGCTTCCACTGCCTCAGGAGCGTCATCACCAGTGACTTCCAGCGTCAATTCGGCTCCCGGGCCGGCTGCCAGGGTCATCAGATCGAGTACGCTTTTGGCATCGGCTCGTACGGAACCTTTTGTCAGCCAGACTTGCGAACGAAACTTCAAAGCCGCCTGAGCCACACGGGAACAAGGGCTCAAATGGAGTCCATGCTCTGTTCGTACGATGACATTTCTGCGGTGAATCATCTGGCTCATACCGGCTGCTCCTTTCAGCAACACGGATCAGATCAGTAACACGAATCGGATCAATGATGATCTCGCCAGGTTTTTCAGGCGTCTGTCAGCAAGTACCGGTCAGGGTCTTCTCTCCAACAGATTTTGCTCCCAAGGAAATGATTCCTGGTCAAAAAACTAGATTTCGTTGTTGTCTGCTTCCTTAAGCAACTCAAGAACCGCTTCGTGTGTCTTCGATTGCCTCAAAAACTTGCAGAAGTTGTCATTCCTGAGATGCCGGGAAATATTTTCCAACCCACGAAGATGATCGCCAGGGCGATCTGGCGGCGAGATCAGCAAAAACATGATGTAGACCGATTCGCCATCAAGGCTTGCAAAATCTACGCCAGTGTGAGAAAGGGCCACTGTGGCAATCAGTCGATCCACCGAAGGATGCTTCGTGTGAGGCACAGCCACACCACGGCCAATCCCGGTGGAACCAAGCTCTTCACGCTTGAGAATTGCCGATACAATCCCCTCTTCATCGCTGGCCGGTACTACTCCCGACTGACAGAGGCTCGACACCATCGCTCGAATGGCCGCCTCTTTGGTTGTTGCCTGAAGATCGGGCACAATTGCCGCAGGAACAACGAAGTCGCACAACTTCATGAAACACCTCTGCTTCGGACAACCGGACCCGTTGGACTTTGACCAGCCGGGAATATGACAAAAACGGAAAACGTATCAAGCGTTTTGACAAGCAGCTTTGCACTCGACTGACGTCGTGTGATGAAACTCCAGTCCTTACCTCATTCTGGTACCGCAATTAAGTGCCACTATCAACTCCTGCAACGAAACAGTGTGCCCAGATGGCGAGTGCAATTCCATCCAGAGGCCGCACTTTCTCTTTTTCTCTGATGACGATTGTTCGTTCAGGAACTGATCATCAACGAGTGATGCTGATTATTTCTCACCTTCAGCAGGGAGCGTGGCCACATCGGCGGCAGTCGGCCCCCCCTTATGATCCTGCACTTTTTCCTTATATTTATGAATCTGCTGTTCCATCTTGTGCAGAGCGGCATAGAAGACGGGAATCACTTCGTCGCCTGTATCTGTGGCCACAAAGTCGTGCTTGTGCTCTGCATCCACCAGGATTTCCACAGTCGCCCGGTGATGCTCGAAACTTACGGTGACATTGATCGAAGTCACGCGGGCGAAGTAGGTCAACAGCTTTTCGGACTTTTCGCGAATCAACTCTTGAGCTTCGGGACTGATCGAACCATGTCGGCTCGTAATCGCTATTTGCACGGTTGAAAACTCCTCAAGAGCGACATCGGCTCGTCACTCAAAATCCTGTAATCACTCACATCTTCCAACGAACCTGCGTCTGGAGGCATCCAAAACAAACGGCATTGATGCAACCAAGCACAGCCATCCTGCGGGTTCGACTTTCGACTCACTGAAACAATGTTCGCCGATTGTATTGGCAGTCGAACTTGCGTCAATGCAAATCAGCGATTGCAACTCAATGCCAATTCTTCAGTTGCAACTTGGTCTCCTTGAGCAACCTGGCGTCAGCGACTGCTCGATCAACGTCCCATCACCGTTTTATGGTGCATTTCAGTCTCAGTTAGATCCACCTGGCTGGAAAGAATAGATCCCCTTACCACTGCCAGTGACTGTCATGAAATAGACCTCACCTTTTTCGTCTTCTCCAAAGCTCACAACAGGGAGCTGTTGACTGGGGATGAGATGATTGCCCACGACTTTCTGAGCCTTGCTGTCATAATCCAGCGCCCACAGTTTGCCCGAAACGTAATCGGCATAGAGGTACTTCCCCTGCAATTCGGGTACTTTTTCGCCGCGATAGACAGATCCACCGGTAATGGATTTTCCCACATCATGGTTGTACTCGAAGATCGGGTCGATCATC
>JAIXUU010000359.1 GCA_027483405.1 Planctomyces sp. | reverse complement strand
GTTTTGTCCCATTGCGACTGCCACAATCTCGCAGGCGCCAGCAATTGACGTCAAAAAACAACTCGCAATGGTTACGACTGCAGATTTCGTCCTGCACAACTATGCGGCAAGTGGTCGCCCGGCCAATCGTCGTCACCTGATTATGAGGCAATCGGTAAACGTCACCACGTTTCACGCCGGTGCGGACGACCAGGTATGCGGGGTCTGCTTTTGTGATAACCTCTTGAGACATAAAGCCAGCAATTCATCAGGGAGCTACAAAATTACCAGGCCACTGGATTTTTTCATGGCCATGGTAATCTTCACGCCGCCATATTTCTCGTACAGGAATTTGTTCTCAACCATAGAGTCGTCTCTACGGCCGTCACAACAGGAACTCAGGAATCTGTCTGCTATTCAGTCTGTCGTTCAGGCGCAGCAAAAAGCCAAACGTAATGATTATAACACGGTAACCTGTGGTTTGTGCATTGTCCAAATGGCATTGTGTCACAGGAGCAGATGGAAAATCTGTTGTCTACTGTGTTCAGCCATCACTCCTGTCTTTTCCCTCGCCATATTTGCAGCGAGCCGTTCGGAAATCTTGCGGAGATTGAGTTTCAGGAGAGATCGGCTCTTGCACTTCACAGAAACTCAAGTCATCGTTGAAGAAGTTCGCAGGGACGGGTGAACAGTGTTGATCGAGCTTCCTTCGAACTGAGTTCCCCTGGGGGAGTGACAAGCCAACATTGCCACCTCAACAAGGTGACCATGGAATGGCCGGGTGAAGATCACGGCCCAACGGATTCATGACATAGACACTCTTGGTCCACCCAGGCACAAAATCAACAGCATCAATACAAGTTTTAAAGCTGCGAAAACTGCCCGCAAAGACAAAGTTCTGGCAATAGGAAATTCGACAGTGATCAATAACAGCCCGTACCTGGCTCTACTGCTGACAATTTCAATCAACTGGCTGACTCCTGGACTCTCGCAGGCCGAAAACTGGCCCAGATTTCGAGGGCCTAACGGCACAGGTCTGTCAACGGAAAAAGGTGTTGCTACCCAGTGGGATCCACAGGCGGCCAAGTGGGTCTGCACTCTACCAGGGGAAGGCCATTCATCTCCTGTCATCTGGGATAACCGAGTCTTTGTCACCTCTGCTGAGGTGCTGGGTAACGAGAAGATCAAGCGATCATTACACGCCATCAAGACGGATACTGGTGAAATTGCGTGGACAGCCTCAACGATTCTCGGGGTCAACGGAAAACACGCCAAAAGCAGCTTTGCCAACGCTTCTCCAACCACTGATGGAGAGCGTGTTTACATTGCCTGGGCAGATACCGAAAGATTTCTTGTGGAGGCCTTTGATTTTGGTGGCAAGAAACTCTGGAGTTACGATCTCGGCCCTTTTGCTTCACAGCACGGGCAGGGGGCCTCGCCAATCCTTTTCGAGAACCTGCTGATCATGGCCAACGACCAGGATTCTGACAGTTCGATTGTGGCGCTGCACCGCAAAACAGGAGAAGTGGCCTGGCGCAAAGCCCGCGAATCGAGAGAAACCTCTTACGCCACACCGGCCATCTTTGAACCTGCCAACGGCGCTCCTGCACAGCTGATTTGTGTGAATGGCGTTTCCGGAGTCACAGCACTTGACCCTTACACGGGAGATCTTCTTTGGACGAGCGAAGCCTTTCGCCAAAGAACTGTCGCCTCTCCACTGGTGACAGCCGGTCGGATTGTCGCTGGGGCAGGTCAGGGGGGGAAAGGGACAATGTACCATATCATCGACCCACTGGCGAAACCGATGGATGGCCAGCTCCCTGTCGCACTGAAACTCGAACGACTATTGCCATACGTCCCCTGTGCCATTATCCACAAAGATCTTCTGTTTTTATGGGGCGATGGGGGAGTCGTCTCGTGCTTCAACCCTAAAACGGGTGAAGCCATCTGGACGGAGCGGGCCGGGGGAAAATTTACGGCATCTCCGATCGTAATCGATGATCGGCTGTACAACATTGATGAAAACGGCAAAATCATTTGCCTCGCTGCCGACTCAACCTTCAAAGTGCTTGGAAATACCAGTCTCAGTGAGGGTTCCTACTCATCCCTAGCCGTTTCGAATGGTGTGGTCTACGCCAAGACATTTACAAAACTTTACGCCCTTCCACCGTCTCGATAACTCATCCAATTGCAGCATTTTCGCTCTTGGTTCTTCAGAGATCCCTGCTGGCACGGGATGTGCTGATCCTTTGCATCGTGGTGATTTACTTTTTTCACCCGTCTTTATTTTCTGTTGTTACTTTCTCAGTCTCTTCCATTTAGAAAAGGACGGCATATGCCTGCCTGGCCTGGAGGTCCTTGCCCACAATGTGGTGAGGATGTCCCCCCTCGAATCATTCGTTGCCGCAGTTGCCGTTGCCTGCTGAATCCTGAACTTCAGCCAGAGGCGATTGTCACCCCGGAATTCGTTCCCCTGCCGATCATTGAGACCGTTGTGGAGTTGAACTTCGAAGGCTATTACATCGATTGCCCCGGCTGTCAGAAAGAATTACGGATTCACCGCAAATATCAGGGGCAAATCGTCAGTTGTAAGCATTGCCAATCGAACTTCTGTTTCGATCTGACGAACCCGGCTCTCAGGAATCACAGCGTTTACTCGGATTGCCCGCATTGCCAGAAATCACTGAAGTTCGCCCCGAAATACCTGGGATTGAAAGTGGCCTGCCGGCACTGCGATGGCCGCCTGATGCTTCTCCCAACCGAATCGGCAACAACTTCTGAAGCCGTCGCCACATCCGCCGGAAACCACATGCCCCACAAGCATCAATGGCAAGCTACTCGTTGATAGACCTTGAGCAGCAGTGCACAGGCGACGAGCAGTTGATCATTTCCAGATACTCAAACCATCCGACGATTCATTGTAAAAATGGATCGTCGGATGTTGCATTTTGAGTGGGCTCTGCAGCATTTTGATTCACGACGGGTTTTCCCTTGGCAGACTTAGGGCTTTCCACCATCTGCCCATCGATATCCGGCATCGTTGCATAGATTACATTGTTCTCATCAAAGAGCAGAGCCACATTGATGTGCCAGATCGAATCTTCCCGGCGCCACACATCACAGTAGAAAATCGATTGATTAGCGCCGTAACTACCTTGAATTCCCGCTTTCTGAAGCTTGGCCATCGCTTCTTCACGCTCTGTACCAAGCGGAGTGATCTTTAAGACTTCGCGAACCTGCTGGCCGGCGGGCCAGGGGCAGGATTGAAAACCAAGTTGACGATCATTCTGCCACGAAGCGCATGAAGAAGTGATCGTAGTAACAGTCAGCAACAGGGTCCACAGCCCGAAACGCCACGATGATGGAAACATCCATCGCTGATTTCGTTCGACCGCAACAGTCTTCGATGTTGCTTGCATTTCCGCGTGACTTGCCATGAGGTCGGAAGGATTCATTTCCGTTAACATGAAGCCCACCAGAGAAATTCTTGATTCTTCCTGGAGACCGGGGTTCTATTCCACGATTGGCTTTTACCTTGCTGGCTTCCCATTCGTCCAGATCAGTTGCCGGGATCTCTACCCATAAGTGTGGCTTTAAGCCGCACGATCGAAAGTACGGATTCCCTGACCATCAATTTGATCCGTCGAGTCGCGGGAATGGGATTTTTGTCCGACAATTCGGTCTGCAATAAAGTCAATCGACGTCGAAAGCCATCGGCGCAAGGGAAGATTCAGTCCCGCCGCCTCCTGACGCCAGGCGAATTCGTAGTCCCAGTCGTGGCAGGCATGGGCAATCCCCAGTTGCTCAAGTTGCCAGGCATTCACCTGCTGCTCCCACTGATTGGGCAGAGGGACAACAGTCACGGGTAAGCCCAGAAGATAAGCTTCCAAAGGTGTCGTGAAGCCTGCGCTGGTAATCACTGCCCGTGCTGACAACAGATCCATCTCCATCTGCTGCCGGCTGGGTTTACGAAATTGAACCCATTTTTGCTCGATCCAACTCGCTGCGGCAAAGCCATAGGCCACGACGGGAACATTCTCTTTGGCAGCCCACTCGACGAGTTTGCCGGAGTCGGCAAAATGGGCATAAACCAGCAGATGCTCACCTCGCTTCGATTGGGAATTCACAATTTCGGGGCGGACGACAGGTGGGAGGCATCGATAGGTAGTCGGTGCATAGTGATATCCAAAAAAGCGGTCTGCCCCGAGAGTAAACAACCTCATGGCGGCCCGAGCCAGACGTGCATTCTTCGCCAGATGTGCCGGGAACTCGAGATCACGATCCAGGAGCGCCACCTGCCTACTGACAGCCAGCACCTCGCAACGAGGAGCCAGCAGCGGACTGGCAGTCAGCGGTTCAAAGTCACTGATGATCAAATCCGGCTGGTACTCCCTGACGATCTGCCGAACTGCACGGAGACAACCAAATGTTCTCGGCGATTCTTTGAACCAGTTCCACGCCGTCTTCTGAAAGTCGGTCTGTCCTTGATGAACTGCGTAAGGCAGGCCTGCGAAGTGCCGATGCCAGCGGAACTGATATCCACTGGAAGTGAGAGCTGGCCCGGAAGTGATCAGTCGGACGTCATGTCCTCGCGCTTCCAGCACGGGAATGAGACTGGCGGCCTTCGAAAGATGCCCCTGACCCTGCGAATTGGCTCCGTAGAGTATTCGCATGATGGCAGCCTCCTCCCGCGATGGTTGTCACCAACACACCAATCATCGTTCATGTCGCTGTCAGATCGAAAGATCCCGAGGTCATATCTGGGATTTTCCAGCGACATCCAACGACCGTTCGTCTTCCCATCAGAATCGACGTAAGACAGACCAGCCCTTGAATCAACCTTGCGGATGATGCGAATGATGCCTGCGTCATCACGGCAATAGTTGCCAGACAATACGATCATTCTGATGGAATGTAGGCATTTCCACGATGACCAAAGGAAAAGATCTGCGGATGGAAGATCTCCGCGAGAATTTCGGCCGATTCGACCAGTCGAGGCCCAGGTCGATTGAAATACTGGTTGCCATCAACGATGTAAACCTGTCCTCCCTGCACAGCCCTCAGCTTTGCCCATTCAGGCTGTTTCGCCAGGCATGGCCATTCCTGCTGAATACGGGGAATGTCAAATCCACAAGGCATCACCAGCACGATATCAGGATCGGAGGCCAGGAGTTCATTCCAGGTCATCCACGGCGAATGCTGCCCAGCCACTCCAAAAAGATTCTCACCCCCGGCCAAAGTCACCAGTTCGGGAACCCAGTTTCCTGCCGCCATAATGGGTTCCATCCATTCAATACAAGCGACTCGCGGTCTTCGGGTGACTTTACTCGCAGTTTGCGAGATTTCGTCCAATCGCCGCTGTGAATCTGCAATTAACTGGGCACCACGCTCGGCCACACCAGCAGCGACAGCCACTCTTTCGATATCTTTCCAGACATCACTCAGCCAGTTGGGTTCACAGGCGACAATGCGCGGCTGACTTGTCACCACCGCGCACATGGCTGCTTCCACATCTTTGAGACTCACGGCACAGACCTCGCACTGAGTCTGCGTGAGAATCAAAGTCGGCTCAAGATGATTCAGAAGTTCCACATCCACGTTGTAAACAGAAGTCGCATCTTTCAGGACATCTTTGACACGCTGATCAATCTCAAGACTGGAACCATTCACATCCAGTTTGGCCGAAGAACATTTGGGCAAACTCAGCACTTGTGGCGGATAATCGCATTCATGAGAACGACCCACGAGTTCTTCAACGAGTCCCAGGCGATCCACAATTTCTGTCGCGCTGGCGATCAGCGACACAATCCGCTCGGGTCTTCTCAGCATGGCTGGCTCAATCTATAAACGAAACGATTAGACATCAGGCTATGGCGAATTCGCACTGACGGTAAGGCCCCTCGTGGCGAATCCCCTGCTGGCGATACTCAATCGGCCACTGAAACAGCGGGCCATTCACCACGAGACTATGGTATTCGCCATTCTCACCTGCAGGATCCACTCCTGCTGGTAACGATTCCAGAAAATGATGATCAAGCTCGCATCCCAGGGATTCAGCGTTCAAACAAGGTGCCAGCACACTGCACACGATGGATCGATACCCCGCCGCAACCAGTTGCGGCACGACATCTTCTGGTGGAAACTTCCACAATGGAAACAAGGGAGTCATCCCATGCCGACAGCAGAGCCCTTCGCGAAAGGCTCGAATCTCTTCCAGGAAGAGATCACCAAAGACGACATGATCAATCCCACGGCTCTTAAGTTCTGAAAAATACTTCGCAAGCCGATTTTCATATTCGATGTTCGAGCATTGATCAGGAAGAGGAATCAGATCAACCGGAATACCCATGGATCTGGCCTGTGCTTGAATCATGCTCAAGGGTGTCCCATGAATTGCTAACAACCCACTTTCTTCGCAATACGTCGTGAAAAGCGCATGGACTTCAAAAGCCAATGGTTGAGACAATAGCCTGTGCAATGCGAGCATGCAGTCCTTACCGCCACTCCAGGAAACAACCACTTTGATGGGCATTACAAGTACCGATCGAGTCAGTGCAGGCATTAAGCAAGTCAATACAAACTCACAAACTCAACACCGGCAATCGTAGAAAACTATCCACGCCATCGCGTAACACCCATCTGGTCTTCCGGGTCGAAACTCAGGGCTTTTGAACCAGTGCTGTCTTTGTCTTCGGACAGACTCGCAGAGCAGGGTTTCTTTGCCATTCATCTCCTGGTGGCATGGGTTGCCATTTCTGGCAACTGGGGCACCACAAAGCTGGCAACCACTCCTGTTCTTCTCCCGCAGGAAGAACTCGAAACTCTTTCGCCTCTCCTGTTCCTTGCCGGACAAAAGTTGTCAGCGGTCGTTCGTCATCCTGGACTTTCGATGACGAACAGCCGCAGGTGATGGACGCAAGCATGAAACATAGAATCATGCAGCATATCGACAATTGCCTGGAGTATTTGATCATTATCATATTGAGCCAGACTCGCTTCCATAAAATTGAACTCCATGATCACGCTCCAGAGGCCCACGTATCGACCTGGACCTCTGAAGGAACGTCCATACAACACGACGAATTCATCGCGGGGACGAACTGGCCTCAATTACGGTCGTAGAGTTCATTCTGGAGAAGAGGATCACTCAGATTTCCATTACTGACATGACCAAGCCTTTTCTCTTCGATCAATCCGGCCTGGGCAGGGGTCATGTAGTTGGAGCCAGGGACTTCAATACGGAAGTTCCTGGGCCTCGTTTCCACGTGCCCGTCGAGAAAGGCAACATTGGCTGTATCCGAGTGCCGGAAATGAACTGAGGGATAGTTAGCACTGGGAGGTTCCAGACGCCAGTTTTCCAGCAATTTCAGAGTAAAATCCACTTGCGCGCTGTCTGAGAAAAGAATCGTATTCGTCATCTGGGCAACATCGCGGAAGCGATACGTGACGGGAGTCGAAGAGACTGCAGGTGGCCAGCCGGCATAGCTTAATCCGGGCGAAACCAGCGCGTTGATCGCATAGCCTGAGGCCATCTGTCCAAAGCGAATACCGTCGACCTGACCTGGCCCGAAATCAGGGCATTGATAGGCAGCGCGGTTTGTTTCCATATAGGGGGCCAGTGGCCCTTTCTGAAAATCGAGCTGACGGGAAGGATCGGTCTCATCACGATTGACCTCACCAAACCAATAGATATTCCTGCCACGATTCGGAGGAGTATATCCAGCCATTACATACTGCTGCTGACGCACATCATCAATCACATAAGGGACGATATGACCGTTGTGGACATCAGCATAATTATGAACGGCAAGTGCCAGTTGCTTGAGATTGTTTCGGCACTGGGTTGTCCGGGCAGCGGCTCGGGCCTGTTGCACGGCCGGAAGTAAAAGCCCGATCAAGACTGCGATGATGGCAATGACCACCAGAAGTTCGATGAGGGTAAAACCTCGTGTTGAACGGCGCAGAGGGAGCCTGTTGCCGCTGCGTGATGCGGCCGGGAGAGAGAACATCATTGTCAAAACCTTAACCACGAAGGTTCAATTGCCTGTGCATGGAGTTACAGCAAGGCAGACTGAATCTGCTATCAATCTTAGTTTGAGGCCCAACCTCATGACGGTTGGTATCCCTTGCTCAGATCAATAAGACGACTCAGACCGCCAGATCTGTGATCACTCACCTGCCGGCAACAAAATGACATCTGGGCAGGTCTTCTGACTCCCGGATCATTCGACCAATCACACCTTCCCACGCTTTACAGCGCAGTGGCTCAACGTGAATGTCGTCCCCGGATACAGCGGCGGGACCGTGACGGATTCACACCGTCTTCCCTATTCTCCAGTGAAGCCACAAGCCTCACCAGCACCCATGTCGGGAGGGAGAGTACCACGCCGCAAATCATTTTCAAGCCCCAGTGAGATCGATTCGCCGGAACCCATTTTCCAATACGCTCGTAACCCGCATCCATGCCAAGAGATAGGTTTAAAGAATCGTGGCGGCCTCTTCGGCAAGGTTCCGCACCTGTAAAGGGTTGTCACTCAAGGAACTATTCATGCATCACGATCGCATGACAAGACCCCGGGGAAAGCATTAAGCGGGCCGATGTGTCGCTGCTGCACGCGAAAGTCTGTCGTTGATGGCCATGCCCAGCCCATGTTCCGGGAATCGTAATGCCGCAATTCGAGGGACACCTGACCGATCCAGTTCATGCAAAGCCTGAAAGAGCAGGCTGGCGGCTTCCTGTAGATTCTTTCGAGGAGAAAGCTCCATGACGGGCCCCAGATGTCCCTGGGGCCGACCACAAAAGGTCAACACGCCATCTCCGGGTTTGAGTTCTTCAAATCGATCAATCATCACCAGTGGTGTTGCAGGTGCGTAATGTTTCATGAGCATTCCGGGAGCTGCCTGACTCGCTGCTGTTTCTACAGATTGAGCAGGCAATCTCTTCAGCGGCCCGATCATGTGCTCGACCTGTTCCACAGGCAAACCACCAGGTCTGAGTAGATAAACACCATCCGGCATGAAACCAATAATGGTCGATTCCACACCCACTTCGCACGTCCCGCCATCGAGGACATAAGGAATACGGCCCTCAAGTTGTTCCACCACATGCTGAGCACTGGTGGGGCTTAATCGCCCAAACAAATTCGCACTCGGGGCAGCCAGAGGCACCCCAACTTTCTCAATGATTTTTCGCATCAGCGGATGCTTCGGACATCGAACGGCGACCGTCCCCAGGCCAGCCGTCGCCAGATCCGGAACATGCGGCTTTTTGGGAAGCACGAGCGTTAGAGGGCCGGGCCAGAAGGTATCGACGAGCCGCCGGGCATCATGCGGTACTTCGCTGGCCAGTTGAGAGACTTGACCTGGCCGAGCGATGTGCAAAATCAAAGGGTCAAACGTGGGTCGATCCTTAGCAGAGAAAATCTTGGCCAGCACCTCTGGATTCAAACCCAGCCCGGCAAGCCCGTAAACCGTCTCCGTCGGGAGTGCTACCAACTCACCAGCCTTCAAGGCGCGAATGGCTTCTTCGGCATCTGATAATACGACGGTCTGCATCCACAGGGCTCCAGCGAAAATGAATTCTTCGCTGAATTGCAGCAGCCCAGCCTCATTCCCGCAAGTCTGGAAAGGTATCACCCTTGATCAACAAAAACTTGCTGCGAGGCCAAAAACCGGACAGCCAAATCGTGTTTTGCAGAGAATGATCTGCAACTAAAGAGGCATGCGGGAGACCATGTCCCCTGGTCATCTACAGCATCACTCACAGAGTGGAAATCATGCCCCACCAGAGTTCAGGGCTGTGCCTGCTGATTCATCCACTGTTCACGCTGCGCATCGGTTAGGTTGGAAGGCGGCGCCATCGATTCCGATCGATAGACGGCACTCTCGGCTTTGAAATCACCCGTCACGCGATTGGCATCTTCTGGCTTCACTAAGCCGGAAACCTGTCGCACACCACTTTCCGGGTTTTCCATTCGAGCCAGTGCGTCGGCAGAGATCTGTCCACGAGCTTCACGATACTGTGCGAGAATCGTTCCAGCCGGTTTCAATTCGGGATTGAACTGCAAAGCCTTGGCAAAGTGACGCTCTGCGGCACCACGTTCACCTTTCTCATGAAGAATATAGCCCACATTGTAGTGTGCGATCGCAGCCCCTTGAACACGGGTCAGTTCAGCCAGGCCCGATTCATAATCCCCACTTTTGGCCAGAGCCGTACCTAACTGAAACCGGTGGTTCGTCTCTTCCGGTGCCAGTTTCACCGCTGCTCGATACTCTTCGATGGCGAGTGCCCACTCACCCCTGGACTCGAACAGTTGCCCGCGAGTGGCACGCACCTGTGCATTCTGTGGAGCTTGCTTGGCCGCTTTCGCAATCAAGGTCTCAGCATCCGCATAACGACCGCCGAGAATGTCTAACCTGGCCAGCCCGAGCAGGGCATCCACTGACTTGGGATTTTTTTCGATAGCTTCTTCATAAGAGGCCCGCGCCTCTTTGCTGTTGCCAGATCGCTCATTCCACTGTCCATAAGCCACATGCATGCGTACGGGATCGCGCAGCTTGACTGGATCGTTGTCGGTTGAACGTGATGTCGTCGGCCAGATGCTGGAAGCAGCCTGTCCGGGAGTCGTTGTACAGCCATTTCCCAGAAACGCAGCAGAAAGACTGGCCATCACCAGTAAGCATACAGTTCTGGCAGAAGCTGTGTGATCTCTTTGCTGACTTTTGAGGAGAACACGACACCCTTTTGCAGTCTCGGCATCAGGATTTGACATGTCGGATTCTCTCCTTAAAACACGCATACTGACGACAGTGAAATCACTCGTCAGATCGTGTTCTTACTGGTCAGTTCCCGGGTACAAACGTGACCGCAGAAAATGCCAGAATTTCAACTCTTATCAACCCGTGTAGAAGAAACGCGCTGCCGCATCGGCGATCAGTTTCTGGGAGACTTCTACAGCGATATTTCTGAATCGACAGATCGCCACCACAATCTCCAGCAAATCTCGCGGATCGCTCGATCTGGGTAATCTGCCACGGTCGTAGTGATTGCTATAAAGATACTCAACTGCCTCTTCCCGAAAGATGATTTGCCTTTGTTCACAGGCCATTTTGAAGATTTCTGTGAACAGCGGACGGGAAGGAGCTTCAATTTTGATCTTGTGTCGGATACGCCTTAAGAAGGCATCATCAACCAGATCTCCGGGATCGAGATTCGTAGAAAAAATCGTCAACTGCTCAAAGGGGACTGAGAACTTGCGGCCAGTTGCCAGCGTGAGGTAATCGATGCGTTCTTCCAGTGGCAGAATCCACCGGTTGAGGAGATCCCTCGGGCTGACCAGTTGCCGGCCGAAGTCATCGATCAGAAACACCCCGCCATTTGCCTTGATGTGTAGAGGTGCTGCATAGAATTGCGAAACTTTGCTGTATTGCAGTTCAAGCATATCCAGCGTCAGTTCCCCGCCTGTGATGACCACAGGACGTCGGATTCGGCGCCACCGCGGGTCAGCCACACCATTCCCAACGACCAAAGAACCACTGGAGGTGTTGTAACCGGCTGAGGTCGTCTGGGCGGGATTTCCTGTCGTGGGTTGCTCCGCATCGTCTGTGGTTTTGTGCAGGATGGGATCAAAGACGGTGATAATGCTGTTTTCAGTCTGAATTGCATAAGGGACGTAGATCTCGCCGCAATACAGATTGAGATAGCGCCCCAATCCTTTGGCGATCATGGTCTTTCCATTACCGGGCGGGCCGTAGACAAAGATCGAGCGGCCACTGCAGACGGCCGGGCCAATTTCGTCAAGCAGCCCTGGCTTCAGAACCATCCCCTGAAAGGCCTGCATGATCGTTTGCGGATTGCAGTACACACCTGATACCGCTTGCCGCCGGCACTGCTCCACATACTGTTCTAACGTGACTGGGGCAGGACCTGCATAGCGGCAACTCTCGAAGCATTCCCGAGCGCGCACGCGCCCCATATCCGTCAAACTGAACCGATAAGAAACTCGCCCCAGAAGATCGCCTTGAGAAACCTCAACACACCGCTGATCTTTAAGAAACCGCAGTGCTTCATCGAGAATCGGAAAGGGGAGCCTTAATTGCCGGGCGATATCTGCCCCAAACATGTTGCCATGAACATAGAGTTCTTTGAGGACGAACTCTGCCATGGCCCCCAGCCCGAGGCCAGTTTCTTTCAGATTCGTCGGCACACGTGGTGCCGGCACCATGACGGCAGGATTCTGGCTCCGCTGTCGCCCGGCAGATGGCAAGGGCATGCCTTCGGACTCTTCAAGTTCATCATCGTTCACGATGAACTGAGCAGCAGTTGCTGTTCGAACAACTGGTCGTGACGGAACCCCAAACAAATCTTTGATGGCATCGTCTTTGGAATGATGCGCCTCGATCCTTGAGGGAGGCAAGCTTCCGGGGGAGAGCTGCGATCCAGTGCTATCGCTCATTAAAATCCCCTCAAGCCTCTCTACAGATCAACAGACCTTCAGCTCGACAGTATCCACCTGTTTCTGCCAGAAGATCGACACATGGACTTATGGAGCAATAGCAGGAGAGCCCATATTGCCCGTGGATGTCGCAGCTCCAGAAGATGGCATTCCCGAGGATGTCCCCACGGTCATCTGCAGCCTCGGAGTGGGCATACTCTGAAGTTCGAGATTCCTCAACCGATCAATTTCCCGGGCCGGCCGACCTGTGGGATAGTCAATACGCTCTTGAATCAGACTTATGGCACTGGGGTCAATCGTCCCCACCGCTGCCTGCAACTGAGTCATCCGTGCCTGATCAACTTCTGGTACACCCGACTTCGCCATGTAGAGCATGCGATATTCAGGAGGTGCCGATGTCAGTACCCAATGCACCTGCCTCAGCCCCGAAGAGGTGAGCATGTTGGTGTCGGAATCGAAGTGATATTCATGAATTGTCGTGGCATCGGCCCAGCCATTATTGGCCTGAATCGCGAACATATCGCGTACTGAAGCTTCATCTTCGCAGCGATAAGGATGTGGCCAGTAATGGGCATGATGGTACTTATGCACAAACGTCTGACCTCGACCCACCGGACGAGGGTAGGGTGGCCACTCTTTTCCATCCTTGTAAACCTGACGTGTTCCCGGAGGATCAGTGGCGCGATCAGCCCACCATTCCTTCGACCAGAACCGTGGGCCATCACCGGCAAGTGCTGTGGTTCTGGCTTCAACCAGGAGCACGAGTACCGACAACCAGAGTATGACAGACCTGTTCATTGAGACGCCTTCCCTGGGCTCACTGACAGTTGAATCCATTCCAGAACGCCATCGATCCGGTACTCAATCCAACGCACTGAATTTTGCAGTCCTGCAACCATCGTGCGGTCACAGAGTACTCAGATATCTGCGTTCACCAACTCATGAGAATGCATGCGCCATCCTGGCCTGCACCCATTCTCATGTTTCAGTATCGTCGTCTGATCGAATCAATCATGACGGGAAAATCGACAACAACGGTGGCTGATGCAGCAAACCTTGCCGATTTTCAGGCATCAGTTTCCGGCCACTCGACGCAGATCATGCCGTCAATCACATGCGTACTAAAAGACTGCAGTTTCAGCCGGGGGTTTAAGGCATGCTCGCCACTCCGCAAATCGTATTGCCAGCCATGCCAGGGGCAGGTGACGAGGCAGCCCTGCACAGCACCACGGGCAATTGGCCCACCGGCATGCAGGCACATCCCTTCGACTGCGAAAACACCTTCCTCACGATGAAACAGCGCAATAATCCGGCCTTCGACCACATACTCACCCGCAGAACCTGCCGGGAAATCAGTGACAGCGACCAGAGGCACTAACCGCATTCGTCAAACTCCGAAGATGTCATTTCTCAAGCTGCTTTGCGGCGTACTCGTGGCTCACTCTTCCAACGACGATGTACCCAGAAGTACTGTTCGGGTGAACGGCGGATCATCCGCTCGAGAGCCTTTGTGTATTCTTCAGTGATCGCCCGCACAGGATCTGCAGCGGTGATCGTGCGAGGATCAATCAAGGCTTCACAGCCCATCTCAAACTCAACCCAGTGCTGTTGATGAAATGAGTCTTTCGATCTCGTCGAATACCCCACCATCAGGAGTGCATCGTACTCGAGTGCTAACAGGGCGATCGATTTGAAAGTCGAAGCGGGATGACCAAAAAAGTCTACGAATAAACCTCTCGATCCAGCATCCTGATCCCCCAGCAGCGCCAGATGCCCGCCACGCGAAAGAAGCTCAAGCATTTCGTCGAAGTCGCCTCTTTTGAGCATCAATCGATGACCTGTCCCCTCACGATACTCCTTGAACCATTCATGCAAATACGGATTATCCAAGGCTCGAGCAATCACTCCTAAAGGAAATCCCCAAAGCCCGAAGGTGCTGATTCCTAACTCCCAGTTGCCAAAGTGCCCACCCACAAAGATCACTTTTCGACCAGAGCACATGGCTTCGACAGTGGGCTGATATTTAGCAAAACGCACAATCCTGCGATAGGAATGCACATGCAGTTTACGAGGCCCCTGAACCATCTCGGGGATCATGCGAAAGAGATGCACCCACATCTGCCGGAGAATTGCCTCCTGCTGCTTCAAAGTGTGAGTCTGGCCAAATGCCCGGCCAATATTCTCCATCGCCACGGCTTTTCGAGTCCAACGTGGCGGTAGCACTTCACTGAGTAGCCAGGCCAGCGTGTGTGCCAGACTGTCGACCCACACGACAGGCAACATTTCGCAGACACAGACTGCACAACGAAATGCCTGAAACTCGCACCAATGTCGCCAACTGTGCCACATACCTTCATCCCTGAAGTCTGAACCATTCCATAAGGTTCGTTTGCACCCTGCCCATGAGAGCAGTTCCTGCCTGCGAGCATTTTGCCGCAATTCTGTCTAAACTGCCAGCAGAGTTTCCAGCAAGCGATTTGATGCCTCTTCACGATGTCCTATCCATCGACCAGAGGCATCAGGATTTGCCAGCCAGATCACGTCGGGCCATCCCCGTTTACTGACAATGATAGTCCAGTGGAATGACTCATGAATCTGCCATCTTTTCGATTTCAAGTGATCCTTGCTGTCGTCGGCTGTTTGGCATTCGCAGCTGCAGATCGAACGGCACTCCATGCGAATGAACCAGCAAGTGCTCATTGGCCTGCTTTTCTCGGACAGGGCCGCGGAGAGATCGATCCTCAATCGATTCCACTCGAATGGAATGAATCCAAAAATATTGCCTGGAATGCTCAACTCCCAGGTTATGGTCAATCCAGCCCTGTGATCTGGAAAGATCACGTTTACATCACGTCAGTCGAAGGACCCAAAAAAGAGACTTTTCATCTGGTTTGCCTCAACTTGTCCGACGGCACTGAAAAATGGCGCACATCCATTGCCAATACTGCACCAGTCGAATCCAGCCTGTATGTCAGCCGGGCAGCGCCGACACCTGTGGTCGATGACAATGGTGTCTACGCACTCTTCGAAAGTGGCGACATCCTCGCCAGTGATCACACCGGACGCCGTCTCTGGACGCGCGCGCTGACAAAAGACTACGGGCCACTCGTTAATGAGTTTGGTCTCGCGGCATCGCCAGTTCAGGGCCCCGACTGGATCGCTGTGCTGATGGATCACAATGCCGGTGGATACATCGCCAGGCTTTCGAAGAAATCCGGTGAAACAGAATGGAAGATCGACCGATCAGCCCGGCAGAGTTGGGCCTCACCCGCGATTGTCGTGCATGAAGACCAACCCCTGATTGTTTGCAGTTCAGCCGGAAGTGTGGATGTCTATCATCCTCAAGATGGCAAGCTGCTGGCATCTCGCACGGATGTTGGTGGCAATACTTCATCCACACCGATCCCTGCTGGCGAGAGTCTATTCCTCGTAGGGGCTTCGGTCGGTCGCGATGATGCCGGTCGCTCCGAGAACGCCAAAAAATCGAATATGGCCGTCCGCATGGTCACGGGCCCCGCAGGTCTCGCACTGGAAACTGTATGGATCGCTAAAGATGCGATGCCCACGTTTGGTTCACCGATGACGTATGCGGGTCATTCTTATTGGGTCAATCGTGCGGGAGTCGTCTTTTGTATCGACACAAAAACGGGCGAACAGAAGTACGCAGAACGGCTGGCTCAATCGATGTGGGCCACACCACTTGGAATTGGCGATCGCCTCTACATCTTCGGCAAAGAAGGCGTGACGACAGTTCTTGCCACAGGTCCGGAGTTCAAAAAGCTGAGTGAGAACCGGCTCTGGGATCCCGAGAAAATCGTAGCCGATCCATCCATTGCCGAAAGAGAGAAAACCGAGGAACGACGCCGGGCAGCCGCTAATTTTTCCGGCCCGACTCAGTACGGAGTGGCTGCCGTCACAGGCAGTCTGCTGATTCGGAAAGGTTCCGAACTGGTGTGTATTCGTAACATGCCCCGCTGACCGGCACGTCTCACAACTGCTTAACCTTCATCATGTCATCACCCTCATCATGTCAACTCAGCGGGATCTCGCCATCGAAATCGTCACCACACTCCGGCAGGCAGGGCACATCGCTCTGTTTGCTGGTGGATGTGTGCGCGATCTGCTGCTTGGCAAAACTCCTAAAGATTACGATGTTGCGACCTCCGCCAATCCGGAGGAAGTCCAGCAGTTGTTTGGTTATCGCCGCACGAAAGCCGTGGGTGCCAGTTTTGGAGTCATCATGGTGCTCCCTGCTCGCAAAAAAGGCGAACCCCACCACAAACCCGATCAGCCAGCTATACCACCCGTGGAAGTTGCCACGTTTCGAAAAGATGGTCTGTATGTCGATGGTCGCCGCCCTGAAACTGTCACGTTTTCTTCCCCCGAGGAAGATGCTCAACGGCGAGACTTCACCATTAACGGCATGTTCTTCGACCCACTGACAGAAACCGTTCACGACTATGTGGGTGGCCAGGTTGATCTGCAGTCCAGGCAACTTCGCGCGATTGGCATCGCAGCCGACCGCTTCAAAGAAGACAAGCTGAGATTGCTCCGCGCTGTGCGCTTTAACTCCATCCTGGACTTCTCGATTGAATCCGAGACATGGAGTGCGATTCAAGATCTGGCACCCGAGATCTGTGTTGTCAGCCAAGAACGCATCGCTGCGGAACTGCGCCGCATGCTGGCCCATCCTTCACGTCATTCATCGATCCATACTTTAGACCACGCGGGATTAACGGCAGCTATTTTCGGTCAGACT
>JAIXUU010000205.1 GCA_027483405.1 Planctomyces sp. | reverse complement strand
TCGCTGGAATTCAGTAGCACTTCGCACGTCTCAAAGTCTGGGGCTTCATGGGCGACTCTTACCCACAACGATTCCAGCAGCCAGTCATTCCTCAAGGGATCATCGGCCGACAGACTGGCGGCATGCTTTTCCAGTGCGGCGATCACTTCGCTCTTGGACCGTTCTCGCAAGACTAGTTTGGCCTGCTGGCGGGTAAACTGCTCCGGTGCTGTGAGCAAGGCCACGAGTTCTGCAGTCGATAGACTTTGCAGAGCAGGCGTTTTCACCAATGGACGCCCCTTAGCCGTCACGCGCCAGATGCGGCCATGTGTGTGATCGCGACGGGGATCGCGAAAATCGACTTCACCATGCTGAATGATCGGGTTGTACCAGTCGGCAATGTAGATGGCCCCATCAGGTCCCTGCTTGATATCGATGGGCCGGAAAGCGACGTGGTTGGTGCGAACGAGATCGGGCATAGGCTTGGAAACGTACCCTGTCCCTTCCGGTGTCAGTTTAAACCGACAGACGCGATGGCCGCGAAAATCGTTGGTAATTAAGTCACCCTGCCAGTCATCGGGGAGGTGTCGACCATCCACCACTTCCAGTCCACAATGCTTGGGGCTTCCGGGATTCAGGCCATGGAGAATCCGCGGACTGTTCGCCGCCGTCGGATACGAAGCCCCAGGCACCACAAAGTTGATCCCTTCACCACCTGCCCCGTCCGTCGCAAACGACTGCCCATATCGATCAAAGTGATGTCCCCAGGTATTCACCCATCCTCGCGCAAAGACTTCGAGTTGTCCCGTCGGTGGACGATACTGCCAGATCCCTCCCGCATTCAGCCGCCGCACACCAAAAGGTGTCTCAATATGGCTGTGAATATAAATCGACTGATTCATATAAAGCAGGCCATCAAACCCCCAGCGGAAGGTATGCAGAATATGGTGGGTATCTTCTGTTCCAAATCCTGACAGGATCACTCGGGATTCGTCGGCTTTGCCATCCCCATTGGTATCTTTGAAGTGCACGAGTTCGGTACTGTTGGCCACATAGGCACCGCCATCCCCCGGGATGACAGCCGTCGGAATTAACAGTCCGTCGGCAAACACAGTTGTCTTGTCGGCCTGACCATCACCATTCGTATCTTCAAGTACGAGGATCTTGTCGTTGGCGACTTTACCAGGTTCGATCTGCGGATAGATCTCCGATGCCGCCACCCATAACCTTCCCTGAGCATCGAAGTTCATTTGAATGGGCTTGTGGATCAACGGATCCGCAGCAAACAGATTGATCTCAAACCCGTCGGCCACTTCCAGCGATTTGAGTTCTTCAGCAGGATCAGGAACCGGAATGTTCTTCAAGTCGCGCTGGGCGAAGCTCTCGTTACCCCAACTCAAGAGAGCGAACATTGCCAGAAGCAGCAGCCGCAGGCTGGGGAACTGAAATCGATCACATGATGAAGACATAGAAAAATCACCCTGTTGACTCAGGAAGTTCATTACATAGAGAGCAGGCCGGGGAAACCAGCCAGTCAGGATTAACGAAGGGCTCAATACAGTTTCAGTAGGCTCTGTATTGAGTACGCTCTATTCGAGAAATCAGTTGGTCGCAGGCGTTGTGGCTTTCGCCTGATGACTTTTCAGCCAGGCAGCGATTGCCTTTTCGGCTTCATCGACCAGTGGATCGAACTGGGCGATCTCAACAGCGTTATTCCCCTGTTCATGCTTACGAAAGCCGGTCAGATAAGTAATGTTCTGCGGTCGCCAGCGATGAAAAAAGAGCGCATTCTTCGCCACGATGGCTTTGCGAAGCTCTTCCTGTTCGGCCTGTGTCAGCTTCAACCCTTTGACAGCCTTGCCCTCTGCATTAACAAATTGAATCTGATCTGCCAGCCGACGGGCCAATCGACGCTCACCCTCCGGTTCCAGATGAATTCCGTTCATCGATTCCAGGGGCGGTTCCCCCTTTACTTCGGCAAATAAATCAATCACCGGAGCCTGCTGCTCGGCTGCCAGCTTACGGATCGCTTCGACATACAACGCCAGATGACCATTCTGAGAAGTCGGATCACGGTATTGCCGTCGCGAATGAACAAACGCAAAGGGCGTTACAAAAACGATTCTTGCCCCTGTGCTGGATGTGAGATCTGACGACAGTTTTTTGTACTGGCTGACGAATTTCTCCAGACCAGCCGGCCCGGCCCACGACTCATTCGCCCCATAGCTCAGCCAGATCGTGGTGGGCTTCAGTTCTTTTGCCAACTCCAGCATGCGCGAATAACCGGCTGCTGGCGGGTCAAAAATCCCCCGGCTTTCCGCCCAAACGGTATCTCCACTCCAGCCGAGATTCCTGAGTACAGATGTCTCACCTCCCAGGCGGCTCTGGAGTTCTGCTTCCATGGCACCTGTTCGCACATCCTGCTCGACCCATGTCGGGCCAATCCACACCAGTCGATCAGTGCTGGATAACGTCGCTTGCTGAGGTGAAACAGGTGCTTCCGCAGCCACGGCAATGCTGTCCTGTGCCAGGAACCCTACCATCAATAGGAAAACCATCACTCCTGCAGAAGTGCGCCAAAAATAGATCGGGGCGTTTGGCATGCCAGGTCTCACGGTGGGATCATTGAGGCAGGAAAGTCATTGCGACACACCACCTTAATGTATCCACACTCATTGATGGATTCCAGCTTTCCCCAGCAAAGATCGAGGGCAACTCGTCGATGAGTACCGCTCAACAGAACGTCGGGCGAGAGAATCACACGCAGGTAGATCACGTTTTAGACTCACCCAAAGCTCAACAGACAGGAGCAGTGGGGAACACGAGCAAGCATCGATCGCCGGAAGCATTTGGCGAGACGC
>JAIXUU010000076.1 GCA_027483405.1 Planctomyces sp. | reverse complement strand
CTTGTGGCCAATGACTTTGCCTTACCACATGCATTTATCGACTGGGATGGCGACTTCCGCATTGTGCTTGGTCGCAGCAAAACCCGTGTCGATTACGGCGGCCCTGCCGGTGTGAATGTCCAACTGATTGTCTTGCTGGTCATTGGGCGCCGACTGCAGCAGACCCATGTCGAAGTCCTCGCTGCTCTTGCCGAACTGCTCAAGAGCCCCGACTTCCGACAAAACCTGATTGATGCCAAAGACATCAAGGCCATCGATCTGCTTTTAATGACACAAGCGGGCATTCAGCCCGAGAATCGTCCCGTCCGAGGGCCAAGCATTCCCCGCCTGACAGTCAACATGGTGAAGACTGCGATTCAACTGACTGAAAGCCTGGCTGCCCAGGCTTTTCTGCTGGCGGTCGAGCGAGTGGAAAACGTTCCGTGGGAGGCACTGGCCAATTACAAGGGCCGCTTGCTGCTGGTCACTTCGCAACACTCGGAAGAGTTCGACCATAAACGGGAAGATCTGCATATCTTCGATGTGGCACACGCGTCGCTCTCTCGTGCGGATCGCGCCAATCTGGGTCTTCTATTGGCTGCATCCAGCGGTTTACTCACCGAAAAAAACAGCGTGGTCTGCGTGACAGGTCCCGATGGTCGCAGGCTCGACAGCATTAATGTCACGAAACCCGAAGTTCATTTTCGGGCGATGCTCTCCGAAAAGAATCGCCGTGGTGCCGATGTTGTCCGTCCCGCAGTCATGCTCCGCGTTTTGACTCTCGCGATCGAGATTGCCGCCGAAGGTCGCGAAGCGCACCCCATTGGTGCCTTGTTCGTCATTGGTGATTCCCGTCAGGTTCTGAGGCACTCACAGCAACTCGTGCTCAACCCTTTTCATGGCTATGCCCGGCAACTGCGAAACGTCCTCGATCCGAGCCTGGCAGAAACGATGAAGGAGTTCGCCCTCATCGATGGGGCCTTCATTATCCAGGGTGATGGAACTGTGCTTTCTGCGGGAACCTACCTCACTCCCAAATCGGCTTCGGGAAGTGTGGCACATGGTCTGGGAGCACGTCATCAGACCGCAGCCGCCATCTCGGCTCATACACAAGCCATGGCGATCACGGTCAGCCAGTCCACGGGGACAGTCACCGTCTTCCGCAACGGCAGCTCAGTTCTCTCACTCGAGCGTTCCGGTCGCACCAAGTGGTAGTGGGTGGTTGTTGCAGTATTCTTCAACTTGATCGTGCTGCGGGAGTTGCCTTATGCCCAAAATCTCCGGGATTCAGGCCATTGATCTCCGATTTCCCACCTCGCGTCTGCTGGATGGTTCCGACGCGATGAATCCGGATCCGGACTATTCAGCCGCGTATGTGATTCTCAAAACCGATGACGCTTCGCTCCCCGAGGGGCATGGCATGACATTTACCATCGGTCGAGGAAATGAACTGTGTGTGGCGGCCATTGAATCGCTGGGCAAGCTCCTCATCGGTCGAGATCTGCGCGAGTTCATTGAAGCTCCCGGCCAATTCTGGCGGGAACTGACAGGCGACAGTCAGTTGCGCTGGCTGGGCCCCGAGAAAGGCGTGATCCATCTCGCCACGGCTGCTATAGTGAATGCTCTCTGGGATCTCTGGGCCAAAATCGAGCAGAAGCCGCTCTGGAAACTCGTCTCCGACTTCACTCCCGCACAGTTGGTCAACTGTATCGACTTCCGATACATGACCGATGCATTGACACCGGCTGAAGCCATCGAACGTCTCGAACGAAAAGTGGCCGGCAAATCCGCACGCGTCGAGCAGTTGCTGGCTTCGGGCTATCCCGCCTACACCACCAGTGCGGGCTGGCTAGGGTATTCCGATGAGAAACTGAGACAGTTGTGTCGCACCAATCTGGCTCAAGGCTGGGAAGTCTTCAAAGTCAAAGTGGGACGGAATCTCGACGACGATCTCCGCCGCTTAACGATTATCCGCGAAGAGATTGGCCCTGAACGCCGCCTCATGATCGATGCCAATCAGGTCTGGGATGTTTCCACGGCGATCGACTGGGTACGTGAACTCGCGAAATTCCACCCTTGGTTCATCGAAGAACCCACCAGCCCGGATGATATTCTGGGTCACGCGGCCATTGCCAAAGCAGTGCATCCGATTGCCGTCGCCACAGGTGAGCATTGCGCGAATCGAGTGATGTTCAAACAGTTTCTGCAGGCGGGGGCCATTGGCATCTGTCAGATTGATAGCTGCCGCCTGGGAGGTGTGAACGAAGTTCTGGCGGTCATGCTGCTGGCAGAAAAATTTGGGATCCCCGTTTGCCCCCATGCCGGTGGTGTCGGGTTATGCGAATACGTGCAGCATCTCTCGATGATTGACTTCATTGCGATCAGCGGCAGCTGGGAGAATCGCTTCTGCGAACATGCCGGTCATCTGCATGAACATTTCGTCCATCCGATCTCGATGAAGCATGGTCGCTACCAGGCTCCTTTGGCACCGGGTTACAGCATCGAAATGCTTGCCGAGACCATTGCGGCCTATCGATTTCCAGAAGGTGCCATCTGGGCCTGACAACTTCTGTGGAGACATTTCAGAATTGTCCATGTGGTCATCTTTATGATTCTTCCGGCGAACTTTGGCTGGCTGGTTCGCTTGCCGGTTCGACGTGAATGATCACATCTCTCAACATGGGATGCTGCTGCATCAGTTCGGCTTTCACCTGATGAGCGAGAGCATGTCCTGCGAAGACGGTGATTTCCGCAGGGAGCCTGAGGTGCAGTTCGGCGATCTGTTCAATCCCTGTTTTCCGAACGCGAAACTTTTCAATGCCCTGGACTCCGGGAACTTTCTGGACAGTGGCGCGCATGGCATCCACTTCGGTCTCATCGATTTGCAGATCCAGCATCTCGCGAAGACTTTGCCGAAAAATGCTGGCTGCCGAGAACCCGACCACACACACCACCACTAGCGAAGCCACTTCATCTGCTGATCGCCAGGCTTCGCCGCCGATTCGCACGACACTCAGGCCAATGAGTACAGCCACAGAACAGAGCGCATCGTTGCGGTGATCCCAGGCATGGGCGAGCAATGCGGTACTGCCAGTGCTTTGGGCAATCTTCAATTTGTACCAGTAAAGCGACTCTTTAATGACCGCATTCGCTGCCGCTACCGCCAATGTCCACCAGGGTGGTAAGCCGTGCTGGACTGTGAGCCTTTCGATCGCTTCCCATCCGAGCAGAAAGCACGAAATGAGAATTGCCAGAGCGACATGTGAGCCCGCGAGAGCCTCGGCTTTCGAGAAACCATAGGGATGGTTTGAGTTGGCAGGCCTTTGCGAATAGTTGAGTGCGAAAATCACCGCCGACGAAGTGACACAGTCACTCAATGAATTGAAGGCATCGGCCAGCAGCGCAAAAGATTGACCGATAATCCCGGCGATCAACTTGGTAATTCCTAAAGCCAGATTGATCCACAGGCCCAGCCAGGCTCCAAAGAGCGCATCTCGATATCTCAACTGCCGAAAGGTATTCGACGTTGGTTTTGATGCCTCAGGATGCACTTCGGGCGATTGTTCCAAAGGCTCATTCCTGATCATGCTGCGGCGGGATGACAAGCGGTGACCAGTTCGCCTCGACTTGCGTCAGCTGAGCTCGACTGGTCAGATCAAAGTGCAGTGGAGTGACGGTCACATAGCCATCGACGAGAGCCGCCACATCACTCCCTTCGACCAGTTCATGACCATGAATAGGTTCCAGACCCGTCCAGTAATAAGTACGTCCTCTAGGGTCGATCCGTTTTTCCAGGGTTTCACGCTGCCGACTCACTCCCATGGAAGTCAACCGGACTCCCCTGGGCCAAGGTTCGTCAGACGTCTGGTCATCGACAGACCATTTGGGAAAGTTGATATTCCAGAGTGATCCTGTGGGTGGATTTCGCGCCATAATCTGCTGGATGAGTTGAGCCCCCAGGCGCGCAGCTTGTGGAAATCTCGGCGCACAGTTCCCCAGCCATTGCGATAGTGCGAATGAGGTCACTCCGAAAAAAGCCCCTTCAATCGCAGCGGCCACGGTCCCTGAATACAGAATGTTGATACCCACATTCGCCCCGTGATTGATGCCACTCACCACCAGATCTGGCCGAGGCTGCGCCAATTCCATAATCCCGAGTTTTACACAGTCGGCCGGGCTCCCCTCGACTTTCCAGCCGAAAAACTCGTCCTGTCGATACTCTCGATGGGCCAGAAGTGGATGCAGATAGGTGATCGAATGCCCGACCCCACTTTGCTCGACAGCTGGAGCCACAACGGTCACCTGGGCAAACTTCACCAGCTCGGCATGCAAACTATTGAGGCCGGGTGCGTGGATGCCGTCATCGTTGACTAAGAGAATGTGCATTCGCGGAAACCAGAGGTTTTTTAATGGGAGAAGTTGGATATCTGACAATAGTCTCTGCCGGCTTCACAGACTATCAAAGAGCATCTTTTCAGAATGACTGCTGCGCAAAAACCAGTTTTTCCCTGCCCCGCATCGGGAGCTTGCGGCACGGTATTTCCCCATAACCTCCGATTCAAACAGATCTTAAGGAGAGCCCTCGACTCAACAAAGTCCTGAAAAATCTTCGATGACGGTCATTGCGATTTGAAACCGTCCAATCGAAAGTCCGCAGAGCCCGACAATTTTTCCATGTTTTTTCGGCTCGGCACGTTACTCTGTGATTGGGCGGCATGATCGTCATGATGGCGATTATCTGAAGACCACATGACGTGGAGCATGGTCTTCTGCAAAGAAGTGGCTCTGCTGGCATGAATTCGATCTATCCTTTGGCAGTGACCCGGTACCTCGTCTGTGGTGTTCGGGTAAACTTGATCGCCTTTGCATACGGTTTTTGCGGACGGCCCCCTCCCTGCAGAACTATTCCTTTGCAACTGGTGTGTCAGAATGCGCATAATGCCGGGCTGTTGGAGTTTTAGGGAATCCAGCGATTCGGCGGCATTGAGGAAATTGGTTAAAGTCGGGTAAACGCGGTTTCTGTCACTGCACACCCACCCACTCATTACCAAGTGATGCGGACATTGAAGCACACCGGAACCATGATTTTCCAAGTCATTTCCGGTTGTGAGTTCTTCAGTGAACTTCGGGATTGAGTGGGAAGACTGAACAAACATGACGGTAAGTATTCTCCAGGGGGAACGGAAATGAAGAATTTTTGGATCAGCGCAGCGATCACGCTGGTCACGATGGCGAGTGGACAGTTTGCCGAAGCGGCCAGATATTGTGGAGCAGCCAGCTACAGCTGTTGCCCAACCACAGCGTGCCAGCCGACGGCCTGTTACACCACCTGCCGCGTTGAACGGCAAACCTGTCAACGAACTGTGTACGACACTGTGCAAGAACCACAGCAGTTTACGGTTCAACGCACCGTCTATGACCAGACATTCGAAGATGTCCAGGAAACTTGCTACCGCAACGTGGTTGAAACCCAGTATCGGGAACAATCGTACCAGGTCTGTCGGCCCGTCTACGAAACCAGTTGCCGCGAAGAGCGTTACACAGTTCAGAAGCCAGTCTTTGAGACCAGTTTCCGCGACTGCAGCTACACGGTTCGCCGACCGGTTTATGAAACACAGATGCGCGAGTGTCGTCGCGTCGTGCAGCGTCCAGTCTTTGAAACCATCGAGCGTGAATGCCGCCAGACGGTCATGCGTCAGGTGACAGAGACTGTCAACCAGGAACGTTGCTTCAATGTCTGCGAACCAGTGACAACCTTCCGTACAGTTCGTCAGGATTGTGGCCGCTGGGTGACACAGCAGGTTCAACTCCCTGGTCGCTGCTGCCCGACACTGGTCCCAGATGCCTGTGGATGTCCACGGTTGACGATGGTTCAAAGACCAGGTCCAGTGGTTTGCCGTCGTGTCTGGTGCCCACAAGTTGTGGAACGCCAGATCCCCTGCACCACTTACGTGACACGCCAGGTTCGTCAGTCCTGCCCGGTAACAGTCTGCCGCCTTGTTCCCGAAGTGGTTGTGACCAAGGTTCCTCAGCGAGTTTGCCGCATGACCTGCGAAACGGTTGTTGATCAGGTTCCTGTGCAGGTTTGCCGCTGGACGGAACAGGTTGTGAGCCAGAAGGTTCCCGTTCGCACCTGCAAGATGGTGAGCGAAGAATGTGTCCGCAAGATTCCTGTTCGCACCTGCAAGATGGTTACCGAGACCAAGACTTGCCGCGTTCCGTTCTGCGTGACCCGTCAGGAGCCATTTACGGTCACTCGTCGCGTAGCACGCTGCGTTCCTCGCACAGAGAACGTGAACTGCACTCGCTACGTGACGCGTTGCGTTCCCCGCGTCGAGAACTACGAAGTCTGTCGGTTAGTGCCACAGACTGTCTGCCCAACGACCGCCTGCAACAGTTGCGAAACTGGAGCTTGTGCCGGCGGCTGTGCTGATGGAAGCTGCGGCGGAGTTTCTGCTCCGGCTGCTGGTGTGCCGACACCAACCGATACCGCCAAACCACCGATCGCTCCGATTCCTGAAACAACTCCTGCTGCTCCGGCACCAGGCGTGTAGTCGAAGTATCCACTGAGCGATGACTTTTCAAGACCTGCATCAACTTCGCGTTGGTGCGGGTCTTTTTCTTTTATCCTCGGGGATGACACTGTTTATGGATGGCCTTGAGCCGGGAATGTTCGACATGGGTGTAGATCTGAGTCGTGCGAATACTGGCGTGACCCAAAAGTTCCTGCAGTGCTCGAATTTCCGCTCCATTGGCCAGCATATGCGTGGCAAAACTGTGCCTCAAAGTATGCGGCGTGACGGCATCGCTTAATCCAATCCGTGAGGCATACCGCTTGACGAGTTTCCAGACCTGAATGCGGTCGATTGATCTGCCTGATCTCGAGGTGAATACGGGGCTGTCGAGGCTCGTTCCCGCGCGAGCGGACCGCTCTCTTGCCAGATAGGTCTTCAGTGCTGCCACTGCGACTGGATTCAAAGAGACCAGACGCTCCTTATTCCCTTTACCCACACAGCGGCAAAAGCCTTCGTCAAGCTGCAGATCTCGCATTTTCAGACTGCAGACTTCACTGGCCCGGCAACCTGTCGCATACAACACAGCCAGCAATGCACGGTCGCGATAAGGATTCAAATCCTGATGCATCGGGGCATCGAGAAGACGATTGATCGCATCTTCCGAGAGCACCTTGGGCAAATGCTCCCAAAGCTTGGGAGAGTTCAGCAAGTCGGCGACACTCTCTTTGAGAATCCCTTCCAGCATGAGATACCGGAAGAACATCTTCAGCGAAACCAGATGCCTGGCAATCGTGCTGGTCGCCAGTTTCAACTCGTGCAGATATCTCAAGTAACCCGAGAGATCCTGTAGAGTGATCTCTGTCACACGCGCCACACCGGATTCATGGAACCAGTCGCTGAATCTTTTGATATCACGCTCGTAGGAAATGACCGTATTTCGCGCGAGTCCACACTCCCCCTTGAGGTAGGCCACAAACCCTTCGACATGAGTCGATGGCAAGGCCGTTGGTAGAGCACTGGCGACCGAATTCTGCACTGGCTTGAAGCGTGGCGGCATGGCGGTCTCCCAAAAAAGTGTCGCTCCCTCCTGTCAGTATCGGCCATTGAGACTTCTCAAGGAGACACAACAGCACAGTTCCCGGTCGATTTCTGCCAAGCCGGCGCGAGATCAGCGATCAGCGAAACTTTGACTGTTCGTTACCGCGCCTGAAACGGGCAGTCCCCCAAATGAACAAGGATTGCCGCATCCTATTTCTAAAAAACACTTTACGTCATAACCACGCTTGCAATTCGATGACATCAGACCTGCCGACACCAGCTCCCGGGAAAATTTCCTCAGAGAAAGGATCGTTTCCGTCAATTTCGTGAAAGAGAACTGCACAGATCTAGTAACATAGTTCGACAGGTTCCTATATTTCAAATAGTGAGGTTGCCATGACGATCCCCACGATCCTGCCCATCGAACTGAAAACCCGCATTGATGCGGCAGAACCAGTGACCATTATTGACGTTCGCACTCCCCTGGAATTTCAGGAAGTGCATGCCCATGGTGCAGTCAACATTCCCCTGGATGAGCTCGAAGCGGAGAAGCTTTCCCGTTTTGTGAATCCTGAGAGTAAGACGGTCTACCTGATCTGCCGTTCCGGAGGTCGAGGCAAGAAAGCCTGCGAAAAACTATTGGCCAAGGGCCAGTGGCAGCCCATCAATATCGAGGGAGGAACTCAGGCCTGGGAGGCAGCCGGCCTGCCGGTCACCCGTGGCGAGAAGGTCATGTCGCTGGAACGACAGGTTCGTATCGCGGCCGGTTCGCTGGTCGTTCTGGGCTGTGCCCTGGGAGCCTTTGTCACTCCTTACGCCTTCGGACTGGCTGCCTTTGTCGGAGCCGGCCTGGTCTTCGCCGGTGTGACCGATACCTGTGCCATGGGATTATTAATCGCTCGCATGCCCTGGAATTCGACTCCCCGCTCGACGCCCTCATGCAGTTTGAATCCCACGAGCCCGCCGGTCGCCTCTCATTAAACAGCTTTCCAAAATTGATCACTGACACGGCACTTGATAGTGACCTGAATCGAGCGCTCAGATATCGGGATGGGTGTCTTTGAAGTTATTCATCAATACTTTGTGCCAGCCCTTTGAGTCGGGCGATGATCGCCGCTTCACCGACCACGGGGAGCTGGCAGACTCCCTTTTGACAGACATAGAGCACCGGTTCACTTGCCGGGGCCAGGCGCCCTTTGACCAGATCAGCTGCCAGTGTTCCCTCCCATTGCGCTCTTCCCGTGAGAAACAGGACGTTCGGCAGGTACAGCTCATGGGCCACTCGCTCAACCGCATCCTGTTTCAAAGGCTCAGCATCCGTTGTTGATGTCATCTCAGCGGGTACATACACACATTCGTAACCGGGGCCGAGCCACCAATCGAGAGCGGCCAACGAGTGGGCTGTGGCCATTGTGGATTGCTGCATCAGGCCCGAGGCAGCCTGAAGAACTTCATGCGCCAGCGCTTCACTGCGGGCGTCTCCTGTGATTCGACTGAACTTCAGCAGTGCATTGGCCACAGCCGCATTGCCAGAGGGTGTCACGTTGTCCTGAAAATCTCGACTGCGACTGATCAGCTTCTCGGCCTGGCTGCTCGTAAAGTAAAACCCGCCCTGTTCATCATCATGAAACTCATTCACGAGGCGGTCGATCAGTGGGAGAGCCCGCGATAACCAGGAGGGATCACCATCCGCCAGGAACAATTCGATCAGTGCTTCCAAAAAGCATCCATAATCATCCAGATAGGCACCATGTTTAGCCTGCCCTTTCTGAATTGAATGGGGCAAGCCGTACGGCAGACTCTCTGCCATGTCGAGAATCACACGGGCTGCCCGCTGAGCGGCCAGAAGTGCCTCTTGATCATCGAGCACCAGTCCTGCTCGGGCCAATGCAGAGATCATCAGACCATTCCATGCCACGATCAATTTTTCATCACGACCTGGGGCAATCCGGTTTTTTCTGTGCTCAAACAACTTTGCTCTCAACAGAGAAAGCTTTTGCTCGAGGGCAGATTCCGCCATGCCGAGTTCTCGTCCGAGTGCAGCAATGGTCTTTGGCAAATTCAAAATGTTATGACCTTCCCAGTTCCCTCCCGAGGTCACACCGTAGGCCCGCTCAAAAAGCCGCGAATCGTCATTCCCCGCTTCACTTCCTGAGAGGACAGTACGAATTTCGGATTGCGACCAGACAAAAAATCGCCCCTCTTCACCCTCGCTATCAGCATCCTGGGCCGCACAGAATCCTCCCGACAGTTCGGTCCCGGGAACCTGCATTTCCCGCAAGACGTAATGAACAATCGACTGGGCCGTCCGGCGATAAAAATCGGTCTTGTTAAACTGCCAGCCATCGAGATAAGCCTGCAGTAGCAGCGCGTTGTCATACAGCATTTTTTCGAAGTGCGGCACCAGCCAGATTTCATCTGTCGAGTAGCGGGCGAAGCCACCTCCCAGGTGGTCGTGGATCCCACCTTTGGCCATGGCCGTCAGCCCCAACTCGGCGACTTCGGCTGTTTCCGTCGTATCGAATCGATGCGCAAGGCGCAAGGCGAGCCGTAGATCCATCGCATGAGGGAACTTGGGGGCATGTCCAAAACCACCATTCACACGATCACAAACCCGCACCAGCGTGCGGCCGGCCTTCTCCAGCAGATTCTCATGGAGAGTCGTTGGCTCCTGTCGTTCAGACAGTTGATCGTGGACAGTCATGGTTAATTGAGAGGCCTGCTCAGTCACCACTTCACGACGGTTCTCCCAGGCGTCGTGAATGGCTGCGAGGACTTCAGCAAAGCCCGGTCGTCCATATCGGCTGGTCGGTGGAAAATAGGTTCCTCCGTAAAACGGATGCCCATCGGGTGTGAGAAAGACCGACATCGGCCAGCCACCCTGCTGAGTCATGGCAATCACGGCGGCCATGTAAATCTGATCGAGGTCTGGCCGCTCTTCGCGATCCACCTTGATACTCACAAACCACTGATTGAGCAGTTCGGCAATGCGTGGATTCTCAAAGCTTTCGTGCTCCATCACATGACACCAGTGGCAGGCACTGTACCCAATCGACAGAAAGACTGGTCGATCGAGCTCGCGCGCGAGTCTCCACGCTTCATCATCCCACGGCTGCCAGGCGACCGGATTCTGAGCATGCTGATTGAGATACAGGCTGGTCTCTGCCGCCAGACGATTCACAAGATTCATAAGATTTACAGACCCTGATGAGATTTCACTTGCGGACAGAATGCTTCGATCGAGAGAGCATTCCACTTGTCACGCAGCACGACGCTTATCTTGCAGTATTGTATTACGAATGCACTGAATCTGCCTTGAAAGCCTTGGAATTCGTCTCGGGCAGAATCGTGATCTTCCAGCCTGAGGCAGAGTTCAAGAGCTGCATCTGACCGGCTATCTGTTGCTTCCCCAGATGATCTTGAAAGGCTATCTGCAGAAAATCTGGTAAGACAGGCAGCCCTTCCAGCGGCGAGAGTTCGAATGGATCAGTCCATTGAAATTCCCCTTGAAAGACAATCGTCACGAAGCCGCGAGGTGTGCCATCGGCGGCAGGAGTCACGGCCCCCTGATAATCGAGATAATGGGCCCTGTGGTCGGTATTCCGTTCGGCTTCAATCAAGCCACCCTGCAGGAACAATACTTCCCAGGCCTTTCGATCCCCCGGAAATCGCCATGTCCAGCATAGCCCAAGACCATCGAGAGACTTGAGCCCGGGAACTTCGAGAAGAAAATCTCCATGATTTTCCGGCCAGTCATGTTCCAGCAGTGCGAATCGCGGCATGGCATCTCTTCGTCACTGGCAAACACAGCATGTTTCGTCAGTACTCAATCCCAGTGTGCTCAACATGGATCTGATACCGATTCCAATAAACAACTTCGCGGCGGGTGGCTGGGGTTGAGCGTCTTCGCGAACCCCCAGTTCGCGCCGAAAATCGCTGGAGGTTCGAAGACTCAACCCCAGATGGGGATGAAGACTCGTTGTCCTTTGAGGGTAAGATGAAGTTATCAGTGCTTGATCCCATCCTTTCAGGAGCAACGAGTCATGAGCAGTGTAAAGGTTTTT
>JAIXUU010000059.1 GCA_027483405.1 Planctomyces sp. | reverse complement strand
GTGTGGCTTTTTCGCCACAGGGAAGCGTGGTGAAGTTGGCCCGCAGTGGGAAAGGGGGCATTAACTCATGGACGTTGCCCGAAGGAAAAGAACTGCCCCGAGTCGTATTTCAAGAGACTCCACCCGGAGTCGAAGCACCGCGCATGTCGTTTTCACCGGATGCGAACTATTTATTGAGTGCTGTCTGGAATGGGCCGGGTGAAATCCGTGCGTGGAAGACAGACACTGGCGAGATTGCCAAAACCTTTCAGGGTCATACCAATCCACCCACACATGTGGTGATGTCGGCTGACGGCCAGTTGCTCCTCTCGTGTGCACCAGACTTTACCATTCGCCTGTGGGATTGGGCTTCCGGAAAACAGATTCTCTGCATCGGCGACGATGAGATCCTCGACAGCCAACCCCGCTGCGTGGCCTTCTCGCCGGACGGCTCATCCTTTGTGGTCGGTGACGACTCTGGCCAGGTTTCGCTTTACGACACCCGTTCTGGATCGATTCACGAACGATTCACAGGCCACGCTGCAAGGGTCAATGATGTTGGTTTCTCGACCGACGGCAAACGTCTCGTCTCGGGGAGCGACGATCGCACCGTTCGCATCTGGCCCCTTTCCGATCATCCAGCATCCGATCGACTGATGACGGAGAAGGTCATCCCGAGCACTGGCTCGGATCACGCTGCCGCCCGCTATGTACTGAACCAGCAGGGTTCCGTTTGGATCAACGGGGAATCGACCGCACGGCAATCGCTGTCCGTCGCGGAATTCGCCAATTCTGTGCAACTCACCGGAATTGAATTGAAAGACAAGCGTAACCTTGCCGCGAAGGACTTCGAAGTCTTTTCCGGATGTCGGGATCTTGAAAAGTACGGCTGGGATTCTCCTCCATCACCGATGCCCACTTGAAGCCTTTGGAGGATCTGCCGAAACTCACACATCTTGAACTGACCCAGTGCGAGAAGGTCACAGGTGCCGCGATCCGAAAGTTCAAGCACCTGACACATCTGGAAGCGTGGGCGGTGCCCGTGGGTGACGGGGATCTCGCCGCCTTGAAGGAAAATGCGTTGACGAATCTCGATCTGGGCGGGACGCAGGTTACGGGAAAGGGTCTCGCGGCGCTTAACAATCTTTCCAACTTGCGCAGCTCCCGGCTGGCCTTCACATCGATCAAAAACAAAGATCTTGCCGCCCTCAAGGATTGCCATCGACTCACCTTCCTCGCGCTTTACAACACGGGGATCGGTGATGAAGGTGTTCGCGAGATCTGCGAACTGAAGGCTTTGCGATCTCTTGAGCTGCAGGGTTCCAAAGTCACCAACGAGGTCTTTTTCTATTTGATGAAGCTACCCCATCTGCTCTCGGTCGATCTGCGGTACACTCAGGTCACGCCAGAGGCGATCGAGTCATTCCGCAAGCAGAAACCGCTTTGCGAAGTAAAGTGCGATGCGGGCGTGCTGCCGAGATGGGAGCCGAATGGCGATGAAATGGTGAAGAACGCCAAGGCCGACCGTGCAGCGGCTGCGTTTGTCCTCAAACAGGGAAAATACGTCTGGCTCGATAATGCCAAAGATCCGCTGCACGGGGACCCGGCGATACTGCCGCCGCACCTGTTCAAATTGACGGGGATCAGTCTTGAAGGGTTGAAAACTCTCACACCTCGTGAATTCGAGATCTTCAAAGGGTGCCGCCATTTGTCCGATCTGCAGCTTTTGAACATGGGAATCACCGACGAACATCTCAGGGCGTTTGAAGGAACAACCTCCATCACAAAGTTAAAGCTCGATGGCCAGGCAGTCACGAGCAAGGGGCTCTCGTCCTTTTCAGGCTGCAAAAGGCTGACCTTTTTATCCGTCTGGGCCACACAGGCAGATGACAAATTCATCCAGTCGATCGCGTCACCTGATTACACTTATCTCAATCTCGGTGGCACTCGGATCACCGATGCCTCGATCGCGGCCTTTGGAAGTTTACAGAATCTGGAAATGGCGACTTTGAACTTTACAGGGCTGACCGACGAGGGTGTTGCAGATCTAGCCACTGCTGAAAACCTCACTTACCTCGGACTCAATCACACCCGATTGACCGACGCCACTGCCAAAGTTTTTCTCAAGCTCAATCAGCTCGAAGAACTGACCCTCAGCAACACACAGTTCAGTGATCTGGGTTTATCGCTGCTCGTGAACGCCCTGCCCAACCTGAAACGACTGAATCTCCTTGAAACGAAGGTCACGGCTTACTCCGTCGACAAATTTCAATCCAAGCACCCGAATTGCAGGATTCTCTGGAACGGTGGTGAGCTCAAGGACTTCAATTGATACCGGGTGCCAACCAACCTTGGCTGCCCCGGAGGATGTGGAAAAGTTGCCCAGTCTGTTGGCCGCCGGTCTCCGGCATGATCCAATGATTCTCGAAATGCGTTCTCACAGGAACGAAATTACTTCGCATCATTGATAGGCCTACACAGCCGCAGGATTGACCATGGAAGACGAACTCCCACTCCCGATTGCGGGTGAAGCCGAAGAACACACGCTGATTTCTGAGCAGGAACCAGAAATTGGCGGCAAATCGGCATTCCTGGCCCAGATTCGCGAAGTGGCCGACAAGCTGGCACACGATCAGGCCACGCGCGGTGATATCAAAATTATTGCCCGGGCCGCTAAAGAACTGCGCTACGCCTTCAAGGTCTTTACGCCTTACCGACTGCATCGCAAGGTGACTGTGTTTGGTTCGGCCCGTACTCCGGCCAATCATCCCGATTATCTCTCGTCGGTCGAGTTTGGCCGCCTGATGGCCAGGAACAACTGGATGGTCTTAACCGGGGCAGGTAGCGGCATCATGGAAGGCGCCCATGTCGGTGCCGGTTTACCGATGTCGATGGGTGTGAACATTCTGCTCCCCTTTGAGCAACAGGCCAATTCGGTCATTGATGGTGATCCGAAGCTGGTCACGTTTCGATTTTTCTTTACCCGTAAACTGATGTTCGTCAAAGAAGTCCATGCCATCGTGGTCTATCCGGGGGGCTTCGGAACACTCGATGAACTCTTTGAAACACTCACGCTGATCCAGACCGGGAAGCGGGACATGCTGCCCATCGTGCTGGTCGATCAGCCCGATTGCAATTACTGGTGTGCTCTGCAGGACTTCATTCGTCATCAACTTCTGGAGCGGGGCCTGATCTCACCGGCTGATCTCTCGCTCTACCGGATCGTCCATTCGCCGGCGGCAGCCGTTTCTGAAGTGCTGAGCTTTTACCGTATCTATAACAGCATGCGCTTCGTCAAACAGAATCTGGTACTCAGGCTGAACCACGCCATCAGCGATGAACTGCTGGATCAGTTGAATGTCGAGTTTGCCGATCTGCTCATTTCAGGCACGATCGAGCGAACAGCGGCCCATCCGTTTGAAGCGGACGAGCCTCATCTCAAAGATCTCCCGCGCTTGCGCTTCCATTTCGAGAGGCGGGAAACTGGCCGCCTTAGGCAATTGATCGACGCCCTCAACCTTTCGCCAGATGTTCCCACGGAGCAGCCATCGTTATCGTGAGGGAAGATGCTCGAAGGGTTTGACGATCGAGCCGGCTGGGAGTGTCAATGGGCCTTCCAGAACGGCATGCGGGCCAATGTGGCTGTCGGGCCCGATTTCGACCGCACCGCGGATGACGACAAAAGGCTCGATGACGACATCAGCAGCGATCTTCGCCTGGGGATCAATCGAAACCAGCCGGGGATCCACAATTGTCACACCTTCAGCCATCAATTGCCGATCAGTTCGATCTTTGATGACCTGTGCCACCTCAGCCAGTTGAATACGCGTATTAACGCCCATCGCTTCTTCGATATCGAAGCAGTCGGCTGCAATGACTAACTCTCGATCGGCTTTGAGGAGAGCCGGTGCATCTGTGAGATAATACTCGCCCTGGGCATTGGTGGGCTGGAGTCGTTCGAGAGCACTGGCGAGCTTCTGACCATCAAAAGCATAGCATCCGGTATTGATCTCCTGAATCCGCTTTTCGGCAGGAGTCGCATCGCGTTCTTCGACAATACGCAGAAACTCACCTTCGGGAGAACGGACAATGCGACCCAACCCTTCATTGGCCTGAGTCTTGGCTGTCCCAATCACAGCCGCAGCACCAGCCCCCTGAGCAGCCAGCAGTTTTTTGAGTGAATCGACTTTGAGCAGTGGAGTATCACCAGAAAGAATCAGCACTGGCCCCTGATGGGTTTGCAGGGCTGGCAGACACATTTTGACGGCGTGGCCAGTTCCCTTTTGCTCAGTCTGTAACGCGAATTCGACATCTTTGTGATGTGCCAGAATCGCCTGGACTTCATCGGCTCGATGGCCCACCACAACAACGAGTCGTTCGACACCAGCGGCTCGGGCGGCGTCAAAGACATATTCGACCATGGGTCGCCCAAAGAGTGGATGCACGACCTTCGGGAGTGCCGACTTCATGCGAGTGCTTTTGCCAGCCGCGAGAACGATTGCCAGTGGAGCCGCCATGTGAGCGTGAGACCTTGTGTTGATAGATAACACGTGTAAGGTGCATGCCAATGCACCAATCTTCATTGACCTGATGAATTTGTTGTGTATAGCAACGTCGAATGTGGTGCATTCCGCTGGCGCTGCATGCACCCTGCGAAGAGTTGCAAACAATACGGAAATTCCCACGCCCTTCGGCAGACCTCAGGGACGTGCCACCCGTTATGG
>JAIXUU010000300.1 GCA_027483405.1 Planctomyces sp. | reverse complement strand
GCGATGATCTGACCATGATCCATCACCACCACTCGATCGACAATTTTGAGCAGTGTGTCGGTCAGAGAATGTGTGACAATCAGCACGGTACGATTTTGCTTATGGTGGGCGAGTGCTTCGTAAATCTGTGTTTCGCTTTCGCGATCAATGGCTGATGTGGCTTCATCGAGAATGAGAATGGCAGGATCGCGCAGGAGTGCTCTTACGAGGGCGATGCGTTGTCTTTGACCACCGGAAAGCCGTTGACCACGTTCGCCGACGGAAGTTTCGAGACCATCGGGGAAACGACTGGCAAAGGAATCGACGGCAAAATCATGTGCCAGTCGAGTCACGCGGTCAGCGGGAGCATCCCAACTGCCATAGCGCAGGTTTTCGGAGATGGTGCGGTTGAAGAGCTGTGTTTCCTGAGGGACAACGGCAATCTGTTTTCGTAACAGTGCCAACTGAGTGTGGCGAATATCAATTCCGTCAATGCGCAGGATGCCGAAATCCGGGTCGTAGAGCCTGGGGAGGAGGTTGACGAGTGTCGATTTTCCAGAGCCGTTCCCGCCGACAATGGCCACGGTTTCGCCGAAGGCAATCTTCAGGGAGACTCGGTCAAGAGCCGGCGGACGTGCCTGATTGCGTTCTTCGGCAACGGGATGAGTATAGGTGATGTTTTCGAACTCAATTTGCTGAGTATGCCTGGGGAGGGGAATCCATTGTCGATCCTGCTGTAAACGGGTGTGGGTCTTTAAAAGTCCAAAAACACGATCGCTAGCGGCGGAAGATTTTTTGAACTTGGGATAGACGGCTGCGAGTTTGCGGGCCGGGTCGAGGAGGCCACCCATGAGGGTGTAGAGTAACGCCAGTTCGGCGATATCGAGGGGCCCTTCGGAGAGTTGAATCCCGAAAATTTCGGACTTCTGGCGGAGGACCATGTAAGCTCCAGGAAGCAGCGCCATGCAGGCTCCCAGTGTGGCGAGAATTTCTGTGGTGGGGCTGGAGAGCGCATCCATCCGCAGGATTTTCATCGTTTTTTCGAAGGCCACTTTCTGTTCGCGATGAAAGCTTTGCCGCCTTTGCCTTTCGAGACCAAAGGCGAGAATCGTGCGAAATGATCTGAGTGTTTCTTCGAGTTGAGTGAAGATCCGCGACATGCTTTCCATCTGTTTGCGGCTGGCTTTTTTGATTTTTTTGCCATAGCGGCCAAAGAGTAATGCTCCCAGCGGGACGACGATTAGCGAAAGGGTTGTTAATCGCCAGTTCACGAGAAAACAGCAGATGAGCACGCTGAGAATCTTTAAAGGTTCGACAATTAGACGTCCGCCGAACAGGGTGAGCCCTGTCCCTAACTGCTGCAGGTCATAGGTGAAGCGCGCCATCAACTGTGGCGTGCCGAGGAGACTTAAGGTCACATGGTCGAGCCGGAGTACGTGTTGGAACATCCGTTGGCGGAGCATGACCATGGTTGATTCGACGGCGATACCGACCAGATTTTCCTGCAGGTAGACCGTTAAACCTTTGGCCAGCGTGACTATTGCCAATAATGCGAGCAGCAGGACGAGCGTGGGAAATGCCTGTTCGGGGAGCCACGTGGAGAGCTGTTTGGTGAGCCAGGTGCAGAACATGAGCCGCCAGCCAGAAGAGGCCAGTTGCCGCTGGGCACGGTCGAGGCTTTTGAGCAGACTGATTTTTTCGGAAGACGAGACTTCCGGATCGAGTTGGTCGAGCTGATGCTGAACTCGGGCGGCTTCGGCCTGGTGCTGGGCCGTTTCGGTTTCGGCTTTCTGGGTTTCTTCTGTGAGATAAGCCTGCAGGCTCTGGCCTTGTAAGAGAACTTTGACGAGAGGATAGGAGAGCATCAGCCCGGCTGACCAGAAAATGGCCACCAGCAGGGCTGCGATTGATGAGCCAATCAGATATCCCCGGACACGCCAGAGATAAGGGGCTAGTTGGTTCAGGCTCTCCATAGATCCCGCACATCCCTGTGCCAAGGGCCGACGATTGTCTGTGGGCCCAGGTCAAATGTTCGAAAAGTCTTTCCTGATCTTTGGCGGGGAGCTTTTCTTACGAAAAGTCGCACGCTGTAAGACTTTCGCAGAAGTGGCGAAGGTGGGCAAGAAGAGTTCTCCAGCCGGAAAGTTGATGACACGCGAAGTGAGGATGGTAAGAAATCGCTGCCAGACGCTCATTATTTTCTCACTTCTGGAGGATCTTCCATTTTGGAGCCCGGCCAGAGGGGCTGGACGTTCTGTTGATCCCATTTTTCCCAGGCAGTTTTCAGACGGGCGACCGTTTCGGGATGAGCTTCTGCCAGATTGTTCTTTTCGCTGATGTCTGTGGAAAGGTCGTAAAGTTCCCAGCCACTATTTTTTGATGCGGGAAAATCTCGCCAATCCACGAGCTTCCAGTTTCCTGCGCGGACAGCTTTTTGCGGGCCAAATCTCCAGAAGAGCGATTCGTGAGGAGATCCCGAACGCTGGCCGAGCCAGTAGGGCATGAGGTTCACACCATCGATACCTTCAGGAAGTGGCTGTGGTTTTGCGGGATCTTTGGCGGCCAACTGGCAAACCGTGGGCAGAATATCCAAAGAAATGATGGGCTGCTCATAGATGGTGCCTGCGGGAAGCTGCCTGGGCCATGAGACAAAGAACGGCACGCGGATGCCGCCTTCGAGAGTTTGCCCTTTATCTCCGCGCAGGGGATGGTTGAGCCCGGAGTTGTACGCCAGTATGGGCGCGCGTCCCGACCCGCCGTTATCGCTGAGGAAGATAATCAGTGTATTGTCGCGGAGCCCATGCTGATTCAGGTGCTGCGTAATCCGGCCGATGGAATCGTCGAGGCCGGCCAGTAAGGAGAGGTAGCCACGGCGAGCTGGGAGTTTTACAGACTCTGGGATTCTCTTCTGGAGATGCGGAGCGATTTCGAGTGGTGTGTGGACGGCATTGTACGAAAGATACAAGAACCAGGGTTTGTCGGGAGGGCCACTCATCCAGCGAAGGGCTTCGTTGGTGAAGAGATCTGTCGCGTAGCCTTCCTGTGGTTCGACTTCGCGGCCCCGGTAGATCATGTCGTGAGAGTGAGCAGTTCCAAACCTGGCTTTGACTTCTTGATGTAAGAGGTAGTTGTGGCCACCGACGAGGAAGCCGAAAAACTCATCGAACCCCCGGCTTTGCGGATGATGATCTTTGCTGAAACCTTGGTGCCATTTGCCGATCAGGGCCGTGCGATAGCCTTCTGTCTGCAATAAATTGGCGATCGTCACTTCTTCGAGCGGTAAGCCGAGTTTTGCTTCTTCGCCTACGTGGGGATTGAACTCGTGTCCAAACCGAGTCTGGTACTTCCCGGTGAGAAAGCCTGCGCGGGAGGGGCTGCAATAGGGTGCCGAAACATAGGCATTGGTGCAGCGAATGCCACTGGCCGCTAATTGATCCAGGTGTGGCGTGGGGATTTCGCAGCCACCCTGAACTCCCAGGTCAGCGTATCCCAGGTCATCTGCCATGATGACCAGAATGTTGGGACGACCGGGTTTGCTGGTTTGATTCACATCATCCGCAATTAAGACGGCTGGTGAACAGAATGCCACAATAGCCAACCAAAGTGCGATTGCCGGGTGACTTCCTAACGACATGAGCATCTTCCTAAGGGTGCGAATCGGTCACGGCTCCGTCATATCAACGCGATCTCATGCGATCAATCCTTTGGTTTGCCGATTCCAAACATTCTGGAGGACTGGGAGATTCAGTGCCTTGGGAAGCCTGGCTGGTATGCGCAGTTAGGGTGGTGGTTCTGCTGATCGTGACGATTACCAGTGACAGGTTGTCTTTTCGTGGGAGAAGCGGCTGGGAGTGCCGATCTTTGGAGCGGTGAGGGAAATCGGGCTCCGATTCGAATGCCGCAAGATAGGTAGACCAGGGGCTTTGCTTTTGCTGGCAGGCAGTTTTTCGGCAGTTTTTGCCGTTACCGGGCAAAAACATTCCAGAAATGCCGAATCGGGACTTTTGCGAAAAAAAAATCCAACTTTTGTCTCAAGCCTCGTGAGGGGGCCGTCGATGTAGACGATGAGACAAGTTGTCTTCTGGCACCTGCGAACAAATGCCGGGGGATAGCTTCACGCCGTTCTGACAGGAACAAGGATCGAGCGATGAAAATTGCGTCCATGATGGTCGCTCTGGGAGGCCTGCTGGCCTTCGGACTGGCAGATGTTGCCGAAGCAAAATACTGCGGTGCCGCAAGGTATCGCTGCTGTCCTACTGAGGCATGTGCCCCGGCTGGCGATTATTGCGCCGCCAAGGCCTGCCCCACCACGTGCTACCAGACCGTTCAGGAAACGGTGTGGGATACGAAGCAGTACCAGTGCTGCCGCACGGTGTACGATCAGGTGACTTGCCAAGTGCCAGTGACCTGCACCCGTACCATCCGCGAGACCTGCTATCGTGAAGAATGTTACACCGTGTGCAAGCCTGTCTATCAGACTTGCTACCGGGAAGTGACCTGCTCGATCAAGAAGCCGGTTTATCAGACCTGCTATCGCGACGTGACCTGCACCATCAAGAAGCCGGTCTACCAGACGTGCTATCGCGATGTCTGCTACACGAAGTGCCGTCCTGTGTTCCAGACCTGCTATCGCGATGTGACCTGCACAGTCAAGAAGCCCGTCTGCGAAACACATTATCGTCAGGTCTGCTGCACCACTTATCGGACCGAGACCGAGACCTGCTACCGCGACGTCTGTTACACCGTCTGCAAGCCTGTGACGACCTACAAGACTGTGGAAGAGTGCACTGGCGAATGGGTGACCGAAACTTATCAGATCCCTGGTAAGATGGTGCAGAAGTGCGTTCAGGATCCTGGAACATGGGAATGGGATCCCTGTGCCTGCAAGTGTGTTTATCGTCCTGGTTGTGCCCGGATGGTTTGCGAGCAGTGCCCACCGACAACCTGCTGCAAGCGAACATGGGTTCCCCGCAAGGTTTGCAAGCAAGTTCCCTGCACGACTTACGTCCGTGAGACACAGACTTGCAAGCAGCCTTACACTGTCTGCCGCCGGGTGCCTGTGCAGTCTGTGAAGCAGGTTCCTTACACATGCGTTCGCTGGGAAAAGGAATGCGTGACAAAGCGAGTTCCTTACACGACCTGCTCGATGGTTCGCGAAACATGCACGAAGCGGGTGCCTTACACGACCTGCTCGTGGACAACCGAGTGCATCACTAAGCGAGTGCCTTACACCACCTGCTCGTGGACAACGGAATGCATCACCAAGCGGGTGCCTTACACGACCTGCTCGATGACACGTGAAGTTAAAACCCGTCAGGTGCCTTATACGACCTGCCGTCAGGTCTGTGAGACCAAGATGGTGACAAAGACCAGTTGCGTGCCACGTAAAGTGGTCGAAACGAAGACTGTCTGTGTGCCACGTACCGTTTGCCGCCGGGTGCCTGTTTCGGCCTGTGCCGCTGTTGATCCGAGCTGTGCAGTTCCTGCAGCTACGGCTCAGGCTCCCTGCAGCACATGCACCAAGTAGGTTTTTCCTTACAGATTTCAATCAGCCAGGTGTTGCCTCAAGGCCTCCCTGGCTGATTGTTTTTCTGGAATCGTGGCGTGAGCATCGAGTCGAACTTTCGGGGCAAGCCAACCTGCAAACCTCTAAAAACGCTAATTTTGGAGAGAGGTGCAGTTATCCACAGCCGGAAAGTCTCGTGAGAGGATTTGTGGTGATTCCTGCTGATTCTTGAGAGTTTCTTTGTTGTTCCCTTGGCAAACTCTGGGGATCAAACAATCAAAGAACCGAGTTTAGGTTGACAAATAAGTTGACGGTCGGTGAACCTAAGCATTCTTGGAAACTTTGTGTACTTGTTGAGGCGAGTATCCAGAGCCACCTAATGGAGTTCACCTGAGAAGCGCAGTAAGCGAAGGGAGTCTCATCCGTGTTGCAGATTCAACTGGGTAAGTGGTCTACGAAGTGCTTTTCTGCTCTGGCACTTGGCGCCAGTCTTCTGGCAGCCACGATGGTGACTCGGGCTGATGAACCACGCATTACTTTTGTGCAACCGGGTGCTGACCGACTTCGGGAAGATCTGAAGTATCTGGTGAATCTGGCCCCCACGCCGGCACTCAAGAAGGAATGGGAAAACCTCGACGCCACGCTGGAAAGCTTTCTGGCTGGTGTGGATGGCAAAACGCCCATTCGAGTTGATGTGATTCTTGGCGATAAAGAACTGATATATCAGCTGAACTTCCCGACCACCAAGCTCGAAGGCCGAGATGGCTTTTTGGACAACGTGGCCTCGTTTGGTTACACGGTCAAAAAGAATGCTGCCGGTCATTATGATCTGACAGAGCAGGGGGCTTCGAAGCGCAAGTATTTTCTGCGGGCCAATGGCAAGTATGCCATGCTCAGCCAGCGGCTACAGGATATCCCTGCGAATGCACCGGATCCCGGGAAGCTGGCGCAGAATCTCCTCAGTGGGTCACAGGATATTGTGGCTGACCTGAAGAATGATCCCGCCACCATCACCCAGCGACAAGCCGACTTCACCAAGCTTCGCGTAGAACTTGAAGCGGCGGTTAAATTCAAACGCGACGAAGCCAAAGAAGTTTTTGAACTGCGCAAGCTGGGGACAAATCACCAGCTCGCTGAACTTGAACGGTTTATCGTTCAGTCTGAGCATCTGCAGGCGACGTGGACTACCGATATTGAGGCGGGGAAAGGTTCGGGGACATTGCTCCTGACGGCTCTTCCTGGGACGGAGCTCGAAAAGAGCATTGCCTTACTTGGAACCAAACCGAGTGCCTTTTCAGCCATCAAACTGCATGATCAGCCCGTGATCTCGGGCAAGACCTGCTTTGAACTCGACGACATGCGGCAGAAGCACCTGATCGAGTTCTATCCGGTGATGAATGCCGCGATTGGCGTGAATATCGAAAACCGTCCGAATCTCACGGCGGAAGGGAAAGCGGCTGCGAACGAATTTTCCAAGACACTCTTTGCACTTCTGACAGACGGTGTCTCGTTGGGTGTCGTTGATTCGTATGTCGATCTGCATGCTGTCGAGGGGAATGTGCATAACATGACCTGTGGAATTCTGGCGAAGGAGACTTCGACGGTTCCGGCTCTGTTAGCACTCATGCCCAAGATTCGAGACGACTGGAAGTACGAAGCCGATGTGGCAGAACATAATGGCGTGAAGATCCATAAGCTGACTTTTCCTGCTCGTCGGCTTGAAGGGTTCCAGTCGATCTTTGGGAAAGATCAAAGCGATCTTTACATCGGCGTCGGGAAAGAAATCGTCTGGGGTGCGGCTGGCAAGGGTGGCTTGGACGAACTGAAAGCTGCCATCGACCAGCAAGCCAGCGGTGAGAAGACAGTCAGCCCTCTGGTGCTCTCCGGTACGGTCAAGTTCGGGCCGACAGTGCAGCTTCTGGAAATCTTCCGTGGGAACACGCCTGTCTCGAAGACAGGGAAATCCAAGGCAGAACTGGACCGCATCAAGAAGATTGAGAACCTGCGTAAGCTGGCTATTGATGCCTTTGCCAGTGGCGATGACCTGCTGACCTTCAGCCTCGAGCGGAAGGATAAAGAAGTCGTGGGCCAACTGAATGCTAACCAGGGAATTCTGCGGTATGTCGGCTCGGTGATTGCGAACTTCTCGAAGGAAGCTTTGCGATAAGCTGGTGTCAAGAGCGACATGATGCAATGAAAAGTCAGCCCCGGCATTGGTCGAATGCCGGGGCTTTTTTTTGAACTTGTGATCTTCACTGATCAGGCTGCCGCAGGGTGGCGCAGGTTGCTCGTCTGCGAGCTACCTGTGTGCCGCAGGCAAATGAGTTTGGTTGCCGGAAGAAATGTCATATGAGTCTCTGAAGATTTCAGGTGGAATCTTGACGGAGTTGCATATCTGCCAGTGCCCGCCTGTGGTGAAGCCACCCCGGTAGAAATTAGAATCTCAACCGGGGCCACCCTGCGGGGGCTATC
>JAIXUU010000104.1 GCA_027483405.1 Planctomyces sp. | reverse complement strand
TTGCTTGAACCGTCCGTCATATCACGCAGTCCTGTTCGACTGTTCTCAGTGAAAGTTCCACGATAGGTCGCGAATGTGGGAATTGCTGCATCCGAAATACCTACCGCCACTCCTCCGGAAAAAAAGGTGCCAGCAACGGCGGGATAGTTGGATCGGCCGAAGTTGATTCCCCTATCTTCCACCGCGGAATTATCGGCCATGCGAACGTTACCATTTGAAAGGGTCGGGCCACCCACATCCGATGGACAGCGCAAGGCCCCCAGAGGTGTCTTCAGGGCGTCGGACATCGCTGTGGTGACAGCTGGCAATCCAATCGCTCCCGGATAGGGAAACGATGAAGAAAAACGCGGCGAAAGGACGTTGTAGAGCGGTGCCTGATCCAACTGCGGCAGGATCATGACATTCCAGCCCCATCCAGAATACGAAGTTCCCGCTGCATTGGTGCCAATCCAGCCAGGCGGGAATGCGTTGGCCTGATCATGATAATTGTGCAGCGCCAGACCCAGTTGCTTGAGATTGTTTCGACACTGTGTCCGACGGGCCGCTTCACGAGCCTGTTGCACAGCAGGAAGTAAGAGTGCGATCAGGATCGCGATAATCGCAATGACAACCAATAATTCGATGAGTGTGAAACCATGCTTGCGAATCCTACCCTGCATTACTCGAACCCTTGAAAACGAAGAACGGAAATGGCGCTTCCAGATTCCACGCGAGGACGGCAATATTCGTGCCCAAAAACTCGATGATGTTCAAAGACAACGACTGGAAGTTGAGAACACGATGCCAGGGCGCATGGGCATGCTTCATGACACCAAGCAAATCGGAGTCTGGCATGCTTTGATGGGCACAGAGCGATGCCATTTGACCTCTCGCACATCAGTCGAGGGGGGGGCCTCTCATCCATTCCCTATTGACATCCCTTCGCGTAGAACTCGGGCGAACCTTCGCCTAACTTCTGGGCAAGCGGGCATCAGAGAAAGAAAATAGCACTCGCACCTCGTGAACATCCATACGAAAAACTGCCAACGAACGTACGTGTTATTCCGGATAGAGGATCAACCATGTTGATCCAAATCCGTCATGATACGTACCGTTCCAGAAATTCCCGCAGGTTTTCTCGAGCGCGGGCCAGGAGTGATTTCACCGCTGGCTGAGTGAGATCCATGGTTTCGGCAATGTCGGCGTAGCTCATGCCTTCGAATTTATGGAGCAGGACGGCCATGCGTTGCCGGCTGTTGAGCTGTTCCATGGCGGCACGCACAGCGGCCTGCAGTTCGGCTTTGTCGAGCTGCCGGGCCGGCATGAGTGCCGATTTCTCGACCACCAGTTGTTCTTCCGGGCGACTGCCCATGGAGCCGGATTCACTCCCCGCGAGCGAGATTTCTTTTCGCCGACCTTTGTTCCGACGGGAGTTGCTCGCCAGATTATTGGCGACTTTGAATAACCAGGTCGAAAACCTCGCTGTCGCGACATAGCTTTCGCGAGCGCGATAGATTCTAAGAAAAACTTCCTGGGCTAGGTCTTCGGCTGTCTGCTGATCCTGAACCAGATGATGCAGAATCCCCACAAGGCGATCCTGATAAGCGGCCACCAACTGCGAAAAGGCAGCGTCATCTCCCTGCTTGGCACGGAGCATGAGCTGCACATCCGGATCGCGCAAATAGCCCGAATCGGTTCCTGCAGACATGAGAGCAGCCGATGTCACGTTACAAGGTCTCCGTCAGTCAACTTCTTCTCAGCAAATTCCCTTTTCAGCACTATACCAGATCAGTGAACCTTTCGTTTCCTGAAGATCTCCTGAAATTGTGACAATCTATGAGCCTTAACTTCCTGACCTGCCACGCGAAAGCTCTCGCAACACCTTCCGCAGACTCGAACAGCGACCACAAGAATATACATTTGTCACCCATGGCGACTTGATGTCAACGGCCATGGGGCTATGCTGTGACAAAATGATCAATTTTTGAACGGGCGTCCCTCTCAGATCAAGACTAGTAGGGCTGACGCACAGCATTGAAATTCCGCCATTTTGAATCATCCCGGCACCCGGAGTGCCTCTTTACCTTACTAGAGTGGTTTCATGTACAGAGTCCTGATCACTGACAATTTGTCTCCCGCTGGCCTGAAGATTCTCAAAGAAACTCCCGGCATCGAAGTCGATCTCCGCAAGGGGCTCACCCCAGACGAAGTTCGTGTCGCACTTCACGACGCCGATGGCATTATCATCCGCAGTGAAACCAAGCTCACCCCGGAGATCCTCAAGGATCAGCCGCGACTGAAAGCCATCGTGCGGGCTGGTGTCGGGACCGATAACATCAACCTTCCCGCGGCGACGCGCGAAGGCATTGTGGTCATGAATACGCCGGCCGGTAATACCACCAGCACGGCTGAACATACCATTGCCATGATGATGGCTCTTTCCCGCAATATCGCTCCTGCAGCCTCCAAACTTCGCGATGGTGTCTGGGATCGCAAGAGCTTCACAGGAACACAGCTGGCAGGAAAGACCATTGCGATTGTCGGGCTGGGCCGGATTGGCCTGGCGGTGGCCCGTCGAGCCATGGGTCTGGAAATGAAGGTCCTCGGATTCGACCCGTTCATGTCCGTCGAACGTGCTGCTGAGCAGGGGATTGAGTTGTACCGTGATCTTGATGAAATGATCACCAAGTGTGATTACCTCACGGTGCACACGCCCCTCTCCCCTGAAACGACCAACCTGATTGGAGCCGAACGCCTGGCCAAAATGAAGAAAGGCGTCCGCATCATCAACTGTGCCCGCGGCGGCATCATTAATGAAGTCGAGCTGGCACAAGCGATTGAATCGGGGCATATCGGCGGAGCGGCTCTCGATGTCTTCGTGAAAGAACCGACACCACCGGATAATCCTCTGCTCAAACTGCCGCAAGTGCTTTGCACTCCCCACCTGGCGGCTTCGACCGACGAAGCTCAGGAACTGGTGGCAGTGGAAGCTGCCGAGATTATGGCTGGATTCCTCGTGCGGCACGAAGTTCGCCATGCCGTCAACATGGC
>JAIXUU010000087.1 GCA_027483405.1 Planctomyces sp. | reverse complement strand
GCTCCCGCTCCATGCGTTCCCGCAGTTCCGATTCGTAAATGGCTTTGGCTCGTTCCGCGACGGACATCTGCATTCCCCTGCCAGAAGCGTGACTTCGACTTCCAACCAAGTTTACTGCACTGCAGGTTTCGCTACCATGTTTTTCCTGGCTGCCACAATCGACTGAACAGAAGTTGTGTTCACATGTCTCCGCGCGAAGTCGGTCTCAGGTTCTAGCTTTTGGCAGAGATTGGTGTTTTCTCTGCCGGGCGATGGAGGCCTCCCAGCCGTGTATTGGCAATGCCGTTGAAGTCGTGGGGGTGGAGCCGACCGTGATGTCTCTTGAATCAGCGGAGTGGCAGCAACAATCTAATGGGCGTAAGATCGTTGATGAGTCCGACCCGCCGGGGTGTCGGTGGAAACATCAGCAGCGGGATGGTCTTGATCCATGAGAAACACCCTTAAGACATTTTTGCATGTCGCTTTGCTCCCTTTCGCCATGCTCTTCATCGGAGAAGTGTTACCAGCAGAAATCGGTATCATCTCTCCGCAGGATGCAGTCAAACTCATCGAGCATCCCAATCCTGCGAAGCGGCCTGTCGTGCTCGATACACGCGGTGGCTACAAAGATTACTTCCGTGGCCATCTGCCGACAGCCCATCATCTGAATTTTGATACGTTGCGGGGGACAGATCTGGGTGTCCCCGTCCAGTACCTTCCCGATGATCTGACGCGAGCACTGTTGGTACGCGCCGGCGTTCATCGCGACCGGACACATCTGATCTACGCGACAGGGGAGTCACTTCCCAACGACGAGATCTTGAGTGCCACCATGGTGGCTTATGTCCTCGAAAAATTTGGTGTCGAGGATATCCGTATTGTCGATGGCGGATTGCCAGCCTGGAAGGCGGCGGGGCTGCCCGTAACACAGGAGTATTTTGGTAATCCATCAGGGCTCCTTCCCGTTAAAGGTCAGCCCTCAATTGCACTGAACGTCGAAGAAGTGTTGGCCCGTAAGGGAAAACCCGGCGTGGTCCTGGTCGATGCCCGTCCCAAGAATGAGTATCTGGGCAATGACGACGTCTGGCTGCGGAAGGGGCATATCCCCGGGGCCATCAGTTTTCATTGGGCCCGGCTGATGGAGGATGAAAACACTCACCAGTTCAAGCCCTTCGAACAGGTTCAGGCAGAGCTGAAAGCCGCTGGGCTGACTCCCGACAAAGAGATTCTGGTCTATTGCGGAACATCACGCGAAGGGAGCCTGTTGCGATTTTATCTGAAGCATATTGCCGGCTATCCCCTTGTGCGGCTCTACGAAGGCTCCTGGAAAGAATACGCTTCACTCAAGCAGCACCCTGCAGAGTTGGAAGAGTCCCGGATCGGTGAAGAGTCCGGGGCAAGTGGAGTATTGAAGAGTCCCCGCTAAAGCCTCGCTTCAGAACTGATCGCCTTTCCGATACGACGGAAGCGGGGTGCTCGCCGTGCTGACAATTTTATTGATGCTCGCTGTTGGCTTTGTGGCCTTTACGAATGGCGCCAATGCCAACTTCAAGGGAGTCGCCTCGCTTTATGGCAGCGGCACAGCCACCTTAAGGCAAGCCCTTTACTGGGGTACGGCCACCACCCTGGCGGGTTCAATCACCTCAATCTTTCTCGCAGAAGGTTTACTAAAAGCTTTCAGCGGGAAAGGGATTGTCCCTGATGAGTTGGTTCGGTCTCCGGGATTTTTGAGTGCAGTCGCTGTGGGGGCTGCGTGCACCAGTTTTCTGGCGACAAGACTGGGCTTTCCCGTCTCGACCACACATGCATTGGTCGGTGCGATCACTGGGGCCGGTCTGGCTGGCAGTGGTACGAATGTCGAGTTTTCCGCACTGGGCAAAACGTTTCTTTATCCACTGTTCTTCAGCCCGGTCGTCGCTGTCATTGTTGGTGGCATGGCTTATCTCTGTTTGAAATTCTGCCATCTGGCTCCTGATCATCGCACGCGAACGCTCGATGTCCTGCACTATGCCAGTGCGGGTGCTGCCAGTTTTGCGCGGGGGTTGAATGATACACCCAAAATGGTCGCACTCCTGCTGGTGTTACCCGAGATGAAAGAATCAATAGGGTTCTATGGAGGATATCTGGGTGTGGCTGTGCTGATCGCACTGGGCGGGTTACTGGATGCCGACAAAGTGGCAGAAACGCTGGGAAAGAAGGTCACAGCCATGAATCCCGGTCAGGGGTTTGCTGCCAGTTTGACGACAGCGCTCCTGGTAACCACTGCCAGCTTTCACAGCCTGCCCGTCAGCACCACGCATGTCGGTGTGGGCTCGTTGCTGGGGATTGGCATCACCACCGGCCAGGCCCAATGGCGCACGGTGGGAGAAATTCTGCTGGCCTGGGTCAGCACGGTTCCCGTTGGCGCTCTCCTGGGGGCATTGGCGTATGTGGTGATTTCACGGATTTGATGACCGTTTTTTTATCGTTGAGTTGGTCGCTCTCGCCACGACAACTCAAGGCTTGCTTACCGGTAGCAACCAGACTTCGTCCAACTGAATGACATTGTCATCGCCAAAGAAAGAAACCTTGCCGAATAGTCGAGTGGGGCTTCCGACCGCCTGTGACTCAGTTCCAATCCGAGACGATAACTTTTGATTAGAAGTTCGGAAAAGGATCTCGAATCCGTTGGAAGGACTTAACTTGGAGGAATCGTACTCACTGGCGGGGTGTTCCAATAACTCCCCTTTCAGCTCGATGACTTGACCTTCCCACTCCTTTTCAAATTTCTCCGGATCGGCGGCCGCCAAAGCTGTTAATTCCAGGGCGGAAAAACTTGGTCGCTTCTTTGTAAGAGGATCCGCCTGAATGACAACACCATTCTCAAATGTCGGATCGACAAGGAGGAATTCCGATGCCTTGGCTCGAATCGTGACTTTCTGCCCGGGGCTATAGTCAACCCAAGGAGTCCATTCCGCGACTTGTACCGAAACATTGTGGTTGTCGTCATCTGTCTGGAGTTAGATAGCGCAAGCCGATCCTGAAGAGTTAGCGCTGAATCTCTTGATCACCCCGCTAATATCGACCCATTTGTTGCTATACCTTTCAGCGTAACTGCTTCGATTGGTGTTTAATTCGTTTAATGCTTGCTGGCTAGTGATTGTAAGTTCGGGTGCTTTGGCTTTGACGCTTTCAGCGAGTTGCTGTATTCGCTGGGCCAAGGTTGGAAGCTCAGAGGCATATGTCACTCCCTTGACTGGAAAAGCACCTTCGATGGGCATCGCTTCAAGAGTGATCTGTCTCGCTTCTTCATCGATGTATTTTACCAGGCCCAATCCGGCAAGGCGAACGCCCGGTTTCAAACGAGTTTCAATACCTTTAAATGTGTACTCGAAGTCAATAATGAACTGAATGGTGATTCCTTCGTCACTACCGACACGGAAATAGATCGTGTCATTCTCGTCTTTGAAGACTTCCTCCAAAGTTCCATCCACATAGATCCGTTGGTCGCGGTAACGACTTTCACTCGCTGAAAAGTTCTTGGCAAACTCTTTTGCAAGATCCTTGGCGGTCAAGACGGGCGTGGGGTTTGGGCCGACTTGAATCACATCCCACTCAAAGGCGGCCCATTCACCTGTTGTCGCCTCCCCCTGCAAGACCACTGTTTGGCCCGGCGACAGCGCCGCCCAAGACTGTTTTTCTTTGAGCTGAAGGGAGATGAAGTCAATGAATCCATCGCCGGTCTTGAGTTGAACCGAGGTGCGACCGTCGTCGGCTTGACCCAAGTTAGCAATGACTCCAGTGGCCTGAAGGACTTTACCTTTGTATGTGTCGGCCAGTTGCCACTCCTCCTTCTTCAACTCTACGGGAGTTTTGACAATGGCTCCTGGCTTGGGAGGACGGAGTTGGGTAAGCGGAACGGTAACGTCTGTCGCTGGCCGCGCGGGAGTCGGTGACGTGGGGGAGACGGATGAAGTAACGGCTTCAGCGGTCTCCTTGGAAACGGCCGGTGCAGCGCCGGTTGCCTCAGGTTCACCGGCTGTCGGGGTTTCGACTTTCGATGAGCCACAGCCAGCGAGCATCATTACCATCAACAAAGAAGCAAATCGCCGCATGATGTCCAACCTCACCCACTGATCCGCCACCATGAAGAACTCGCATGATGTCTGCGGAGTTGTTTTTCTGAAACCTGATCGCTTACTATCTAAGAGGACGAAAGTTCATTTGCTATCAGGCAATCTTGCCATTGTGTGTGAGATGTTGCAAGTCAGTATTTCTCGACAATTGAATCGACTGGCTAAAATGATGTCTCGGCCTGGGTGATGTTCACCTCTGTATTTAAAGTGGCAGCGGAGTGTTTAACGGGTTTGAACGGGCTTGATGCGGATGTGGTTCTTTGGTGAATCATTTCTTTGTCACCGGATCGATCGATGCGCAGGGTCGAGCTCGAATCGTGAGGGTATTACTCCATAGATCTCAGACAATGAGGACGGGATCTGTTTTAAAGCGAAATCAGATCGTCGGAGATTTGATCAACGCGCCATGGTTGCCGTTTCACGTTATCATGTCGAATTTGCGAAGAACGCGGTAAGCGTTTTCGCTCGTTTGTCGCTTTTGAATCATCGGAATCGCCCGTGCCTGTGCCTCGTCCAGTTCCTGCTCCTGTGGTTATGCCTCCTGTCGTTGTCGATTCTTCGCTCGTTGGCCAGACGATTGTTGCCACATTGCGGAAGTTGCTCCCCGATCAAAGCTGGAGTGCGGTCCGTAAACTGATCGAGCAGCGGCGGGTGCTGGTCAATCGGTACGCCTGCTTCGATGAAACCCGCCGTCTCACAGAGCGTGATCGGCTCGAAGTTCTCGCTAATCCCGCGGCTGCATTGCCTGATGAAAACTCGATTGAGCTGATTTATGTCGATGAGCAGATCGTAGTCGCACTGAAGCCTGAAGGAATGGTCACAGAGCGCCGACATGACGATCTGCCAGATTCGCCCGAGTTACGCTGGCGTGCGTTGACGCTCGATGAAGCAGTCACCATTCGTTTGATGGGAGGGCGGGAGGCCACCATTGCCGGGAGAACAAACCCGACATCGCCTGGCAGGTCGCAATCGTTACCCGCCGGTCAGCGCCCTGTTCATCGTCGAGACCAGATGCGTCGTGACTCTCAGCGGCGCGATGCGACAGGAAGTCCTGCAAAATCAAGATTGCACACACCGAAGGCCCCGCCGTGTCATGTGAGAGCAGCTCACCGGCTCGATCGTCAGACGAGTGGACTCGTGGTCTTGAGTCGTGTTCCTGAAGCGGGCCAGAAGCTCTACGCTCAGTTTCAAGCGCACGATGTGCTGCGGGAGTACGAGGCTCTGGTCTGGGGCTGGATAGAGCCCCAACGGATCGAAATCGAGTTGATTCGAGACCGGGGCGATGGCCGCCGAGGCAGCCGCCAGCCGGCAAGTATGCTCGAAGCAGGGACAGAAGATAGTCCTACAGCCAATCCATTACCAGCTGGAAAAATGGCTGCGACCAATCTCGTGGCCAGTCGGCAGGGTCACTTCAAGTCAGGCCATGTTGAGCCGACACCTGTCAGCTGGATCCGCTGCCAGCTTGAGACCGGGCGGACACATCAGGTACGAATTCATCTCTCCGAAAAGGGAAATCCCATTGTGGGAGATGATGTCTACGGGACGCATTCTCTCGATGGAATTCCCCGGCTCTACCTTCATGCAGCCCGGTTGGGATTTATCCATCCGATGACTGGTAAGCGACTGGAATTCAGTTCGAGCTGGCCTGAAGTTGATCGCAAGTGGCTCGAAAGCCACTTTGAAGATAAATCATGAGTCAGCAGATTCGGAAGTCTATCAACCAGTGGGCGTAGCGAGATACTTTGCTGCAACACGTTCATGCAGCTTCGATGACTGCTGCTGTGATCACGAGTTCGACTCGATAAGCAGGATTGACGAGCGCCGCATGCAAACAGGCACGCGACGGGGCATGGCCTTCGGGGATCCAGTTGTCCCACTGGCGGTTGAACTCGGCGAGATCTTCTGGATAGGGCAGGTAGACCATCACCTGTAGCAGCCGGTCTAAGCGACTCCCCACACTCTGGAGCGTGGCTTCGACCTGCTGAAAGACTTGTGAGAACTGTGCTGCTGGAGTTGCCGCTGCATCGGCCGGCACTTCCACGAAGTAAGCCACCCCACTATGCACGACGACATCAGACCAGCGGCGAGTTGTTCCATAGCGGGTGATTGCAGTCATTGAATCTCCCATAGAGCCGAGGTGGTGCATGTCGATCATTCGATCGACCGGGATAAGTAGGATTTACTGAATCGACAATAAAATGTCGAGCTGTCGAACGAAATTGTCGCGAAAGCAAGGCTGAGTCGAAATCGCTCATCATCACACAGGAGATACTTCGGCCAGACAAAAAGCCCACGCAGGATCGGCATCTTGCGTGGGCTTACGGAGTAAGTCAGAGTTCATCCGCGAAGGCAGACAACCTGTTGATATCGCAAATACAAGTTCGTTCTACGACAGTCGAGTATCATGCTGGCGTAAGACTTCAGGATTTCGATGACAAGCGATCGACTCACGCCAACACGCTGACATGAAACCAGGCCTAAAACTCGCCAACCTGCTCGCCACCAGCCACGCTGTTCAGGGCGCGATGAATGTTGAAATCAACGTTCTCGCTGATGAAACGGACAGTCCCGTCACCCAGCAGGGCATGTACACCCCCAGTGTGTTGGCTGCGTGGGGCGCCTTGTCCGTCCCCGCCGTTAAAACACCCCATGCGAATCCCTGTGTCGTTGTTGCAACCGTGCACATCTTCCGAATTGCTGTTGCCAGGATTGATACCTGGGCAGTCGCCCATATTGTCGCATCCACCCACCATACTGGTGCCTTGACGGCCGAGAGCCCAAGTTCCACGAGGGTCTTGGTCGCTTGTGCCTACTCGCATTTCCCAGACCATGACTGTATTGCTGGTGCCGTCGGTAAAGTCGCGCATCCGAGCACCGCTTCCGTAGCCCATCGCACCTCGGCGATCACCGGCATCAGCAGAATATTGAGATGTGACGCCATTTCGTTCACGTCCCAAATTGGCGCCATAGTTTCCACGTGCCCAGCGAGGGCCAGCAGTGCCCGCAGTACCAGCATTATCGAAGGTGTTGTATCGGTTTAGTAAAGTTCCATTAAAAGAATCGGAGGGACAGAGATAGCCACTGATGATCGTACTGCGAATCGTGGCGTTATTGCCGGTGTTGACCGACATCGCGCTGTTAATGTCAAGAAGATTATATAGAGGGGAAGAATCGACAAATGGAAGGATGAAGACCATCCAGTTGGGCCCCAGGTTGCGGTTCTGATCCAATGTATCGCCATTGTTCGAGGGGCGGTTCTGATTCGTGCCGTTAAGTCGCCAGATATTCCCCGGGGGGAGGATATTGCTGTTATCGTGATAGTTGTGAAGTGCGAGCCCCAACTGCTTGAGGTTGTTGCGACACTGCGTCCGACGGGCAGCTTCTCGTGCCTGCTGGACTGCGGGAAGCAACAATGCAATCAAAATGGCGATGATGGCGATGACCACCAGAAGTTCAATCAGGGTAAATGCTTTACGTGACAAAGCCGCGTGATTCATGAGAATTCCTGAACAATTATGAGAAGTTGTGG
>JAIXUU010000194.1 GCA_027483405.1 Planctomyces sp. | reverse complement strand
CAAACTACGAGTATCCCGATGCCGACTATGCCAAGCGGCAGGCCATCATCGATGATCACAAGCGATACCAGCAGGGGCTGATGTGGACGCTGGCGAATCATCCCCGCGTACCGCAGGAAATTCGCGATCATTTCCAGAAGCTAGGGCTGGCCAAAGACGAGTTTGTGGAGACCGATAACTGGCCGCCGCAACTTTATGTGCGTGAGGCTCGTCGCATGATCTCGGATTATGTGATGACTCAGCACAATTGCCAGCGCAAGGTCACAGCCGAGGATTCGGTGGGCATGGGCGCATACAACATGGATTCGCACAACTGCCAGCGGTATGTGACTAAAGAAGGCTACGTGCGGAACGAAGGCGATATCCAGGTGGGTGTCCCCCCCTACCCCATTTCTTACAAGAGCATTCGCCCGGCCAAAGAACACGTCACCAATCTGCTGGTACCGGTCTGCCTGTCTGCCTCGCACATCTCTTATGGATCGATTCGCATGGAGCCTGTCTTTATGGTGCTCGGGCAGTCGGCAGCGACAGCAGCCAGCTTTGCCATCGATGGCAAAACATCCGTTCAAGACGTGGATTATGCGAAGTTGCGGGAGAAGCTGTTAGAAGACAAGCAGGTGCTGGAATGGCAAGGTTCACGCGGAGGAGCAGCGGGGATTGTGCCAAGTTCATTGCCTGGGGTTGTTGTCGATGACGCTTTGGCAAGAACCAAAGGCGAATGGACAGCCAGCGGTTCGATCAGCGGATTTGTGGGGAGTGGATATCAGACCGATGGAAACGAGCAAAAGGGGGAGAAATCGGCTCTCTTCGAACTGAAGATTCCCAAGACAGGGAGTTATGACATTCGTATGAGTTGGACTCCGAATGCCAATCGTGCCAGTAATGTTCCAGTCGTGGTTGAAGCAGGAATGTTACGAACCGAGGCCAGAGTCAATCAGCGGAATGCTGCCGGCAAAGATGGTTTTCATACTCTGGGCCGCATGACTTTAAATGCGGGGCAGACGGTGAATGTCGTCATCTCGAATGACAAGACCGATGGCCACGTCATTATTGACTCTGTGCAGGCACTTCCTGCTCAAGACTAAACAAATTTGTTCGGGTCAGGCGAACGCGTTGAACGAATACTGATGTTTCAACAAAAAAATACCCGGTCAGAATTTTCTGATCGGGATCTTGGCTTGAATGCAGCGAATGAAACTGATTTCAGACGGGTTCTTCGGGAGAAGATGTGGTCTCGGGTGCTGGTGCTGCTATTGCATTTCGGCCACGGAGATAACCGGCAGCCAGTTCCCAGGCAATGGGCAGGACAGAGACAATAACAATGCCGAGAACGACCAGCGAAAAATTGTCCTTGACGAATGGCAGACCGCCAAAGAGATAACCGGCGATCAGACAGGTGGAAACCCAGAGAATACCACCTGCAATGTTGTAAACAGAAAAGACGCGATAGGGCATTTTGCCCATGCCCGCGACAAATGGTGCCACCGTGCGGACAATCGGGACAAACCGCGCGATGACAATCGTTTTGCTGCCGTACTTCTGAAAGAATTCTTCGGTCTTCGCGAGATGTTCGGGTTTGACCAGCCGAAATCTTTTTGCGCTGAGTAAGCGTTCTCCGAACCAGCGGCCAACCAGATAATTCACGGCATCTCCGGCAATTGCCGCAATCGTCAACAAAATCCACAGCGCTGGCAATGAGAGCGAACTGGCTCCAGCCAAGGCCCCTGCTGCAAACAATAGAGAATCGCCCGGCAGAAAGGGCATGAAGATCAAGCCCGTTTCGGCAAAGACGATGGCGAAAAGAATCGCGTACGTCCAGGTGCCGTAGTTCTCGATGAACCCCTGCAGATACTTATCAAAGTGCAGGACGAATTCGACGATCTGCTTGAGAGAGTCCATTCAAGAGCATCCTGCCTGCGCAAAGAGAAGTTTCAACCTTTAAGGAACAGACCACGATCAGCCAAGAATCGTTTGGGCACGATCCGGGCCGACAGATACAATCTTGACCTGCTTCCCCATCAATTCACCCACGGTATCGATGTACTTTCTCGCACCCGTGGGAAGATCGGCCAGACGAGTGATGTGGCTGATTTCGGTCTTCCAGCCGGGAATAGTGCGATAGATGGGCTTGGCAGCCGCCAGATCTTCGACATGAGCCGGGAAGTCTGTGGTTCGCTCGCCATGGATCTCATAGGCTTCGCAGATTTTGAGCTCATCGAGCTGACTGAGGACATCCAGCAGCATGAGGGAAATGCAATCGACGCCGCAGATTTTGGCTCCATGCCCTGCTGCGACGGCGTCGAACCAGCCGCAACGTCTGGGGCGGCCCGTGACCGTGCCATACTCCCGACCCACATCGCGAATATGCTGGCCGATCTCATTATTGAGCTCTGTCGGGAATGGGCCGCCACCAACTCGAGTGGTGTAAGCCTTGACCACTCCAATCATCTGTTCAATCAGACGTTCAGGCACACCACTTCCGGGATGAATACCAGCGGCTGAACTGTTGGATGACGTTACGAAAGGGTAGGTGCCGTGATCGACGTCGAGCAGGCTCCCCTGGGCCCCTTCAAAGAGGATGTTTTTCCCGGCACCAATGGCTTTGTGAAGCCAGGCGACGGTGTCTGTCACAAACGGCCTCAAAGTCTCGGCATACTGTTGGGTGAGAGTGAAGATCTCGTCAGAAGAGAACGGCTTGAATTCCGGATCCAGAGCCGAAAGCACGTGATTTTTGGAATCGACAATGCCGGATAATCGCTGCTTCAGACTTTCGGGATGATAAAGATCGCCTACGCGCACTGCCTGGCTGCGACCGGCCTTATCGCGATAGCAGTAGCCAATGCCTCTCCCGGTGGTGCCGATGGCATCCTTCTTCTGTGATCGCTCAGCAGCGAGATCTTCAGCCACGTGGTAGGGCAGAATCACATGGGCTCGATCAGAAAGGAGCAGATTCCCTTCGACCTTCACGCCTTGCGAGCGGAGAGTACCGATTTCCTTCAGTAATGCTTCCGGGTTCACGACCACGCCGTTGCCAATCACAGCCGTCACACCGGGGCGAAGAATCCCGGTGGGGAGCAAAGAGAGCTTGTAAGTCTGACCATCAAATTTGACGGTATGGCCCGCGTTATTGCCTCCTTGATAGCGAACGACGATTTCGTGTTCGTCCGTCAGGAGATCAACGATTTTCCCTTTGGCTTCATCGCCCCATTGCAGACCGACAACTGACGTAATTGCCACGAAACCACTCACTCATAAAGCTAATTTTGAAACGGCAGATTTGGGCTGCGCACCAGCCCCCATGAATTGGGTGATCGAAAAATTTTGTTGTGGACTGTCAACGACACAGCCCACGTTTTGCTCTCAGTTCACCCCAACGAAATCAGCGATAGTTTAGCTGTTGCGACATGAACTCGCATCCGACTTTGAACCAGACTCCGGAAAATGAGCGACTGAAGAAAGGCAGATCTTTTGTAAAATCCATTACTTCTGACAAACTTTGCGTCGAAAACGTGGCATCGAAATCTCATGAACCCTGCGAGGGTTTGACGTGTCTGGCTTCACTGGGTAGGCTTCAATGACGTCAAGAACATGGAAAAAGCATGTCGCTCACATTTGTATACACTGTATCGATTATTGGAATTACGACTTCCGGGGGCTAATGCAACCCAGGCCGTAATGATTCTGCCTGTTTGTGCCCCCGGTTATGCCGGGGGTTATTTTTTGTATGGCATCCGCTTCAGCTCTTCTTCAAAAAGGCTGCAAGAGGTGCCCAGGTTCCGAGGCCGGGCTGAGATTAATGAAGTGTTTCATTGAGACAGCCACGGAAAGGGTTTGAGTAGAAATGGCTCGCATCCAGCTTTACGACACCACCTTGCGCGACGGTAGCCAGGGTGAAGGCGTTAACTTCTCGCTGCAGGATAAACTCCTGATTACTCAGAAGCTGGATGAAATTGGTCTCGACATTATTGAAGGAGGTTATCCTCTTTCGAATCCCAAAGATGCGGAATACTTTCAACGTGTGCGGGATCTGCCGCTCAAGCATGCCAAAATTTCCGCTTTCGGCATGACCCGTCGCAAGGGCGTGACTGCCGATCAGGATACAGGCATGCTGGCACTTCGAGATGCCAGAACGCCCTGCTGTACCGTCGTGGGAAAGACGTGGGATCTGCATGTCTTTGAAGTTCTGCGTGTTGATGAAGCTGAAAACCTGGCGATGATCCGCGACTCGGTGGCATTTCTCGCAGCGGAAGGCCGGCACGTCATTTATGATGCTGAACATTTCTTCGATGGATTCAAGGCCAATCCTGAGTTCGCATTGAAGACCTTACGAGCTGCGGCCGATTCCGGGGCGGCTCTGCTCTGCCTGTGTGATACCAACGGGGGGACGATGCCCGAAGAAATCGCCGCCGCTGTCAATGCGGTGAAGAAGGAACTGTCCACGCCCCTGGGGATTCATTGCCACAACGACTGCGAACTGGCTGTTGCCAATTCGCTGATTGCGGTCGATTGCGGAGCGATTCAGGTCCAGGGAACGATCAACGGCATTGGCGAGCGGTGCGGCAATGTGGATCTTGTCAGCGTGGCGGCGAACCTCGCGCTCAAGAAACATCACGAGGTTCTCAAGCCCAATGGGATTGTCCATCTGACAGAGCTTTCTCGCTATGTTTACGAAATTGCCAACCTGCAACTTCGTCCGGGACAGCCCTTTGTGGGCAGCAGTGCTTTTGCCCATAAGGGGGGGATGCACGTCCATGCGGTCAACCGCCTGGCACGCAGCTATGAACACATCCCACCGGAGACTGTGGGCAACGAGCGAAAGGTGCTGGTGAGCGAGCTTTCGGGTCGCAGCAACATCATCGCCAAGACGACGAAGTACCGCATTGCTGAGGATGACCAGCTCATGCGGAACATCCTCGAGCGCGTGCAGGATCTGGAGAACATCGGCTATCAGTTCGAAGCGGCCGAAGGATCTTTCGATCTGCTGGTGCGTAAAGAAGCGGGCTTGTACACGCCCAAGTTCCAGCGGCTGCATTACCGCGTGGGGGTCGTGACCGAAGAAGCTCAGGTCCCAGTGACTGAAGCGACCGTCAAGCTGCGAGTCGGCGATGAAGTCGAGCATGTCGTTGCTGAAGGTGATGGCCCGATCAATGCTCTCGATACGGCCGTTCGACGAGCACTCTTGCGTTTTTATCCGGCGCTCGAACAGATGCATCTTGTCGACTACAAAGTTCGCGTGATCAACTCAGCCGAAGGAACCGCAGCGCGTGTGCGTGTGGTGATCGAAAGCCGGGACGAGCACGATGTCTGGAGCACGGTCGGCGTCAGCGAGAACGTGATCGAAGCGAGTTGGCTCGCGCTGGCCGACAGTGTCGAATACAAGCTCTTCAAAGACGAGGGCCTGCCAGAGTAGTGGCCCTCCTCGACTGTAAGTCCACTTAGATTCATCCCGCCCGGCAGTGCTGCGGCTTCACGAGAGTTTTCCCCGATGACGACCGAAATTCCCAAGTCTTACGAGCCGCAATCGATTGAGGCACATTGGATTTCTTTCTGGGAATCCCACGGCTACTACAATGCTGATCCCAGCGAGACCAAGCCGCCGCATGTCATCATGATCCCCCTGCCGAATGTGACGGGGGCGCTCCACATGGGCCATGCCCTCAACGGGACGCTGCAGGATCTCATCACCCGCTGGCGGCGGATGCAGGGGTATTCGGCACTCTGGATGCCGGGAACCGATCATGCGGGGATCGCTACTCAGTCGATGGTCGAAAAGCGGATGCTCGAGGAGGAAGGGATCACTCGTCACGATGTGGGCCGCGAGGCACTCATCGAACGCATCTGGAAATGGAAGGATCACTACGAGGCCCGCATTCTCGGCCAGCTCAAGCGACTGGGTGCGAGTTGCGACTGGCGGCGGACACGCTTCACGCTCGACGAGGTCTGCTCGCAGGCCGTCCGGCGGACGTTCTTCAAGATGTTCCGCGATGGCCTCATTTACCGTGGCCAACGGCTCGTCAACTGGGATGCCTTTTTGCAGACTGCCGTGGCCGACGACGAGGTCTATACGGAAGACATCGACGGGCAGTTCTGGACGTTCAACTACCCCGTGGTTGACGATCAGGGGGAACCAACCGGCCAGCGGATTTCATTCTCGACGACACGTCCCGAAACGATGCTGGGCGACACCGCGCTGTGTGTTCATCCCACGGATGAACGCTATACGGCACTAGTTGGCAAGAATGTTCGTTTGCCACTCGTTGGCAGGCTCGTGCCGATCATCGCCGATGGACTCCTGGCCGATAAGGAACTGGGGACGGGCTGCGTGAAGGTGACTCCCGCGCATGATCCCAACGATTACGCCTGTGGCCTGCGCAACAAGCTCCCGATGATTAACATCCTGCGGCCCGATGGCACCATCAATGAAGAGGGTGGAGAGTTCGCCGGGCTGGATCGTCTCGAAGCGCGCAAGGCCGTGGTTGCCAAGATGGAATCACTCGGCTTCTTCGAGAAGGTCGAAGATCGCAAGATTCCCATGAAGTTCAGTGACCGGTCGAAGACCCCCGTCGAACCGCTGATGTCCGATCAGTGGTTCGTGAAGATGGACGATCTGGCCCAGAAGGCGATCGACGCCGTGACGGATGGCCGCGTGAAGTTCTTCCCCGAGCGGTACCAATCGAGTTATCTCGACTGGCTGGGGGAGAAGCGCGACTGGTGCATCAGCCGTCAATTGTGGTGGGGGCACCGGATTCCCGTGTGGAGCAAGCAGTTCGCGAGCGCGTCGGAAGCCGAGTCGTATCTCGCGACTCACTCCGACAGGTCGGCGGCGGCTGGCATTCTTTCCGCCAGCGATCCCGCCAGCGTGCTGATTTGTGTGGACGCTTCGGCAGCCGATGGAGAACAGACCCAGAAGCAACTCGAAGCCGAAGGATTTGAACAGGATCCCGATGTCCTCGACACCTGGTTTAGTTCTGCCCTTTGGCCGCATGCCACACTGGGTTGGCCGAATGAAACGGCGAATCCACCACTCAACAATCAGCCCGATCCGAGCGGCGACGGGAAGAACACCGTTCTTCCCTACTTCTATCCCGGCAGTGTGCTAATCACCTCACGGGACATCAGCACGCTCTGGGTCGCCCGAATGGTGCTCACTGGCCTCTACAACCTGTATGACATCCCCTTCAAACATGTGCATATCCATCCCAAAATTCAGGACGGATTTGGGCAAGGGATGTCCAAAACGAAAGGGAATGGCGTTGATCCGCTGGAACTGGTCGATCGCTACGGTTGCGACGGGACGCGATTCACCATCGCCTCGTTCGCTGGCGAAACGCAGGACGTGCGCTTGCCGGTCAGCTACGAATGTCCCCATT
>JAIXUU010000062.1 GCA_027483405.1 Planctomyces sp. | reverse complement strand
CCGTCCCGGGAGGGTCGCTGCTGGCTGCTGGCCCCCTCTCCCGCAGGGCGGGAGAGGGTGGCACGAAGTGCCGGGTGAGGGTCTTTCCGATCAGCGTACAAGAGCCACCAGGTTTTCCGCCGGAGCGCCGATTGATCGCCATTGGCCAGCGATGAAGCGGTGGGTTGATTGCAGGCCCAACAAGTTCGGGCTCGCCCTCATCCCAACCTTCTCCCGTCAGAACGGGAGAAGGAGTAATTAAGTTGGGGCCAAACGACGGCGTTTGGCCCCAACTGTGTGCCATGCTGGCAGCTCTGGGCAAGCATGTCTTCACGACCAACAACGCGCTGTTGTTTCCTGGGAAGCGTGTTACTTGGCTTTGACAGCCAGACTCATCTGGACGTTTTCGTCGATCTTGCCAGCACCGTAGGTAATGCCCCACTGGCTGCGAGGCAGATTGAATTTGCTGGTTAATTCCACACCACTTCCGGTCGACTTGATCTGGGCAGGGAAGGTGATGCTGTTGGTCTTGCCATGCAGCGTCAGGTCGCCTGTTACGGTGTAGCCCTCGGCTGTTTTGGCAATTGCCGTCGAGACAAACTTGGCTTCGGGGTAGCGCTTGACTTCAAAGAAATCCGGTGCTTTCAAGTGGCCAGTCAGCTTTTCATCATCTGACCAGACCGAATCCATCACGATGGTGACGGTGATCTTCCCTTTGGTCAGGTCTTCGGGAGCGGAGAACGTCCCCGAAACCTGCTTGAAACCACCGGCATGTGAGCCTTCCTTTTTGGTGCCGACAAAGCCAATGGTGGTGTTCTCACCTGTGAGCTTGTAGTCGGCGGCCACAATCTCGGAACCGGGAGACATGACCAGGGCAGTCATGACGAGAGTGGCAGCAATGGTTGCAGCCGACGACTTGATGGCATTGAGAAGCGAAATCATCCGTTCAATCTCCTGAGGAATTGGTCAAACATCCCTGACGTGGATCTGCCGATATTCGACGGGAATCCGGGCCGTCAAGGCAACCTGGACAAAAGTGAGTCATCAGAATGCTATATCAGGCATTCAGATCACACCGTGGATTACCTCAGGCTGGCGCGAACCTTACAACAGGGATAGATTTTTGTTTCCACAGGCCGATCACCAGAAAGTCTAAGGCGTGCAACGAATAGTCCGTCCTTGAGGGAAACCGCACAGAATCGCTCTTCGGTAGACGAATTTACTGCCAGTAAACATGTGTGGCGGTGATCGGAGAACGCGATGTCGATTGGCGAAGGCTGGCGAAATCTGTTTGAGAACTGGCCGGAAACCATTCCCCGTACAGGAATTCTGGTCACCAGTTACAACGAAACCGTTCCCTTCAAAGCCTTTATGATCTCCGGCAGCATTCTGCTCGTGGAGCGGGAAACGCCCGATAGCCAGGGGGCTCGCAAAGTCCTGATTGCTTATGACTGCATTTCCGCCGTCAAGCTGACGACGCCACTCGATCTGCCGCGATTTCTCGTCATGGGCTTTCAGGCCCCGTGAACGACTTTGTCTGCAGTTTCCAGTAAAAGTTGGGTCGCACGGGCTGCTTAACTTTCCGATTCTCCCAGTCCCAGTTGCTCCATGCGCCGGTATAATCTGGGCCTGGGGATGTCGAGGAGATCGGCTGCTTTCGAGCGATTGCCGCGAGCCGCTTCGAGGGCCTGTTTGATCTGTTCCTTTTCAAAGGCTTCGAGGGCCGCATCGAGAGGCATGATCTGCACCGGACGGGGTGGTGACACGCTTTGAGCATCGCGACCAACTTGCCAGAAGTGAGGCAGATCGTGGACCTGAATGATCGAGCTTTGGGCGCGCTCACGCGATTCGGTGACAAACCGTTTGAGTTCGGCGATGTTGCCGGGCCAATTGTATTCACCGATCAATCGCTGCACTTCCGGCGACCAGCCTGCCAGTTGTCGAGGGGCCTGGCGGTTTTGCTCTTCCAGCAGATGTTGAGCGATTAACAGGGCATCTCGACCTCGTTCGCGCAGGGGTGGCAATTCGATCTCGATCGTCGAAATTCCCACCAGAGCCTGTTGATCACAGATCTCTCGCTTGAGCAACTGCCGGGAATTGAGCCGGGATGTGGCCATCCAGCGGATGGGGATTTCGGTACGGTGAATCGATGTATTCCGGAACTGTTCGAGCTGTTGCCAGAATGACCTTGGAGCTGCATCGATCGATTTGAGGAGGATGGTTCCCGGCCCGAGTGTGGCAGTTCCTGTGGTCGACGGTACCGATTCGAGGGCATGCTGAATCACTTCGTGGAGCATGGCTTCTGTCAGAATCTGACAATCCAGTGGCACGAAGGCATTGCGTTGCACCGAGCTGCGCTGATGAATGCTTCTGGCGAAATGTTCCTTACCGGTACCGTTTTCACCGACAATCAGAATGGGAGCTAGATTCCCAGCGGCCAGCTCGGCCTGATGAATGGCCTTGCGGAAAAGTGGCGCATGACCGACCAGTGAGTCATCTGTCGTTTCGTGTCGCCATTTGAGCCGGGCAGCTGCCAGCTCGGCATGGAGTATCTGCGCCAGCCCTGGCTTGATCACCGGTGGTTGAGGAATTCGTCCAACCACTCCCAGTATCACGGGATTATTTTCTGGTTGGTTGCCGAGATTCCAGAAGGTGATGCGTGTGGCCAGAGGAGGCATGCCGACCCGTGGGAGATAAACTGCCGAAACGACTGTTTCGCCCGGGGCGGGAAGATCGGGCGGCGGTGCCAGCGCAGTGAGAAGCGCTGCGGGTGAGCTGGTGTCGCCCGTGCTGACATAATCGAGCGATTCTCCCAGGAGTTGTTCTTTCGCAAAGCCAGCGAGATGGAGCAGAGCCTGATTGAGATAGATCAGCCGACGGTCGGAACTGACCATGAAGACAGGCTCGTGAGCTTCATTGAGGAGAGCATCTGCCGACAAAGGCTTGGAAGATCGGCGGGCCATGAACTCTTTCTCTCGATGGGACTGGCAAATCAGCAGCTCAAAATTGAGGATCAGGCTTTGTCGTCACCGGGATCCAGACTGAGCAGATCGAGTAACTCCCCAATCGTGTGATGCTTCTCGAGGGGATGCCTCAACTGCAGATCGGCATTGACGGTGTAGCGGTTGCAGCGGCCCTGTTTGGTGATCATGAGGTAGTTGGCCTCGACGAGTTCTGCCACCACGCGCTGCACCATGCGCTCGGTAATTCCGACCGCCACCGCGACATCGCGCAGCCTTTGATCGGGTTGCCGATAGAGCGACAGCAGGACGTGAGTGTGATTGGTCATGAACGTCCAGTTCGCCGATGTGGTCGTGCGGGCTTCTTCGCCCATGACTTTGGCTGTTGAAGATTTGGCTCCAGCCAGTTTGGTCATGCTCGTCTTTTCTTGACCTGGATTTCTGGCAGAGCTTGCTGCCCGCACTTTTCGCCCTGATGCCGAGGGAGAGGGCGAAGGGGTGGAAGCAGATTGTTTGGGTGCCATAAGCCGGCCCATCAAAAGGTGGTGGTAAAAAATCGAGAAAATTTGCACGAGATCTTGCAAGAACTTAATTACGCGACTAAAAATACACGAAACTTATTTCGTGTTTATAGCTCTCTTCCTGACTCTTCTCGAAAGGAATGGCAGTTTCATGCTGGAAGTGTTGAGAATCAACCTGTGTTCTCCGATCTCGCTGGCCTTCGTGCTGGGTTTATTTGCTCGTATTATCCGCAGTGAACTGTCGTTGCCCCGCGAATTATACGCCTCGCTTTCGATTTATCTGCTGCTCGCACTGGGATTAAAAGGGGGCGTTGAACTTTCTCATGCGTCGATGGCCGAACTCGCGTGGCCGGCAGTCGTCACACTTTTACTCGGGGTGATCACTCCCTGCACAGCGTACCTCGTTCTACGTCGGATCGGCAGGTTCAGTATTGCGGATTCGGCAGGGATTGCTGCTCACTACGGTTCGGTCTCTGCCGTCACGTTTATTGCTGCCCAGCAGTTCGTCCAAACGCTTGGTTTTCCCGCAGAAGGCTTCATGCCCACGTTGCTGACATTGCTCGAAAGCCCCGGGATTCATGTCGCATTAGGGATTGGAGCGGTCCAGACGGCACGCATGGCCAGCCAGCCTCGGGCCGATGGTTCTCCACCCGTCGAACGCCGACCACTCAAAGAAGTATTGCATGAAGTCCTGACAGCCCGCTCGATGATTCTGCTGGTCGGAGGCCTCGCTTGTGGCTTCGTGATGGGCGAAAAAGGCTACGAACCTGTCAAACCGTTCTTTGAAGGGATGTTCAAAGGGGCCCTGACGTTATTTTTGCTCGAAATGGGATTAGCGGCTGGTGCCAGGCTGGGCGATCTCAAATCAACAGGTTTGTTCCTGCTGGCCTTTGGCATGATCATGCCCATACTGCACGGAAGCCTGGGTGTCTTTCTCGGACATTGGGCGGGCCTGTCAATTGGTGGTGCTACAGTACTCGGTGCGATGGCGGCTAGTGCCTCGTACATTGCCGCCCCACCGGCTGTTCGTATGACACTTCCTGAGGCAAACCCCACGTTGTATCTCACGGCTGCTCTGGCCATCACGTTCCCCTTTAACATCGTGCTGGGGATCCCGATTTACTTCCAACTGGCGCGGATGCTTGCCGGGGGAAGTTGAAAAAACATCTTTGTGGCACAGGCTGCCACGAAGATGTGTGCCAGAGTCTGAAGTCTATGGAAAAGAAACATTGTCGAGTCGATCCAGAAAGTTGAGCATCAGTAAGGCACGATCAAAGCCTCTTGATCCAGTCGATGTTCTTCAGTCCTCAGACACGACAAACCAGGAGTTTCATTGTGCATACTGTCCCTCTGACTTTGCTGACAATTATTGGTGAAGGATTGCTCCGCGAGCGTTTGATTACCGAAATCGAACGGGCAGGCGCCAAAGGTTACACCATCACGGAGTGCTCGGGCTCGGGTTCACGTCACCGGCGTGTGGGTGAACTGCTGGGTGAGAACATGAAGCTTGAATGCGTAGTCTCGCCCGAAGTGGCCGACAAGCTACTCGGCATCCTTTCTGAAGAATACTTCCCGCACTTTGCGGTCATTGCGTATCTCAGTCCCGTCTCTGTGATCCGAGGAGATAAATATGTCTGAAAAGTTTTCTCTGCACGCCGCCAATGAAGAGGCTATGACAAGCCCCCGAACATCTTCCCGGCGCATGTGGCTTAAGCAAATGACAGCCACGGCCTGCGGCTGTGGTATGGTAGGATCTGGTCTCATGAATGCGAATACCCTATCGGGAGAAGAGTCAATGCAAGTTCCTATGCCCACGACGCCACAAGAAGCACTCGATCTTCTTTATCACGGCAACGAACGTTTCAGTCGCGGGCAATCGATGGCAGCCCATCGAGATCTGGATCGAGTCAAGGCTGTCGCTCGCAAGCAGAGCCCGTTTGCCGCTTTCCTGGGATGTGCCGACTCGCGCGTTCCTGTTGAGATAGTCTTTGATCAGGGCTTCGGCGACTTGTTTGTGACTCGTATTGCCGGGAATATCGCTTCGAGTGAAAACATTGGCAGCCTGGAGTTCGGGGCACAAATCCTGGGCTCGAAAGTGATCTACGTTCTCGGGCATTCAGCATGCGGTGCTGTAACAGCAACGATGGAGGGTCGGGAAGTTCCCGGGCAGATCAGCGGTTTGTTCCAGTACATTCGACCAGCCGTCAAAGCGGCCAAGGGAGATGTGGAAGTGGCCGTGCGGGAGAACGTGAAGAATCAGGCCATGCTGATTGCTGAATCGTCCCCGGTCATTTCGCGACTGGTGCAGAAGAAAGAGGTGATTGTTGCTGGTGGCGTTTACGATCTGCAATCAGGCGTCGTCACACCTGTGGAGATGAGTTTCTAAGAGTGTGGGTTGTTGGTTGAAAGTCGAGAGGCCGCGCAGAAGTGGGAGACGGTACGCTCTTTCGATGGCTGGCGGTTGGATGTCGAAGATGATGTTCACCACGAAGTTCGGGAGGTTCGGGAAGAAAAGGGGTATGGGAGACGCTGGCTCACAACGACGGTGGGGTGAGCTCCCTATGGTGAAGGAGCAAGAGCCCTACTGAACATCATTGACTCAGCATGGCAACAAGATCACTGTATGACTTGAGCAGATATCTATGAGAATCAAGTCTTTCTGGTGGCAACTCATGAAGCCCTTACGGGTCATCATAGCGACATACATGGTCGTCATTACTGTTGCTTTCGTATGGACGAAAGCTGCGTCCGTATGGACATCGATTCGGATTTCGTTTGCCAATGAGCAGACGATGATATTTGCTCAGATGGTTGATCAGGCCTCGGAAGCCAGCCAGCGGATGCCGCCGGACGTTCCAGCGATCATCAGTTGCCTGGATTACACCCACAGTTACTACCCTCCAGGAACCAAACAAACTGTTGGGTCACCGTTGAGTCAGGTTGTTGAACGAACACGATCCATGGCTGAGCGGCAGATGATTGGCATGCTGCGACAGGCGACGAATAAAGATTTCGGTGATGATGCGGAGAACTGGATTATCGAATTCTCGCAAACTCAGCCCGCTGTATCGAACTGATGATCACAGAAATCCCATAGTGCCGAACAGGAGTGTTTAATGCACTTATTGGCATCACACTTTGACGGGTGGACGACTCATCTTCTTCGCTGGAATATAGTAGCAGCTCATGGAACTGCCATTATTGAGGCTTCATGGTACGACCAGGGAACGGAAAGAGAAGAATCGTTCGAAATCGATTTCCCTGATCTGAGAATTCAAGAATGCCAAGAAGTACTGGCTCTATTAAAGCCTGTCTACAATGGGTGTCTTGAGGACGTTCCGATCTATGAATTATCGGTGTCGGACAATGATCGTGTATTGACAACCAGAGTCTATGAGGGAATCCACTGGCCCGATGAGATCAAGCCAGAAATCGATTCCTTTAGGCGGATTTGGGAACCCATTGATAAGGAGGTTGAAAAATTCCTCGCAATTCCCGGTCGATTCAAGAAGCGAAAAAAATAATGGTCGAGTTCTTTTGTTGCGTCACATGTGCTATTTGTAACATGGAGCTGAGTAGATGTGCTGGAGATGATGGTCTTTCAATTGTTGATTCGAAAGAGTTGTGATCGTGGCACTATTCGTACATCTCGCAAATGAAAAGGAGACCAACTCGATACGCAGAGTTGGCATCAAACCGCGCCGACAGTCACAGCTGGTAGCGTACGGTTTCCGTCGAATCGTCTTTGCCATGCCCGTAGTAGACAATTTTTATGTCTCTCATCAGTGGCTTCGTGAACTGAAACGCAAGGGACAACGGACTATTGTCGGCGTGTACTTCCGAATCCCCGACAATCAACAAGTTATGGTTGGACATTACAATCAGAGCCATCAAATTATGTTGGCATCGGAGGCTGTTGGTGTCGTTTTTAATAATGAGCGACCGGAAGGATTTGAGGTGATCATTCCGCGCAGGATTGCTCCTGCTGAAGTATTGAAGATTAATTCTTTACCGCAGGTGATGGGATGGCGGTACTACCCGGACGCTAAAGGAAAACGTCCCTGTGGCTGCCCATACTGTATCAAGGGTGACATAAAATCCAAACGAATACGTGAGGCTTAGGAAAGTCACTCGGTGATTGATTGTTATTCTACGACCTCAGAGTGACAAGTTCGATCACTTTGCAACTGTCAAAACAGTTTTAGGATTATCTTTAACTGTTTCTCAGATAACATCTCGGCGTCATGTTGGCGGCAAACCGCTTGAGCCAGTTTCATCCGTGCATCAAGGAGTTGACGTTCATCGTCGCTCATCTCAAGGAAATCTGCTGCGTCGCCAACCTTCCAACCAGATGCCTCGATCGCTTTTAGTTTCGCGTTTTCCATCACCAATTTCCTGGTAATTACAATGCGATCACGTCAGAGTGTTTCATTAGTGTTTATATACTAAAAACTGGCAGAAGATGGTGCAATCCGTCGGAACTTCTTGCACCCTACAGGACTCACAAGAGCTCTATAAATACACCTTAGCGCAGCTTCGACGAGGGTGATTTTTTGGGCTTGATCGCGTGGGTTTTGAGTGTGTCGAGCGTCTTCTGGAAGTCGGCCGGTAAGGGGGCTTCGAAGACCATACGCTTTTTGGTCACCGGATGATTGAAGGCCAGGCGGCGGGCATGCAGGGCCTGTCGGTCGATCAAGGTTTCATCGGCTTCTTCAGGAGTTTCCGGCAGAATGTCCGACAGCTTGACGCACGTTTTCCCTTCATACAGACGGTCGGCGATAATCGGATGACCCAGGTGGTGCATGTGGACGCGCAACTGATGCGTGCGGCCCGTTTGCGGCTGTAGTTGCACATAGGTAAAGCCGCGAAATCGCTGCTGGACTTCGTAAAAAGTAGCGGCTTGGCGAGCATTATCGCCCGGTGGACAGACCATCATCCGCTCGCGATTGCGGAAGCTCACCCGCACATAGGTTTCCACGTAATCCGCGTCGAACTGCATCTCACCCCAGACGATGGCGTGATATTCTTTCTCGACCGAACGCTCTTCGAACTGGCGGCTGAGATGCTGGTGCACCGTGTTATCTTTGGCAACGACAAGCACACCACTCGTATCGCGGTCGAGTCGATGGACAATCCCCGCACGGTACTGGCCGGCCACATCGCTCAAGCTGTCAAAGTGAAACTGCAAAGCACCGGCCAACGTGCCGCGATAGTTCCCGCGTCCCGGATGAACAATCATGTTGGCGGTTTTGTTGATCACACACAGATATTCGTCGTCGTAAAGAATATCGAGCGGAATATCTTCGGGCTGCACCCGCTGATCGGGCTCTGCAGGGAGCGAGAACTCAATCACGTCGTTGACGCGCAGGCGGCGTGAAATCTTGACGGGCAAGCCATTGACGAGGACTTTGCCCTCTTCGATGGTGCGCTGAAAGGCCACCCGGCTGAAGTTGGGATACAGGCGGCTGAGATAATGGTCAATTCGCCAGCCGTGGGCACGAGCTTCGACGGTGAGCACCAGTGCGGGATTGTCATCGAGACCGAAAATCGAAGGCTCGTTCATGGCAATCTCGTGGGTGGCCAGTGGGCCGAAAAAGAACGATCAGAAAAGAACGATCAATAAAACACAACAGGCCCGTCAGCCGGGCCTGAGATCACACTCCAGAATACCACATGCTGAGACCAGGGTGTAGCACCTGAAGATCAGCAGCCCGGTCTTGAACCAGAGACCATCAATCAACCAGCCTGGCGATATGCCGCAACTGGAAAATTATGGCTGTGGCGGAATCGCGGGGCTGTCTGCTGGCTTGGTGGAAGCCTCGGGAGTCGCGGGCTTTTCAGCCGCTGGAGTTTCGGGCTTGGCTGGTGCCGCTTCGGGCTTCGCTGGTGCGGGAGGAAGTGCAGGATCTGGAGTACCGGCATCCTTGGGAGTCGCGGACTCTTTGGGAGTCGCGGTTGTGGCAGGTGCAGCGGCGGGCGGAATATCGCCTTCGGTCGATTTGACGGGTGAATCTGTCGACTTGACAGGCGATGAATTGCCACCCGCTGGCGAAGCCGGAGGAGTCATGCCAGGCAGGTCGAGCCCGGGAAGACCGAGTGCACCACCTAAGCCATCGCGAGGGCGAGCGGGTGATTCGGGCTTGGGGTTCTGCTGGCTGTACCATTCGTAGAAGCTCTTGGTCTCTGGAGAAGCCAGGGCCTTGATCCGTTCATCGGCGATCGGCTTGAAGATCGATTGTGGAAACTCGGTGACCAGTTCTTCGTACTTGGAAATGGCAGGTTTGGTGTCGGCATTCGAAGTCGCTTCGAGCACGCGGGCCAGACCAAAGAGGGCACGTTCACGCAGGATGTTGGCCGACTTGTTCTCTGCCAGAACCTTCTCGAACCCCAGTTTCGACTCCTTGAACTCGCTGTTTGCGGCAGCGCGATTGCGGTTGACCTGCAGCATCCCTTCGTCAAAGCGAAGTTCGGCAGCTCGCAAGCGGGCCCATTCACCGGGCGGTGTGCCGGCATAACGCTCGGCCAATGCTTCCATATCTGCAGGAAGTGTCGTCCCTTCCACATCAGACCAGGCGGCTGCGAGCCGGGCGGTTTGATTGGTCGAATAAATGATATAGCCAATCGACCCGATCACGATGGCAACCAGAACAGCCACGAGTGTCAGGCCAAAGCGTTCGAAAAAGCCACTCGACTTGAGAAGGAGCTTTCCGAGTTCACGTTCCTGCAGTTGAGATTCAATCGATGGTTCAGAATTCATGGAGCTTAATTCATCGCTGAAGAGAATGCTGTCTCAATACGACAGCGCACTCGTGGCGCACATGCCCACAAGATCGGTAAAAGCATAAAACTCTGATAGGGCAAGCGTCAAGCCAAGCGAGCGGGCCATTTCGCCGCAACTCCAAGTGAAATCGGGAGTTGCCAGCAGAAACAGCCTGAATCACTTTCGCCGATCGCCACTTTCTCAGGTCTTCATCATCCCTGCGAGCAAAAAACTTTAGTTGCAGTGCCATCGACTGTTACGTCAACGACTTACCAAAATCTCCCCGCACATCCCGCCACATCGAATGAATGTGGTTAGCACCATCCTGGGTGTTGTTGTATTCGATGATGAACGTCGGCCCCTGAACGCGATAATGGTGCGGCTGATACTGCTTGATCCCGCCCCACCAGGCAAAGTGAACCTGATCCCAACCGGAACGCTCAATCTCGGCGAGTCGTCGCTGAGCCACTTCTTCCGGCATGTTCGCCAGATACTCGCCCACGAGAGCCCGCACTTTTTCGACGGATTCCGTTCCCAGTTCGGGCAGAAGCACTCCGATCGGGGCTTCCACCACAGGTTGAGGGGCTCCCGGCCCGGCGACATCTTTCGGTGGTTCCTGCGAAATCGTGGCTTTCGCACGCCCGGATTCACCGGCCAGAGTGATCGCCTGACGGGCAAAGTCTTCTTCGTTGCCAAGAACTCGCAATACGCGCCCCGGAACAGATTCCATG
>JAIXUU010000056.1 GCA_027483405.1 Planctomyces sp. | reverse complement strand
CAGGGAGCGGCAAAACGGGCCTGTGTCTGTCACTTCTGGAAGAAGCGGCGATCGATGGCCTCCCCGCGATCTGTATCGATCCCAAAGGCGATCTCGGGAATCTCCTTCTGACGTTTCCCTCACTGAAGCCCAGCGATTTCAAACCGTGGATCGATGCCGGTGAAGCCACCCGCAAAGGGCTCACTGTCGATGAACTCGCAGCCAAAACAGCGACACAGTGGAAAGAGGGACTGGCGGCCTGGGATCAGCCTCCCGAGCGAATTTCCCGCTTCCGCGAATCGGCCGATGTCTGCATCTACACGCCCGGCAGCACTGTCGGTGTCCCGCTGACAATTCTCAAATCGCTATCGGCTCCGCCTCCCGTCATTCGCGATAACGCCGAGGCCTTTCGCGAAAGAATTGGCAGTGCCGTTTCGGGACTGCTGGCACTTTTAGGCGTTGATGCCGATCCACTCCGCAGCAGAGAACATATTCTTCTTTCGACACTCGTCGAACGATCATGGCGCGACGGGCAGAATCTCGAATTGGGCCGGTTGATTCGCGATATCCAGCAGCCCCCCTTTGATCGAGTCGGCTTTCTCGATCTGGAGAGTTTCTTCCCGGCTAAAGACCGATTCTCGTTTGCCATGTCGCTCAACAACCTGCTCGCTTCGCCCGGGTTTCAAGCCTGGATGACTGGCGAACCACTCGACATTCAGCGTCTGCTCTACACTCCCGAAGGCAAACCCCGCATTGCCATCCTTTCCATCTCCCATTTGAGTGATGCCGAGCGCATGTTCTTCGTCACCATCCTGCTCGGTGAAGTCATCAGCTGGATGCGCGCTCAATCCGGGACGACAGCACTTCGAGCATTGCTCTACATGGATGAAATCTTCGGCTACTTCCCGCCCAGTGCCAACCCACCCAGCAAACAGCCCATGCTCACGCTACTCAAGCAGGCCCGCGCCTTTGGTCTGGGTTGCGTCCTGGCGACTCAGAACCCGGTCGATCTCGATTACAAGGGCCTATCCAATTGTGGTACCTGGCTGATCGGTCGTTTACAAACCGAGCGCGATAAACTTCGTGTGCTCGATGGTCTCGAAGGAGCCTCGACAGCTACTGGTCATGCCTTTGATCGCAGTTCGATGGAGAAACTCCTGTCTTCGCTGGGCAGTCGGGTGTTTTTGATGAACAACGTCCACGATGATCAGCCCACAGTCTTCCAGTCGCGCTGGGCTCTTTCCTATCTGCGGGGGCCACTCAGCAGAGAGCAGATTCAACTGCTGATGGACGAACGCAAATCGCAAATGCCCGAGGATCACACCGCTTCGACCTGGCATGCGGATGCTGCGACAGGAACCAGACCTGTCCTTCCGCCCGAAGTTTCGGAAGTCTTCATCGAGCGGTCGGGTGCTCTCTCGACGGGCGAGAACCTGATCTATCATCCCGCGCTGTACGCCACAGCCCGTATTCACTTTACACAGACAACAGGTGGGATCGACGAATGGCAGACAGTCTCTCTCCTGTTGCCAGCCCACGAAGGCGAGGCTCTCAACTGGGAAGCTGCCGAAGAACTCGAAGGGGAGTTAACCCTTGCCAGCAGCCCTGACGCCAATGCCACCTTTACTCAGCCTCCTGCTGAACTCTTTCGAGCGAAGACGTACACTTCTCAGGCGACAGCTCTGAAAGATTGTCTCTATCGCTCGCGAAAGCTGTCACTTTTCAAATGTGCTGATCCCAAAGGGATCTCGCTGCCAGGCGAATCCGAAGGCGATTTCCGCCAGAGGCTGGATCAGGGGCATCGCGATCAAAGGGAACTGGCCAAGGCCAAAATTCAGGCCAAGTATCAATCCAAACTGCAGACTCTCGATGACCGCCTGCGTCGAGCCGAGCAGACGGCTGAGAAGCAGAAAAGTCAGGCAAATTCCCAGACACTTTCCGCCGTCATCAGTTTTGGAACATCACTGCTGGGAGCCTTCACCAGCCGGAAGAAGATCTCGACAACGAACCTTTCCAGAGCAGCGACATCAGCCCGTGCTGCCTCGCGAGTTCTGGAAGAACGGGGCGATGTTGGCCGAGCCGAAGAAACCGTCGAGGCTGTCCGTTCGCAGATTCAGAAGCTGCAGGACGACTTCCAGCACGAGATTGATGAAATCGTCGGACTCGACCCTTCTCGATATGTGCTGGAAGAAACGCAACTCACGCCTAAGAAGACCGATATGAAAGTCGAGCGGATGATCCTCGCCTGGGTCCCCTTCAAGCAGGATCGCTCGGGCAAAGTGATCCCCATCTGGTAATCAATACCGCTCTTCGATGAAGCAGAAGCTCAGCGATTTTCTATTCGTCTGAGTCTGCCAAAGCATCGCTCTCGTCTGTGAAGTCCTCCATGAGGTCTTCCGGCAAGTGCGTAGACTTCGTCACGGGAGCTTCATCGAACCAATACCAGTTCACCTTCAAATAGAGCGATTCCGGGCAGCGCACATGCACCGGATGATCGGGCCCGGCACCGGTCTGTTCACACAGTCGGGCCGATCGACCGGCATTGTCGATCGCATAGCCCGTGACCCGTGTAAAATCGGCAGAAGATAACAACCCCGAACAACTGCAGGTAATCAGCATGCCGCCTGGTGCGACAAGACTGGCTGCCAGTCGATTCATATCGAAATACTTCTTGCGACCATCTTCATAATCATCACGTGTGCGAATGAGTTTCGGCGGGTCGAGAACCACGATATCCCATTGCTGCCCCTGTTTCTGGGCTTCACGCATCCAGGCAAAAATATCAGCATGCGCCCACTCAATCTGGACTTTGTTGAGCTTGGCATTCTTTTTGGCCACAGCAATGGCCGCTTCATCCAGATCAACGCCGTGTACGCTTTTTGCACCGGCAACAGCCGCCGAGAGAGCAAATCCGCCCGAGTAGCAACATAAATCCAGCACACGCTGCCCGGCTGCCAACTCAGCCACTCGCGCGCGATTCTGCCGCTGATCACAGAAAAAGCCCGTCTTGTGTCCGTCCTCAAACTGAACTTCGTACTTCACGCCATTCTCGACCACCTGTACACTCTCAGGAGCATTCTCCGAGCCAAACGGGTCAGCATCAAAGCCTTCCAGTTGAGCGGCATAAGCGCCGGGCCTCAAAATGCCATGCTTCGCTCCCGTGCATGCCGCCAGCAGATCCAGAATGCTTTCGGCCCGCTGATACATCCCGAGATTGAAAGCCTCGACGGAAAGAACATCGCCATAACGATCAACCATCAGTCCCGGCAATCCATCTCCTTCGGCATGCACCAGTCGATAGACATTGCCCTGCTGTTCGAGTCCCAAGGTCTCTGTACGGAATTTGACAGCCGCCTCAAGCTTTGATTTCCACCACGCTTCATCAGGAATCTGATCACCCCGCGTCAGCATGCGGACAGTCATCTCGGCCCGCGGGTTGTAGAGCCCGTAGCCGAGTGTCTGCTGCGATTCTTCTAACACGACTTTCACCAGATCGCCCGGCTGAGCGGCCTTAATCCCGCTGACGAGCATTTTGCGGAAGTAGTACGGATGTCGGCT
>JAIXUU010000391.1 GCA_027483405.1 Planctomyces sp. | reverse complement strand
TCCGGGCTAAAGGAGTTGATCAACCAATCAGACCTGCCAGCGAGTTAATGATCGAAGCGGCTGCGGCCGATGGTTCGGCCCCTGTCCACATGGTGGCAGTCGCTTCCCAGACTAGCCAGCCGTTAAGGACGACGAATAATCCACCCAGACACAAGGCAATGGTCGTGGGGACACCGAACGAAGGGAGTGCATAAGCTGCCGACTCGGCTCGTGCAGAACCTCGCGTCGGCATGGCCTCTTCCGAGAAGTCTTCGTCGTCGGCAAGAACAGCATCCTCATCATCGTCTTCCATGACGAGATCGTCACCGCCTAAAGATTCGATTTCGTCGTCATCGTCGAAGCTGTCAATGACGGCTTCTTCGAGGTCGTCTGTCAGTTCGAGATCTTCGACTTCTTCGCCCAGAGTGAACTGATCCGAGATGCCCTGCTTGCGGCCTTTCCCACTCCCTTTCGCCACTGGTTGATCGTCGTCTTCACCCAGAATCAACATCTGGGTCACATCTTCTTCCGAGACTTCGTCGGCAGAATCCTGCTGCATTTGGGTGGCAAACAGGTCTTCTTCCTGGAACTGCTCTTCTCGTGCCAGACGCTGGGTGGAACTGGATTCCACCAGCGATTCTTCATCCTGCAGAGACAGTTCATCGCTCAGATCAAAATCATCATCGGCTGATGAACTGACCGTCATGCGCTGTGTGCCGGTGGTATCTGGTGCGGGCGCCGCATCGTCAGCAGCCAGATCCAGCGACAGCCCTGAATCGCCCATATCCAGCGAAAGACCGGAATCTCCCACGTCGAGCGATAAGCCGCTGTCGCCAGTATCCAGCGAGAGACCGCTGTCCCCTGTGTCGAGAGACAATCCGCTATCGCCGGTATCGAGCGAAAGCCCACTGTCGGCTGTGCTCATCCTCAAGCTGCTATCGCTCGATGCATCGAGAATGAACCCACTTTCGTCGGCCGCTGGTTCGCCCGTATCGAGCGAGAGGCCGCTGTCTTCCATCCCGAGTGCCAGTGAGCCATCATCGATGACTGTGTTGGCTTCTTCGGGAAGTTCGAGACGAATGCCAGTCTCTTCGCTTTCATTGGAATCTTCAAAATCCAGATTGTTGGCGGACATGGCAGCCGCTTCCGAAGGAAAGTCGAGCCCGATGCCCGATTCATCCTGCAGCTCAGATTCGTCACCATGCACACTGGAAGTATCATCACTGCCAGTCATCAGGTTCTGGACAAAACCACTGGAGGTTTCTGCAACTGGGGTGGGCTGGATTTGAGCAGCCGCTTCACCGAGATCCAGGTCCGTACCGCCGGCAGTTTCATCAAAATCATCGTCATTGAACAGATCGGTCAGGGAGTTATTTTTCGTCTGTACCTGGGCGGGTTCATCGGCAATCGTGGGTTCGTCGGCAGCGGGTGCATCTTCGAGTTGAGACAGAAAATCCATGAGATCGTCTCCGTCATCGACAACAGAGACATCGCTCGAAGAATCGTTCCCTTTCACGGGAGCGGTCGCCAAAGCATCTTCATCCAGTTCCAGGAACGAGACGGCATCCGGGCTGGCAGAAAAATCTCCATCAAAATCGAACGAAATGACATCTGAATCGGAGTTACCAGCATTCGCAACGGGATTCGCCGGAGTCAATCCCCCCGCAATCAGTGCTTCGATTTCCTCACGCTTGTATTTGAATGTCCCTCGATCGGCCAGGGCTTTGAGCTGGCCCTCTTGCACGAGAGATTCAATCTGATCTCGCGAAAGTCCAAACGTGGAGATGATTTCGTCGGCAGTGAAGAACTTTTTTTCCATGGTCAATCCTCTGATTCAGCAGCTTGAGGGCTGAATCAGCTACACAAAAAATACTTGGTGCCAGCGCGATTCCAGAGAGATCAGAGCAAGTCCTGGTGGAACAACTTCACCCTGAACGATGCCTGTCAGTCAGCCCGTTCAGGCCGAAGTGACGGTCATTCTGAGCTATTCGATACCAACGGGTCGCTTCAGACTCCTGAAAGGAGCGATTTGGATGGTGTGGAGGTGCCCGTCCCTGAGGCGTTACATTTTCTCTTATCGATAAGATACCCCATAGAAAACACGTCTCGCCAGATGGGAAATGGGGAAGTGAAAAACTCACTGGAAAGTTGTTCGATCCTGACGCGAAGTCCGTTCGGCCGATTTTTATTCAAGTCGCCAGAGTGACGACCAGGCCCGCACAAACCCTACCTGTGGAACAACCGTCAAATTAACCCGGGCTGATCGAGGCATTGGAGCTTGGAAAGAAGAGCAGACGATTTTCAGGAGGCCAGCCGATTGGCAATCTGATCGACAACAAAGTCGCCAATTTTGAGAGAAGCCGTCGCTGCCGGTGACGGAGCATTGCAGACGTTGACAACGAGGTCGCGCTCCTGAATCAGAAAATCATCCGCCAGTTCGCCCGTCGGCAGTAAGGCTTGTGCCCTCACCCCGGCTGGTGCCGGGATCAGGTCGTCGGAGTTGATATCCGGAACCAGCTTTTGAAGCGCTGTGACAAAGGCTTTCTTGCTGAGTGAACGCCAGAGTTCCCGCAGCCCTTCATCCCAGTTACGGAGCATCAGGAGCAAAAAGCCACGATAGGTGATCGTTTCGAAAAGATCGTAGGGGTTGAAGCTGGTTTTATGGTAGCCCTCGCGAGAAAAGGCCAGCACAGCGTTTGGGCCGCACTCGACTCCGCCGTGAATCATGCGGGTCAGATGCACACCCAGAAAGGGAAAACTCGGGTCGGGAACTGGATAGATCAAGCCCCGGCAGAGTTTGTGCGCTGAAGGTTTCAGCTCAAAGTACTCGCCTCGGAACGGGACAATCTGAGCGGGTGGCATTTGTCCGGAGAGCCAGGTGAGTCGATCACTTTGTAACCCCCCGCAATTGATCACGGTTTTGCCTTCCACAGGGCCGCGAGTGGTTTCGACGACCATGTGATTCCCGTCGCGGTACATGCCGTAGACACGGGCAGATGTCAGAATCGTGTTTCCTTGCTGTCGGATCACTTCGGCCATTTTGTCGCAGACTTGCCGGTAATCGATGATGCCCGCTTCGGGAACATGCAGTGCAGCCACACCGCTGGCGTAAGGTTCGATCTCGCGAAGTCGTTCGGCAGTGATCTTTTCCGCCCGGACACCATTGGCCATGGCTCGCTCGAAAAGTTTGTCGAGTTGTGGCAGTTCGGCCTCTTGAGTGGCTACGATCACCTTGCCGCAGCGCTCGTAGGGAATATCGTGCTGATCGCAGAATTGTTCGAGCAGTAACTTCCCTTCCCGGGCATTGATGGCCCGCATGGTGCCGGGTTTGTAATAGATACCGGTATGCAGGACGCCCGAGTTATGTCCGGTTTGATGCTGGGCGATTTCACGCTCTTTATCGAGGACTGTGATCAGCGCTTTGGGAAAGCGTTCGAGCAGGCGATACGCCGTCGCCAGGCCGACAATTCCGGCTCCAATAATGACGACATCAGATCGCACCATGTTCGTTTCCTCGGCAGGCTCTCATTAACAGACCCGACTCTTGGATCGGCGGTAAAGTCTCTCAAATCCACCCAGTTTGAACAACAGGAGAGGACGAAAGCCTGGCGGTATCGAGTCTTATCCAGGTAAGAAAAAAAGTGATCTGACGAACGCAAATTCGCCAGATCACTCGATTTCGGACATTAACGGGTATTGAGAGTTAACCCGAGAGGCGAACTCTCCAGGATTGGTTTCGTGATCGTAGAGCCGACTGCACGGAATCGATTAACGAACAACGCCCACCCAGCAGTAACGCCCGCCAGAGACCATGTACCCAAAGCCACATTCAGAACCACTCAACAGAATCGAGTGGTGAGCAGGTGAATAGATCCACCCCTGAACTGCGGCATCGGCCGAGGTCACACCCTGGAAGATGACTTCCATGTATGGCAGACCGCTGTGAGCAAACACACCAGTTGTCGCCATGTAATTGGCATGCTGCTGGGCATGCGCGCACATGACAGGATTCAGAGCGAGCGGGGCCCGCCCCATACGACCGCGGTGAGCGTTGGTGAGCTGCACCAGTCGCTGAATCGTTGGGTGCTGAGTCAGATAGCTGTAGTCATTGGCGACACCGCTTGTGGTGTGTCCGAACAGGCATGCCACTGAAACCAGCGCCGCGCAAACGATTCCGTACTTCATTCGATATCCCTCCCTGTGGAAGAAGACTGCCGATCCTTAACAACCTTGATCGATGAGTGACCAGGAAGTGAGGCTCAGAAGTCCAATTCGTGTCAGACGACCTGACGCGACTGTCAAACACGGTAAACCACAAAAACTTTGCGGATCAAGTGTACGCACACCTGGTTTTTCGAACAGGTGATCAAAAGTCACTGATGACTTGATGCGACCTGCTTTACACAACGCATCGCAATCCGCCGGCGTGACGAGCGTCATTGAGAGAGAGCTGAGCTACTCATCTGCGCCGTTTGATTGTGCTGTTTTTGCCGGTTTTTCAGCGATTTTCTGATTGTGAACTCGGATCATCCGGGCAATCTCCGGATCTTCAAAACCCGGATTTTCAATCCCTACAGGATCACATGAACCTAAGGCCCACAAGTAGGCGACGGGGATTTTCCAGGGAGATTTTTGATCGGCAAGAAACCTTAAAAATGCGTCGTGAACCTGCCGGCGGTACGCGGTGTACTCTGAATTTGTCCACGGGTTTTCAGAAATCTTCATCGTCATCGCCCAGGGAGTGCGGGCAATGTGCTCGACTTTTTCGGCGGGGTGCACCACTTTTCCCCCATCGAGCATGCCCGATCCACCCACACCAAACTCGGTCACAACGAGCGGTTTATTGCGAGGCAAAGGGGCTCCCAGAGCTTGCATTTCGGAATCCAGATAAATGAGATGGCCCAGAAAATCCTCAGGAGTCGCGGGAATTTCGAGATCTTTATAGAGAGAGACCCCCAGGAAATCGCACGTTTGCCACAGCCGGGCGAGTTCAGCACCCTGAGCTTCGCTATAGGGAACTTTCCCGCGATTAAAGGTGTGGTTGAGGCCAATCCCCAATTGGAGGTTGTTCAGTTTCGAGGCGGCTCGCAGACGTTCGATCACAGTGATCCACGCTTGGGGATAACGGGTAATCGTCGTCCCCATCTCACCAGTAATCGAAAACCGGACGGGCCAATCGGGAGGGACTGATTCGTTCAAAGCCTGGATGACCGCCAGCGGCCCGACATCGACATATGCCTGATTTTCGCAAGGGATTAGCGGATCGAAATCGAAATCATTCCGCCAGACGTACACCGGGCCACTCGTATCGGCATGCATGAGAATCGCAATTTCGAGCTGCTTTTCGACTGCGCGGGCAAAGGCTGTCTTCAGCCACGTTTGAAAGTCGGCAGCCGCCTGCCCTTCAAGAGGCTTGAGGATGTCTTTTTTCCAATCGGGAGGCTGAGGGAATCGCAGACCCCAGCGCTGCACCCGCTGGTTTTCGTCCAGCTCGCATTGAATCCCAATCGCAAATTCGACAGCTGGACTCCCCACCTCGGCGATACGATCCACAGATTTTGGTGCACGCTTCATCTGATCGGGATAACCCATATGACAGGTGAATCCCAATGGTGCGGGAGGCCCACCGGCCTGACTTCCCGCCAGTTTGACGAGGCGGAGTTGCTGTAAATCGGTGAACCGTGAGGCTGTTTCTTCTGGGTTCTGATGGGACGATTGAGCCGCCTGAGTTGTGGATGGAGCGGCCTGGGAATCAATCCAGCCCAGTACGATGCTCACAGGCTGCACACCGGCTTTGGCAGGAAAGCGTCCCAGATAAGTACAGGCACTGTAGGGTTCGGGATGAGTTTTTCGAGTGGTTTCTCCCAAAGTGGACTTCAGCTGGAGCTTTGCATTGCCCACCGTTCCATCAAGAACCAGAGCATAATCACCATCCTCAGGAATGTCGGCCTCGATGACGAGGGTATCTCCGACGTTTTGCCAGAGCCTGGACTTCATCGAAGTGTGCGGATCTGCTCCATGAGGAGTCGTGACTGCTGTAGCCGAGAAATTCAAAGGCTGATCGACGGTCAATCGAGATTCAGGCTGAGTTGCACGGGACTCGTTCGATCCGCAACCAGACAAAACCACACTGAAGATCATTGATAACAGACAGGCAAAACTGTTCCAGGGAACGAACCATGGATCTTTGCGTTGAATTCCTGTGAACATCGTCAGCCTCCCCAAACCACCCTCAACCCTCAAATTGACTGTAAAGGAGGGTAAGGACAGGTGTCCACAAACAAAGTGGGTGCAGGCTCGATTGGCGAAATTTTCTCCCGGTTCATACAGACACAAATCCAGAATGCTGTCGGTCGTCAGCCGTTGCCGGGGCTGAGTTCGCGCGACATCCAGAATCCAGGCTCACTGGCATACTGATGAGGGCTGATGGTGCGGAATCCAAAACGCTCCCACAAAGGCCACGAATCGCGAACAGCCACCAATGTCAACTTTTGCCAGCCTGCCTGTTGAGCTTCTTCCGAGATGCGATTCACCAGGTAAGTGGCCAGCTTCTGACCACGGAAGGTGGGTGCCACGGCAATATCATGCACATGCAGTACATTGCATACCGCAGGCAATTCCCAGTCATCAGCGTGCAAAGGAGGCGGGGCGGCATCATGCCAGGGATGAGCAATGGCATAGCTGACCAATAGTCCGAACTCCTCATCTCGATGACCAAACGCGATCGGGGCGCGGCCGTATGCATCGGAAAGAGCCAGTTTTTTGCGAAAGACATCGCCAGATTCACAGAATTCCGCGGGATAAACGAGAGCTTGCACTTCGGCAATCTGCGCGACATCAACAGGTGCTAAAGGCAATAAAGAAAAAGACATAGAAAGAAATCCAGTGCTGGCGATGAAGCTGGCGCATGATCCAGAGCAACTTGACAGACCATCGAATACGGTAGAGGTCAACCCCTCTGATCTCCGCAAAGAGTTCCTCGTATTATTGTCTCAGCAGTCAATACTGTCGAAGGTTCTCGATCTTTCCAGGTTTTATCTTCCAGAGCACATGGAGCTTCAGAATATGTTACTATCAGTTCGACTCTGGAGAAGAGGCAGGCAATCGCTGCATGCGGCAAAACACAGTTTTGTGATTTGTTCGTGATGGAGAGGAAAGTCCGGGCTCCACAGGAGGCGGCGGTGGATAACGTCCACCATCCGTGAGGATCGGGAAAGTGCCACAGAAAAGATACCGCCTCCAGTTCGCTGGGGGTAAGGGTGAAATGGTGCGGTAAGAGCGCACCGCAGTCTGGGTGACCAGACTGGCAGGGCAAACCCCGCCGGGAGCAAGACCAAGCAGGACGGAATTCAGCTTCACGCTGATCCAGATCTCTCCGATCTGGCCCCACCGTCCGGGTCGGTTGCTGGAGACGGTTGGCAACAATCGTCCTAGAGAAATGATTGTCCACGACAGAACCCGGCTTACGCAGCTTCTCCAGGGTCTCTGAAAAACCTAAGCTACCCGCCTACCTCAGATTGATCTCTCAGGAAAAAATTTTCGTGAATCGGCAGTTTTTTCCGGATTTTCTGCTAAAATCTTGGAAAATCTCGTAAACCTTACAAGGGAACGGGTACGTTTACTAATGCAGGATGAATCGATGGAATGCGATGAGTCCTGAGGCTTGGAACCGGTGTGCTGGAATGTACACCGATCCAAGGATAAGTGATCGGCTAATGAATTGTTTTCATTCACTGTGAACTTATTGAGCGGCTGGCATAAAGGAGTGCTGGCCACTGCCTGCAACACAACCGCTGTGGTCATGTTTTGCAGGTAACAATGTTTGAATGTCGGACAAGGAGGTTAAGATGCTCGTATTATCAAGAAAAGCTGGCGAGTCACTGCTGATCGGCCAAGGACTTCTCGGCGAAGGGATTCAGGTCACTGTTGTTGCTGTCCAAGGCAACCGTGTGCGGCTCGGGATTACTGCACCCGCTGAAGTCAGCATTCGACGGCAAGAAATTGTCCTCGATCTGCCAGAGGTCGAACACTCGAGTGGAAGCTGTGACTTGGGAATTGAATCTCATAGTCGCACACCAGAACTCGTCTAGTGACGACTTGTGTCCATCTTGCTGTTAGGGACTTTTGGCCATTTGGCCATACCTCAGTTCGCACTGGGGATCGGGTGCACGGTTGAGTTTGTCAAAGGCAAAATACTGCCAGTCAACATCTCTCGATTTCCGTTTCACAAGCTAGTGGCACTTATCAAGTGCTGAATTCACATGAACCATGACATAGACAGACAGTAATCGCTGGCAGCGAGGTCGAGTTATTTTCGTCGGCCGATAAGCTCATCAAAATTTAAGTCAAGCCCCCGAAATTAGACGGGGGCTTTCTTTTTTCAGGCATCACTCTATGTGCCGGCATCACTCTACTCAGGTTTCACACCGCGGAACCACTTTTGCCGCAAAGAGCCGCACGATGTAATCTGCTCGAAGCCAATTTCTTTGAGCCACTGGCAAACATCAGCAGCAGGGTGTACCAGTCGGCGAAAATCAGGATGCGTCGGCCATCCACGCCACTGGGTAATCCCGCAGGCATAGAGCCAGTCACGAAGTTTGAACCCCACTCGGGTTCTGGCACTGATCGGCTCGCAGTTCAATTGAAACACCAGTTCTCCACCGGGCGCCAGAACTTCGAAGGCATCTGCAAAATAAGTCTTCAACAGCGTAACTGGGACATAATAGAGCACTTCGTACGAAAAAACGGTTTGCAGAGCATGCCCCTGCTGCTGAGAGACAGCCAACGCACTTCTCAGTTCATTAGTCACCAGTCGCTGGCCATCGAGAAGGTAGTAATCAATGTTCGCCAGTGTCTGTTTCTTGCGTGCCTCTTCCAGCAGCTTCGGGGCGATATCCACAGCGAACACATGCCGGGTTCGGCGAGCCAGAGCATGTGACAACCGGCCCACACCGCAACCAATTTCCAGCAAGTCGCCCTGGTTGTCGAGATTCATCCCACCGACAGCGAACGCATCGACCAGATCTTGTTCAGCCGAATCGACGATCTCATTCCACGAAGCATCCTTCGAGATCAGCTTGTCCATCGAGGTCGGGCCCTGCTCGAAGTAAGCCCGATCCCACCATTCCGAAGAACTCTTCCGTTTGTCGGCAACTGCATCAATCGCTATCGACATGCTTCATTCCTTGTCAGGTGACGTTTCGCCAGTCATCAAGTTTCATGACGATCACATTGACAATGAATATGCAGTTAGAAGCTTTCGATTTCTTCAGTTTTACCTCGAAGGGCACCATTTCCGCTGTGCAGAAAAGCAACATCTTGTCACGACTGCTACAGGCCCAACTCAACAGGCTGTATTTTCAGTTATCTGCATCTATTTCCTGATGCAAAGGCTGGAAAACGAGAAAAGCCCGCAGCAGTGAATCACTGTTGCGGGCCGGCCATTCTCGGATTTCTCTCCCCACGAGGAGAGCCAATCATGCATTACCAGTTGTTAGGACTGAGGAACCACCACCACTTGTCGGTGCGTGAGCGGAACTTCAAGTTCCAGTATCCGTCATCCCATTCCAGGCTGGCCTTACGCCATCCCAGTGGAACTTGAGGATATGGATAGAACGGTCCAATGTAAGGGAAGGCACTGGCACTGTACTGCTGTGGGTAAGTCACGGCAGCATAGTTGGGATACTGGGCATAGCTTGGCCAGGCATGGTCTGGCATCGAAGCGTTGTTGTACATCGCACCTGGTGCACCGCCGCCGGGCATCCCGGGGCCCATGGCCATCGGCATACCGGCTGGGCCACCCATGGGGCCGGGCATGGCACCCATTCCAGGGCCGCCCATTCCAGGACCACCCTGTGGAGCACCTTGATAGGCAGCGCCGTAAACTTGTGGTGGCATTCCAGGACCGGCCATTGGCCGACCCATCTGTGGCGCCATCTGGGGTGCCATTTGAGGGGCCATCTGTGGATAGCCCACAGGCTGAGCACCACCGGCCGGAGCACGTTCTTCTGTACAGACCAGATTGTTCTGAACCTGGGCCACACCCGAAGTCGCCTGACAGGCACGGGTGGCAGCGGCTTTCTGAGCCATGGTTGGCACAGAACCATCGAGTGTCACCACACCACTCTGATAGCGGATTTCAATATCGTATCCATCGAGCTGGGCGGAAGTCAGCGACTGTGCAATCTGCTCAGCCATCTGCTGATTCGAAACACCAGCTTCGAAGTTCACCTGCTGAATGTTCTGACGTGGGGCATTCATGGCACCACCGGCCTGCTGCACACCACGACCGAAATCTTCGGGTGGCATTTCATTACGGGCCACCGCCTGCTTAGGTGCAGCAGACGGGCCGGCAGCTTGTGCCCCCTTGCGGGCGGCGACAGCCTTGGCATCGACCACCACCAGTTCATTGTTCACACTCTTGACACCGGGCACACGCTCGACGACCTGTGAGGCCTTGTCGCGCTGCTTGGGGTCTGTCACTTTACCCTTCAAAGTGGCCACACCACCTTTACAGGCAATTTCAATGTCGAAACCCTGCAGACGAGCCTGCTTCAGAGCGGCGGCCACATCTTCGGCCATTTTCTGATTGCTGCTTGTCGACTTGGTTGCGGCTGGCTCGTCCTTCGACGACCAGGGGGCGGCAGTGCCGACATTCGGGATGCTTGCCAGCAATCCCAGCGTCAACACCCACTGACCGTACTTACGCATGAACTGGTCTCCTTACCGGTTATGATCCGACTGCCGGGATGTCTCGATCTCAAAAATCCGTGCAGACGGAACACACCGAGAATGGCCTTCGGTCGAATTCTGCTGCGGGCGGAAAGGCGATCGAGTTCGCCTCTGTCATGATTTCAGAAGAGCCTGCCTCACAATCCCTGCGGGCAAAATCTCTACCTGTCACGTTACATCGGGTGGGATGGTTCCTCAGGCACAGACTATTCCGTTTTTTTCGACGCTAACCATTGTAACGCCTGCGGGATTCGCCGATGTTCAGCCATCCTCCACCTCCCAGAGCCGGTTAACGGCAGCATGTGCCGGAGAAGATCGGGCGCGGCGTGGGGATACTGGTATGCAGGAGAGCGGGAGAGAAGCTGGAAAGGAAAGCAGGAGACAATAAAACAAGGCGAGAAGGAAAGAAGGTAGAAAGGGGAGAAGCCGGAAGGTTGTTGGAAAACGCTGGCGACAAGCCGAGAGAGGCACTCAGCCGGAGAGGGACTCAGCAGAAATCAAGATGTGTGTGTGAGCTGCCCGAGCTTTGAAGCCCCGTCGCTGGCCATCAGGTTCACTTCCCTCTTCTCTTCTACTATATCTCCATCCGCTGACTTTCCCTGCCTGCTGAATTTCCCCATCAGCAGGAAGCAAAGCATCCTGGATCTCCATGGCATTCCATAAGGTCTCAATCACCACCCGCCATAACCGCCCTTACATCCGACTTCTTCCCTTTCCCCCTTCTTCCCTTCGCACCTCCCAACTCATTCCCACAGCACCCGGCAATGACCGCCGAAGAAACTCTGCGTCAAGGGCAGTTGCGACCTCCCAGCCGTTAAATCCGAAAAAACCCCACAGTTTGACAGGCAGAGTGATCGATACAGAAGGTGCAATCGGTGCGATCCAACAGCTTTGAGATCGCTCAATCTACCATTCATCGTCAAGTTTGCCCCTTCGGAGTGAGAAGATGCCCAAGTACGGATGGCTCAAGCGCCTGGCGCTCGTCGTCGTCGTTGGCATGACGACGCTATCCAGCAGTGGCTGCCAGCTCCTTCTCTGGGATGGCTTCCTGGGGACTGCCTTCCAGTTTGCTGGGTTCTGGGATACCACCCCGCTGATCCCTGTCAGCCCTTACTACAGTGAACTCATCGAGGATGCTTACATCCGCGAAGAGCGTTACGAGAAAGTGCCTGTCCTCGATCCTGTCGAAGGCGAGCATGCTCCCATCTTCTGTCAGGATCCTCCTTCACAAGACGAAGTCATGCGGGCCATGCCGAACATCACGTCGGGTGGGTGGGTCTTCCTGGCTGAGACCAGCATGAACAACGTACGCATCGTGGTGGAGCCGATTGTTGACCGAATCGACGATTGCCGGTTCTTCCCGATGGTAGGCCCTGCTCGTCTCAAGCATTGCCACTACAAAGCAACCATCTACTTCGACAAGACCATTCGCTCAGGCTGGCCAGTTCCCTTCTCTCACAAGGATGAATCGATCGAAGTGGTCTACATTGACCATGATCACCTCATCCGCTGTGCAGGCCCCGCCACTCCTCAGTAACCGACTTGTTCGACAGAGCATCAAATTCTCAGCACCCGAAGTTTCGCACCTGCGAGGCTTCGGGTGCTCAGCTTTTTTAAGAAACACAACTCGCAAGCTCATAGGGAACATCTCCAGGAGATGTGTGTTCTTTGCCTGGCGTGTGAACTTCCCACGAACCTTCAGGCCATATCGAGGTTGACAGGTGTCCGGCGAGGGTTTTTCTCCTTCTCCCGTTCTGACGGGAGAAGGCCGGGATGAGGGTGAGCTCGAACGTTTTGGGCATGCAATCAACAAGCGGCTTCATTGCAGCACGCTTTCAGTCCACTTTGAATGCATCACTGATTCTCAACGAGTTGACCTGCTTTCAAATAGCAGCGGCGGGGGTACGATTGAGCCATGGCTTCGCTATGAGTGACGCAGAGCAGAATACTGTGTGACTCCAGCGCCAGATCGACCAGTAATTTCCCCACAGTCTCAGCCGTCGCAGGATCGAGATTCCCTGTCGGTTCATCGGCCAGCAGCAGCCGCGGGCGATTGATCAGCGCCCGGCAGACGGCCGTCCGTTGTCGTTCCCCACCTGAGAGCTGGGCCGGTTTATGATCCATCCGCGCAGTCAGCCCGACCTGATCCAGTAACACCAAAGCCCGCTCTCGGACTTCATTCGAGATGCCACGATGCGGCAAAGCTGGTAACAGGACGTTCTCCAGCACTGTGAGCTGAGGCAACAGGTGATGATCCTGAAAGATGAAGCCAATCTTTTCGTTTCGAAATTGAGCCTGTTGAGTCACATCCATCGCAAAGGGATCTTCGCCATCAAGACTGACTGTTCCCGATGTCGGATGATCGAGCACACCCAGGATCTGCAATAGAGTGCTCTTTCCACATCCTGAAGGGCCGGTAATCGCGATCGCCTCTCCTGTATTGGCAGTGAATCCGACACCTTGAAGAATGTGCAGCGTCTCGGAGCCGTTCGAGAATTCACGCGAGAGATCCTGGACGATGAGTGCCGGGTGACCTGACGGCGCTGATAGATTCGTCATAGAAATTTCCATCCCGACGTACGAATTTTCTCTGGAAGAGTAAGATGATCCTCGCAGTTGAGCTTGCTCGCTTGGGTTGTGAATTGCCAGTCTGCCACGAAAAGTCCGTGGCTGTCTGGCACACACAGCAAAAAAACGATTTGCTATGCAATTGCAACGGATGGTGAAAAATCGAGTCTTGACTCGCATGAACACTTTAGATATTGTTCAATTGATGAAACGACAGAGTGAGGTAGCCTGAATGGATGAAGCCGAACCAGTTCTTCACGAGCACACACATTCTCCACGCAAGCTGCCCATCGCCGATGTGGCAGCCTGTCAGATGGCGGCTGATATCTTTCGCGCTCTGGGAGATCCCAGCCGTCTGCGGATGCTCTCGTTGCTCATCCACGATGAACTCTGTGTTACTGAGATTGCCGAAGCTTTAGGAGACAACCTCTCGGCTGTCTCACAAAGGCTCAAGCTTCTCAAAAGCGAGCGCATCGTAGGTGCCCGCCGGGAAGGCAAGCACATCTTCTACCGCCTCTCGGATCATCATGTGAAAGACCTCGTGACCAATGCGCTCGCGCACGTCACGGAGCCTCACGACCACTCCTGAAAACACGCCCAATAGAAAGCTCCGACAAATGGCTCATTCATGCACCAGCCACGATCATGTTCATGGCCCCAACTGCGGCCACAAAGCCGTTCAGCACAATGGTCACGTCGATTACCTCCACGACGGCCATCTGCATCATCAGGAACAAGCTGGCCAAGTGACTGAACATCATTTTGAAGTCAATGCGACCAATCCCGCAACTTGCACATCAGGCCATGCCTGTACCAGTCATGCGGCTGATCACATCCATGGTGAGAACTGTGGCCACCCAGCCGTTCCTCACGGCGATCATGTCGATTATCTCGTCGATGGCCACCTGCATCATCAGCATGCAGGCCATTGCGATAATCACGGCCCGGTCACTGTGGCCTAGTCACTGTGGCACTGTCAGAACTTTGTGTCATTTTCCCAAAGGCAAATCGCTCGTTTCATCGCTTCGAACCTCAGGAAAATGGCACCTCGATTGACGAGGCCAGGCTGGTGCAGGAACATGCTGGCAAGACTTTCGCCAGCAGTTTTGCCCCAGCCCTGGAATCGACATGCCTGCCCGTATCATTGATGGAAAACTGATTGCCCAGCAGTCTCGCGAAGCATTGGCTCTTCAGGTCGCTGAGTTCACCGCCGCGACAGGTGTGACCCCTCGATTGGCTGCAGTTCTTGTGGGCGATGATCCTGCCAGCCAGGTCTATGTTTCCAGCAAGCAGAAAGCCTGTGCCAGTGTTGGCATGGCTTCAGATCTGTTTCGTTTACCAGCCACGACCACTCAGGCCGAGTTACTTGAACTCGTAGATCGCCTCAACCACGATCCGTCGATCCACGGCATCCTTGTCCAACTGCCGCTCCCCTCGCATATTGATCCCGAAGCCGTTCTCGATGCGACACATCCTATGAAGGATGTCGATTGCTTCCATGCCGAGAACGTCGGGCTGCTCATTCAAGGTCGCCCAAGGTATCTTCCCTGCACGCCTCACGGTGTGCAAGTTCTACTTGAAGCGAGTGGCGTCTCGACCGATGGTGCCCACGTTGTCGTTTTAGGTCGTAGTGACATCGTGGGGAAACCACTCGCCAATCTGCTGGCTCTCAAAGGGCCGGGTGGTAACGCGACAGTAACTCTTTGTCATAGCCGCACACGGAACATAGCGAGCTTCACCCGTCAGGCCGATATTCTGGTGGCGGCCATTGGCCAGCCGCTGTTTGTCAAAGCCGACATGGTTCGTGAAGGGGCCGTGGTGATCGACGTGGGAACCAATCGACTCGATGGCAAACTGGTCGGTGATGTCGCATTTGCTGAGGTCTCTGAAAAGGCGGCTGCGATCACACCCGTTCCTGGTGGTGTGGGGCCGATGACCATTGCGATGCTTCTCAAAAACACACTGACCGCTGCCCGACTGCAGACGAAAACCAACGCCCGCTAGCGACTCGCCTTTATCATGGCGTCGATATCGAATGGCCACGTGCCTCGCTGAGTTTGCCCAGAAAAGTCTCCCAGCCTCGACCAGCTTCCACAAACCGACTCCTTCACTTCGATGAGTTCAATTTCTGGGCGAAATTTCTAATTCTCGCTCTGATGGAGTCAGTCAGTCGGTAGACTTTAGCAATTCATAATGATTGCGATGGGTCGGACTGTCTGATGCGAGAGCTGCGATCATGCCAAATTCTTACCAACTTCTATTGAACTCTGAGAGCAAACGTGTTGCTCGGACGACTCTGGCCATCGCGTTTGGCCTGACTCTGTTTTTAGCAATGAATGCTTCAACAGCTTTGGCAGAAACCATCACCATTCGGGCAGCTCAAATCACGGTCGCAGAGCAGCTGGAAATTCCGGCTTTAGAATCCGGCACACTCGTCGAGCGGTTTTTCCGCGAAGGCGAAGTCATCGAAGAAGGTCAGAAGATCGGCCAGATTGATGACCAGGTCGCCAGACTGGCTGCTGCCAAAGCCCGTGCCGAACTCGCCTTAGCCAAAGCACTGACAGAGAGTGACTTAAAACTGCGTTTTGCCCGCAAAAACGCCGAAGTCTCGAAAGCCGAACTGACGCGATCGCTTGAATCCGTTGCGCGTTATCCGAAGAGCGTTTCGCAGACCGAACTCGACCAATTGGCACTGGCTGCCCAGAAGGCCGAACTCGAGGTCGAGCAGGCTGAGTTTGACCAGCGACAACTGGCACTCCAACAGGAGATTCGCGCACAGGAACTGGCAGGAGCCGAGTTAATGGTCGCCCGACGTGAAATCAAATCGCCTCTCTCTGGCACGGTGGTGAACTGGAAAAAACAGCGCGGCGAATGGGTTGATGCCGGGACACCTGTCGTGAGAGTTGTGCGATTAAATCCTTTGCGGATCGACACCTTTCTGCCATCCAGCCAGGCCCGCCTGCTGCGCATCGGGCAGACAATTCAATTCCTTCCAGTAGCCGGCAAAAAGTCTCCCATCGATCCGTCGAAAGAAACTGGCAATCAACCTTCCCACGTGAAAGCACTGGAAGGGAAGATCACTTTTATCAATCCCGAAGTCGATCCTGTCGGTCAACAGGTGCGGATCTGGATCGAACTTCCCAACCCGGAATTGTCACTTCGACCCGGCGATCGTGGTGATGTCACTCTGGAATTACC
>JAIXUU010000070.1 GCA_027483405.1 Planctomyces sp. | reverse complement strand
CGGGGCACCGTGGCAGAGCGTCCGCTGGAGCTTCATGTTGTATTCGATCTGGTCGAAAGGGACGTGTCCCGGCCCTTCGATCATGACTTGCACACCCTTCCGCCAGGCGCGTTCAGTCAGTTCGCCGAGTGTCGCCAGTTCGGCGAGTTGAGCGCGGTCGGTGGCATCGGCCAATCCGCCGGGACGCAGGCCGTCGCCGATCGAGAAGGTGACATCGTGCTTGCGCATGATGTCGCAGATGTCTTCCCAGCGGTCGTACATCGGATTCTGGCCGCTGTTGCGGATCATCCACTGGGCGAGGAGCGAACCACCCCGGCTGACAATCCCGATGAGCCGCTTGACCACAAAGGGGAGATGCTCCCGCAGAACACCGGCATGGATCGTGAAGTAATCGACCCCTTGTTGGGCCTGTTGTTCGAGACTTTCAAGGATGATCTCGTGCGAGAGCTCTTCAATCTTGCGGCCGATGATCATTGAATAGATGGGAACCGTCCCGATGGGGACCGTGCTGTTCTGCACGATGGCCACGCGGCAGGCATTGAGGTCGCCACCGGTGGAAAGATCCATCACCGTATCGGCACCCCAGCGCTCGGCCCACTTCAGCTTTTCGACCTCTTCGTCGGTGCTGGAAGAAACGGGGGAGGCCCCCATGTTGGCGTTGATCTTGGTCTTCGTCGCCCGGCCAATGGCCATGGGATCGAGCTGGTATTTGAGGTGGTGCTTGTTGGCGGGAATCACCAACCGGCCAGCGGCGATCTCGTCACGAACCTGGGCAGGCGTGAGATGATCTTCACGTTCAGCGACTCGCACCATCTGCGGGGTGATCACGCCGACACGCGCCCATTCGAGCTGAGTGGACGGTTCAAAGCCGGCTGGTAAACGAACTTCACGCTGGCTGTCGTCACTCTGCAGAAAGACAACGCGGGTGGCACCCGATGTGTAATCGAAGAGTTCGGCTGCCTCTTCGAGTTCGACCGTTGACCAACCCTCCGGGAGGAAATCCCAAGCCGTCTTTTCAGAAGGCTGCGGCATGTTGGGAGTATCGGGCGAGGAGAAGGTCCAGCGACCTTCGACACCTGGTGCGACTCGTGGGGGGTTGGCGAAGCTGCCTGGCGTTGTACCGGCATGATGACTGGAAGGGTTATTGCCCAGTGGAGGAAGTTCCATCGAGTTCGAATGCGCGATGTTGATCATTCCGTGAAATACCTTCCATTATCGAGACTGGGAAATCGGCCTGACGAAGGCGAAGTCCAGCGTTGTTGACTCAGAACCATCAGATGGTGGAACGAAAGACGACGGCACCAAACCATAACGCCGGTGTCGCTGCCCGTTGCAAATCCTCCACTATCCTAGTGGCCCGCGCTGCATTTGCAAACTGCCTAACGGGACGAGATGAGCGACACAGCCTGCATCGCTGATTGAAATACTTGAAGCATTACGGAGTCAATGGCCGGTCATACTTGCATCCGTCGATACCAAGACCAGCTTCAGGCGACTGAGGGAAGGAGCATCGGCATGACGCTTTGAACAAATGCCGAAAGCCTCTCAGATGATTGGAGGGCGGACTCACGGAGATTCCAGAGATCGTTGATACTCCCCGGCCGATTCAAAATCGCGCCCACGAGAGCGCCGGCTCGAACACTGCCTGTGGGCCCGGAAACTGTCATAATTTCTGGTGGGAGGTTTGTTTTCGCATCATCACTGATGACACGAATTGAGATCATCCGGCAATGGCGAGTTCGGCAGGCATCAGCAACACCCCAGGTTTCCATTTCGGCAGCCAAGGCTCCAGTGTTCTCAAAAACAACTTGCTTTTCTTTGACAGTGCGTATGATTTGGGGAACTGTCACGATGGAACCCGTGAAGATTTTATTCGCTGGCTCAGAAGCCATCGAGAGCCCCAGTTGAATGGCTGGTTGAGTTGTCCCATAAAGCTGGACGTTTTCCGCCAGAATCAGACTCCCTTTCGACAACGACGGATCAAGTCCACCGGCAAAGCCAGCGGAGATGATCCACTGCGGATTGAATGCATCGATCGCTGCATGTGTCGCCCGGCGAGCACGATCCAGCCCGATCCCCGATTCCACAATGGCCACAGGATGCCCCTTCCAGAAACCGCCATGGAAGACGAAATCACCACCTTGAACGTGATGAGGATGTTTGAGCGAGGCGAGAAGAGGAGCGATTTCAATTCGTAAAGCCGCGATGATGACGACTGCGGGGCGGGGAGCGTCTTCTTCACCGGCAGTCGATTGGGCTGGCCCCGACGCTGCGGAAGCTGATGCCTTGTCAGAATCTTGGGCCGCCCCCCGGACAGCGTCCATCGCTGCCTGGGATGCCGATTGCATCACCCAACCTCGCAGAAGCCATATCAGCCAGTTCACAATGGCCTCATTCCTTGTTGGAGTTGACCAGTCGTATGAAAAACATTCCGGTACGATTAATTACGCCTGGCGGGCCTCGAAATCTCTCATGAATTTGACGAGTTCGACCACACCTTCATGTGGGAACGCGTTGTAAATGCTGGCACGCATCCCGCCGACACTCCGGTGCCCTTTGAGCCCGTCGAAGCCAGCTTTCGTGGCCTCAGAAACAAACTGCTGGTCGATGGCCTCGTTCCCCGTGACAAACGTCACGTTCATCAGCGACCGGCTGTCAGCCTGAGCTGTTCCTTTGAATAAGCGGCTCTGGTCCAGGTAATCATAGAGCACCTTGGCTTTGGCTTCGTTTTTGGCTGCCATGGCAGCGAGGCCACCCTGCTTCAAAATCCAGCCAAAGACAAGATTCATCATGAAAATGCCGAAGGTTGGCGGAGTGTTGTACATCGACTCATTCTTGGCATGAGTTCGGTACTGGAGCATCGTGGGGAGTTCTTTCGAACCACGCTCAATCAGATCTTTCCTGATGATCACCAGCGTGACACCGGATGGCCCCAGGTTTTTCTGTGCCCCGCCATAGATGATGCCGTATTTGGAAACATCGATGGGCCGGGAAAAGATATCGCTGGAAGCATCGCACACGAGAAAGGAGTTGGCAGCGGGCGTTGGCTCAGTCTTAAACTGTGTACCAAAAATCGTATTGTTCGATGTGAAGTGAGTATAGACAGGGGATGAACCTGGCTTCAGTTCCTGGGGAATG
>JAIXUU010000096.1 GCA_027483405.1 Planctomyces sp. | reverse complement strand
GTTTGCCGGCCCGCAGGATCGTAGCTGTAACTGGTGAGCTCGCCGTAAGAGTTTTGCAGCGTGCGGGGCTGGTTGGCGAGATCGTAGGTATAGGTGGTGCGTCCGCCGGTGACCTGACCACAGGGTGGCACAGGTTGGTCGTCGGCGACCTACATGTGTGCCGCAGGCAGAAGAGGCTGACGGCACCAGGCAGCGAGCCAGTCTCGCTCCCGGTATGAAATCAGAGTGGCCTGAATGGTCGTTGAAAAGGAATGAAACCTCTTGTGGCTTTTCCACCCCGGTAGAAATCGGAATTTCAACCGGGGCCACCCTGCGAGGCAGAGTTAGATGATAAATTACAGCTGGTAACAGGCCATTCCTGACGGCAAACTCCATCAAGCATTCCATCCGTGCAGGGAGTACCTGAGTCTTCAACGTAGTATTGCTTGAAGAAGTGTGCAACACCTGCTGCCCGACATTGAGAGTCTATTTCACGCACCCACTCTATATCCATAACCTTGCGAGCACCTTTCCTAGCTTGCTCGCATCCAGTAATAACCCAGTCAATACTCGATAAGTACGGGCGTAAGTCGAGCGACTCCAAGAGAGGTTCCGCAGATACAAATTTCACTGCTGCCGGGATATTCACTAGTGAATCGATTCGTTTAAGCGAAGTCTTCTTCCCCGCTGTTACTCCCAACCAAACATTAGGGTAGCCTGTCGACCAATCAGCAGGTAAACATTGAGAGATGCGATCTGGTCTCTTCGTAAGAATAAGCCAGTCCAAATGCTGACAATTCGCCACGACGTTCCACGCATCAGCACGCCACTCGTCAGCTCCAGGATGGAAAAAATCCGACATTGAACACGTGAACACTCGGGTGCGCCGTCCAACTCGCTCATTCTGTCGATTCCACCGATAGGCCTGATGCCAGTTTTTGGTTCGAATCGGGCCACCAAAAGGGTCAAGCCCAGCCCGCTTCATCATTGATGAAATGTAACAGTATTTGCACTCTCGACTCACTTTGTGACAACCCCACCAGAAGTTCAAGGTGTGATCTGTCCAGCCTATTCCAGTGCTCTCGCCCATAACTCCCCCTCCGTGGTTTGAGCAGAACTGCAACAGAATCACCGACCATGTACAAGTCCAATTGACATTGCCTGCAGCAGAAAGTATACCAGCGTCCACCAAATCAACAAGAGAGCATTCGTTCCCTGCTTAGGCATGTTCAGATGGCGCACAGAAACCATGAATGGTCATTGGACGGCGATCTTCCAATCCTTCGATCCCACAGCCGCGCTAAGCATCGCGTAATTTACCGTTACTTAACTCGATACGTTGATGTTTTGACAAGCAATCCGAGGGTTCCGGCTTTCAAGTTAACTCTTGTAGATGGCTTTGCAGGGGGTGGCCGCTACCGCAACGCAGATGGCTCGGAAATTGTCGATGGATCGCCACTATTGATGCTTGCCGCAATGAAGGAAGCACGGGCTTCAGCATCTCTGAAGCGACACAAACCGCTGCAACTCGACACTCACTTCCACTTTATCGAAAAAAACAAAGAGACCTTTGATTGCCTACAACTCGCAATATTCAACTCAGAGTTTAGAGATCTTTTGTCACATTCCTTGCATCTTCACCATGGCTCATTTCTCCAAAAAATCGACCCGATCATTGAATCAATCGTATCGGGGAGACGCGGGAGTCGAGCTATTTTTGTCCTCGACCAATTTGGATACGCCGATGTGCCATTCCATGTGATTCGTAATATCTTTTCAAAGTTGTCAAGAGCGGAGATTATCCTCACATTCAATACAGACGCTCTTATAAATTATCTCACAACCAACAATACAACGCAGAAAATACTTCAAAAAATTGGCATTTCTATTCCGAGCGAAGTCATTAAAGATGCTAAGCAAAATGCAACTTGGAAAAAAATGATTCAGACTCTTCTACACGAGCAGATATATAAGAACTCAGGAGCATCTCATTACACTCCATTTTTCATTCGATCAGGCGACTCTAATAGAGACTATTGGCTCGTACACCTCTCGAATCACCCTCGGGCACGAGATGTGATGGTTGGGCTACACTGGAATGAGAAGAATTCATTCGTTCATTATGGTGGCGCTGGCCTGAATATGCTGGGATATGATCGGGAATATGACTCAGCAATTGGTGGTCTCACTTTGCCGACCAATGAGTTCCATTTTGACAAAGTTGCCGAGGAATCTACTCAGAATCAACTCCTTGAAGATTTACCTCGTCGTATTTCGGAACTGCCAGAGGGGATTACGTTTGATGAACTTTTTACGCAACTAACCAATGAATCGCCTGCAACCAAAAACATGTTCCGCGAGTGTGTCACGCAGCTTTCTCGTGAAGGTTTTATACAGATATTTAACAATTCCGGACTTGGCAAGCCACTACCAAGCGTTCAACTCGATTCCAATAGAATTATTCTTTCAAGACAGCGACGCATAATCTTTCCTGAGGATCATCACTAGAGTTTCTTCAACAACTTCAGAAGCGTAGCTTTCTTCACCTGATCAACCGTCACGAAGCTGAGTTTGATCACCTGTTCGCCTTCAGAGTTGGTTTCAATCGCGGGGTCTTCACCCAGGTCGCGGATTTCTCCCAGAGTGATGGGTTTGCTGCCGGCGGTTCCTGCGGGAGCAAAGAGTTCAATATCGAGGCTGCCAGTGCGTTTCGTAATGATGTTCGCCAGGACGCGGGGCTTCGCACCGGCTTTGGCTTCTGCCTTCGCAGGAACCAGGCGGTACTTCACCAGCATCTTCTGTGTCCAGTCAACTTCCGCGGCCGGGAAGGTGGTCTCCATCAATTCAAACAGAGCCTCGGCGACGGCCGGTTCCCAGAGCACTTTCCCCTTCAAAAACCCCTTCCGCATGAGGTGCCACTTGCGGCCCAGCTTCTTCCAGGGCATCAGGTCTTCGGGATTCGACGCCTCGGCTTTTTCACCCAGCGAAAGATAGCTGGCCAGTGCCTCTTTGAAGAAAGTCTGGAAGGCGGGAGTGGCGACATCATCAGCCTTCGCCAGAGAGATCGTGACCTCCTGCAAGCCTCCCGCCATGGCCTTCACCCGGACTCGCTCCGCCCGGTTATAAATGGGGAGTTCATCGAGATCGTCAATATCGAGAAGATCGAGGGATTCAGCGAGTTCCGTCTGGTCGAACGTCCCCTTCGCCACGCGGAACTTGGCCTGCAGCAGCCACTCGTCCCCGGTCAGCGTATGCACGAACCAGCTGGGAATCCCCTTGGATTTGGCTTCGATCACACTGCGATCGTTCCAGGAGACGGCCACTCCCTCAGCTTCCTCCAAGGGATCGAAAATCGCTTCCAAGAGCGAGACCGGCCACTTGGCGGGACGGCCCGAATTGGCAAGATGGTCGACCAGATGCCACTTCCGGCCATCGACCTCCCACGGCATTTTGGCACTTTTCCCCAGCGACTTGAGATCAAGATCATCCCGACGTCGCGCGAGGGCGGCCTTCGCATCAAAGACTTCGCGGGCTCCCTTGCGGCTCGCTTCCAGAACCGGGGCGAGACATTGAGCAGTCAACGAGACATGCTGCTGAGGATTTTTCTTCGCTGCGTCATCATCTGGAACTTCCCCTTGAGCGATGCGGACGAGATCTTCAGGCGTGCCGGTGGCGACGATGTAGCCCCCTTCGCTGCCGGCAGCCGGGCCGAGATCAACGATCCAGTCGCAGGTTTTGATCACATCGAGGTTATGTTCAATGACGACGACGGTATTCCCCGCATCGACAAGGCTTTGCAGGATCTTGAGCAGCTTGCGGATGTCATCAAAGTGGAGACCTGTCGTCGGTTCATCCAGTAGATAGAGCGTACTGCCAGTGCTGGGCCGCGCAAGTTCAGCCGCGAGCTTGACGCGTTGAGCCTCGCCGCCGGAAAGTGTCGGCGCGGGTTGGCCCAACGTGAGGTAACCCAGGCCAATCGCATCGAGAACTGCCAGCGGCCCGCGAATTTTGGGGAAGCTCTCAAACAACTTGACGGCTTCAGAAATGGGCATCTCAAGCACATCGGCAATGTTCTTCCCCTGGAACTTGACCGCCAGAGTTTCAGGATTGTAGCGGCGTCCGTGGCATGTATCGCACTCTACCCACAGATCGGGGAGGAAGTGCATTTCAATGAGTTTCTGGCCATTCCCTTCGCAGGTCTCGCAGCGACCACCGGCCCGGTTGAAGCTGAAGCGGGCGGGTCGATATCCGCGCACCTTTGATTCAGGAAGATGAGCAAACAGCTCACGAATGTGTTCGAAGAC
>JAIXUU010000253.1 GCA_027483405.1 Planctomyces sp. | reverse complement strand
TCGACGATGCTGATCGGGCTTTGATTGAAATCGAAGTCTCGCAAACTCATCGAGGTCCGACATCTCAAATAACCGCCTGGATCGACACGGCCTTCGATGGTCACCTTGTTCTCTCGTCAACGTTGATTCGAGAATTGCAACTGGAATCGCTCGTTGAAACAGAGGCAATCCTGGCGGATGGAACCCGTGTCACACTCGAAACATATGTCTGCTATATGGAATGGTTCGGGCGCTGGCAGGCGATGCAAGTCATCGCGAACGATGGTCGCTTCCCCTTGCTGGGAACTGGATTGCTGGCCGGTCGTCAACTCCTCATCGACTACCAATCCAAAGTGCTATCCCTTTCGTAAGCGAGTGGCGTGCTCGCAACCCAGCGTGAGTACTGGCTATCTCCGGCGGGTCTCGGCAAAGGGTTCGGCGACGACTTGGAAATCGTCCTCGAAGGCGATGTACCCGGGATTTACGGTCCTTTTTTCCACGACGGCAATCTGTTGCTGCCGCAGGAGGATCGCGAGATATCGCACCTGTGACACGTGGCGGGCGGCGGTCGATTTGAACCAGCAAACGCCGTTCGAGTGGGCACCGGGTCTTCGCGAACAAGCCAGCCGATGGGGGATCGGCAAATGCTCCGCGAACCAATCGAGCACCAGCCGGATCTCGCGGCGTTCCAGTGATTCCAGATGATCTGACTCCAGCAGTTCGTACGCGACGTGGAAAACCCCGACCTTCAGGCCGGTTTCCGCATGCCGCCCATGGGTCTCGAATCGGAGAAACATCGCCTCACTCCGTCATTACCTGACCGGGACCAAGGATGTACCGCACACGTTCCTTGAACACGAACTCATCCTCGCGGAGAATCGCCGAAGTGAGAGCCTCCGAATGAACGGTAGGTTCGCCTAATTCCCCTTCCCAACAGCCGTAAAGCTCGATGATGTCGTGAGAACCGAGTTGGGCCTCCAGATAATCGGCCAACTGCTGATGATTGACCGCTTCCCTGGCCAGATCCGCCGCATCGAACTCCCGCGCGCGGGCGTCGGGATCAAGGCGAAACCAGATCTCGGGCCAGTCGCCGTTCTGGTACATCGCATTTCGAAACCCGCACCCGCAACCCGTGCTTGATCCGATCGATTTCAGAAACTTCAGCGAAAGATGGTGCCGTAAGTCCGCCTCGGCTTCGCAAGCCACATCGGTGGCGCCGATAGCTGGCTTTTCTTCATTCCACGCTACCGTTGGTAAAGGTTTAGAGGATGCCGCATAGAGCATGAAGCACATTCTCAACTCGCTTTTTCAAACAGCACCCATGAGCCAAAACACTTCAGGCCAGGTTTTGCACTTTCTTGAGTGAGACGGCATTGATGCAGTAGCGCAGGCCTGAGGGTGCCGGGCCATCGGGAAAGACGTGGCCCAGGTGTGCACCGCAGATGTTACAGGTCACTTCCACGCGCACCATGCCATAGCTGGTATCGAGATGATAGGCCACATGGCCGATGTCCTGGGGCTGTGTAAACGATGGCCAACCTGTCCCGCTCTCAAACTTTTCAGAGGCATCGAAGAGCGTTGTCCCACAACAGGTACAGGCATACTCGCCCGGTTCGAACAACCGACACATTTGCGAACTGTGGGCGCGCTCAGTTCCCTTTTCCCGGGTGATCCGAAACTGTTCGTCAGTCAGCAGGGCTTTCCACTCGGCGTCACTCTTCTCAACCTTTCGCGGCGGGACAGGATTCCCCTGTTGAGCAAAGTTCAGGACGTCTTTCCAGGTCAGCATCGAGTCTCTCCCGGGCGATTTCCAATCAGCTAATCCGTGGCGCTCCGACGGATGACTTTTCGTTCAACATACGAAGTCTATCGAGTATTGTAGGCATGAACTGTTGGTGCGATCGACCTGATGTCGAAATCATGTCGCTATTTCACATCCCGCAGACGGTCAAAAGTCACCCATTCATTCCATTCGGGCCCCCATTTGTCATATTTGACCAGATGGAGGCCGTGCTTCACTCCGATAATGCTTCCTCGATACCATTCGCTTTTCCACTGAATCTCCACAGCGCTGTTGACAGGTCTTGTTTTGGGTAGTGGAGTTCGCAAACGTTCGGGAGTCACCCACTCGTCGTCACTTTCCTGATAGCCGTAGTAATGAACCCGGCTCAACGCCCCATTGCGACCGATGACAAAGCCCCGATAGTGCTTTCCATGCCACTCGATCTCGGTTCTCTGGCCGACTTCCGGGTCTGTCGGTTTGTGCGATGTCCGGATGACGAAGTGCGGGTCGAACCCTTTTGTGAACAAACTCTGAGACATCTGACGTTCGGCAAAAGCCATGTCGAGTTCAATGTTCGCGTCCAGTTCGGCAAATGTGATCTGGCCGTTGCCATCGTCATCCATGTAACCACGGCCTCGAAAAGCAGAAATCAGATTTTCGGTAAAAGTCCAATTCCCTGTTGAACTCGAATTGTGGTGAGCCGATGCCAGCACTGCGAACGAGATTTTAGGATTGGGAAGCTGGCGTACAGCTTCCGCCATGGCACCGGAGAAACAATGATCCAGGGCTATGACCACGCGCTGTGCCCGGCACAACCGATTGATCTCACGAGGAATGGAAGCGACTTCCCAGCCGCGATTGGGACCAGCCGTATCATAACTGACGAGGAAGGTCTGTTTGTGATCACTCGTGTTGTAGCCGTGCCCGCAATAGTAAACGATGACGAGATCGTCTTTCGCCGGCTGCTTGAGAAAACGAGTGAACTCCTTTTCGATGGCGGCTGTGGTTCCCTGCTCATCGCAGAGATACGTGATCTGAGCTGCCGGCACGCCGCACTCCTTAAGGACTTGCAGCATCTCGGCATCGCGCCGATGTTTCTGCGGGAACGGGCCGTACTGCGGGTTTTCCCATTTCAGCAACCCCACACAGAAGACCCACGTTCGAGCGGGTTGCCAGTTTGCATCGGCTCCACCAACTCCCGCTTCGGGCTGTGCGGCTGTAACAATCTCAATCCGATACCAAAACAGATTCAAAACAATCAGCGCGACCATCAGCCAACGTTCGAACCGGAAGAACAGAAGACCTGTCACGGTGACTTCCACTGAGGGTTATGAACGGGGGAGAAAAGAAAGCTTCCACCACTTTGGGAAAAGTTGCTCCCCAATCCGGACGGACCCGGCAGCGGAAATTCAGCATGCTCACGAGTGGAGCCGGGCCATCACTATCATTCGATGGTGATGGCCCGGCCAAGTCAATTGAAAACGAAGATGAACGCAAACCCTCAATCAGAATTCACCAACGGTGGCTCCGTCGTTGATCATGGCTAAATTGCGATAAGTGCCGATATCCATATTCTCGCTGAGAAAACGTACGGTGCCGTCCCCCATGAGAAAGTGGGCTCCTCCCGTGTGAAGACTGCCGAACCCTGGCGTCCAGCCCCGGTTGGAATTAGTGAGTTGGCTGTTGAGACGAAACCACGTATCGCCAATAGTCGCCCGGCCCTCAACCGTTGACCGGTCGAGCACTCCGGCCCATGGGGCGTGACCGTCGTCGTCCAGAACATTTGTGGCGGGGGTATAGCGTTCGCCAATGAGCAGCACATTGCTTGAACCGTCCGTCATATCACGCAGTCCTGTTCGACTGTTCTCAGTGAAAGTTCCACGATAGGTCGCGAATGTGGGAATTGCTGCATCCGAAATACCTACCGCCACTCCTCCGGA
>JAIXUU010000044.1 GCA_027483405.1 Planctomyces sp. | reverse complement strand
CCCACGACGCTGCCATTTAACGCCCAGTTACAACTCATCATGACGTTAACGTGGGTGGCGGCCGGTGCCGGTATTCTTGGCCTGATAGTGATTCAATCTCCTTTTCTTCATCGCTATCACTGGGATCGATTTTTCAGCCGCTTTCCGGTGGGTGGCAAATTGGCCCATCAGTTGTTTCAGGCAGCCACGCTCTACAAAGACCGAACTTCAATCATTGTCGCCTGTGTCGGGATCAGCATTTTCGGACATCTTTTCATGCTGTTTTCCTTTTACCTGTGCGCAGAAACCATTCGCGGGAATGATCCCATTCCGGATCTTGTGGCTCACTTAAGATTTATCCCCGCTGCGGAAGTCTTTGGTGTGCTCATTCCGACACCCGGAGGAATGGGTGCACTGGAAGGAGCGATCAAAGCGTTTTACTCGCTGACGGTCGATCCTCATGATGCTGCTGCCGTGGCTCGTGCTGCGGGTAATGGGCTGCTGATGGCGATCACCAGCCGGGTGATCCAGGTGGCGATCTCGGCGATTGGATTGATCTACTATTTTGCGGCTCGCCGGGAATTTGAGGCTTTACCATCTTTGGATGAAAACCCGGATTCTGAGACAGAAAGTCCGCAGGATCCCCACCAGGTGGTCATTTCCTCAATCCTGACCGATCCCCCCTCGTTGACAGAGCCAGCAGCACCACGCTAGAACGGAGATTCGAAAATTGCGGTCTCAGCGGAGTCTGGGGCGTTGGTAGGAGTTACCGACAGGCGGCTTGCGTCATGGAATCGGGAGGACGCACCCCTTTGCCGTTCGCGATTTCCAGATCCGGGATCGCACCATGAAGACGTATTTCAAGCTCTCGCGCAGCACCATGGCCTGGCTACTGGCATTTGCCGCCAGCTTTGGCAGCACCGCAAGTCCTGTCCTTGCCGGTGAGTTCTACGGAAATTACCGCACCAGCTATGCCCCCAGCTACTATTCCACTCCCACAGGTGGCGGCTGGGCGACTTATTACTTTCCTGCCGGCCAAAGCTCTGTGGTGAGCGGGCAAAGCTCTGTTGTCACCAGTGGCTACGCTTGGACGGGGAACTCCTGCAACAGTTGTCAGACCGCCAGCTACGCTGTTTCTTCATGCGACTCCTGCAATCCCTGCGGATGTAATCCGTGTGGGAGCGGCAGTTGTGGTACTGCCTGCTCAGGTGGTAACTGTGCGAACGGGAACTGCACGACCAATATGGCTCCTGCAGGAACACCTACACCCATCCCAGAAACCACACCTCCGCGGACTAATCCCACAACACCACGTACTAATCCGCCAGAGACCTTTGAGCCGATTCCTTCGCGAAATCCTTATTCACCACCACCGCGTAATACGTTTGACGAGCCGGAAATCACTCCGGTGACACCTCGCGAATCGACACCTTCTCGAACAACTCCTGAACGCGATGGATTTATTCCGCGGAACACGGGGAGCGAAGCACCGATGTTCGATGCACCGGCGACCACCAATCCCACCAATCCATCCTCTCCTGGCAGAAGCACACTTCCTGCCGGGCGAGATCCGATGATTGACCCCATGGGCCGGGAACCTTTTACTCCCAGCCGATCGAATCCACCTGCCGGGAGTGGCGCAAGTTCCGCTCCGCTGGATAACTCGGCAACACCTATGCCTCCCATGAGAAGGCCGGCACCGACAACAGAACCTGCCGGTGGCTCGACGGAGTTTGGTGGTTCCTTCCGACCGAGTTATGAAACACCTGCTGCGGCCCCAGCCGACGCAGCGGGCAATAAGACCGAGACCAATCCCACCAAGTCCAACAAAGTTGAGACCCCTGCGGATGCTGCTAAGCCTAATGCAGCCAGTCCTGATGGTACCAAGCCTGGTTCAACTGACAGTTCGATGAAAGTTCCTGCACCGATTGATTTCACACCGATCTCGCCTGCGGAAAAACCTGCTGCGGAAGCCCTGCAGCTTGATGAGAGGTTTATTGCTCAAAGTGAGGTTTCGTTCCAGAGAAAGGCCGTGGCAATCAAGCGTACGCTGCCAGCTCTGGTCCGCACGGTGGTTCGCCCTCAGACGGACTGGGAACGCAGCCTGGAGCCACAAATCAGCCTGGCTTCTTCGCTGGTGGCGAAGTAACGATTGGTGGCCAAGTTACTCCGTGCTGCCTCTGGTTGCGAACGGAGTGGCTGGAAGTTGGCGAGGGTTCTTGCTCCTTCTCTCGTTCTGACGGGAGGAGGGTGGGATGAGGTTGAGCTCAAACGTATTGGGCGCTCAATCCACCATCGTTTTCATCGCTTTGCACTCTTCATCTCTGGCCAAGAGCAGACAATTGGCGCTCCTGCGGAAGCCTTTGTGAAATATGCTTATCCAATGGAAAGACCCTCACCCTGCCCTCTCCCACGAGGACGTGGGCGAGGGTTCCAGATGGAGACGCATTGTGGAAAGATCGCTGTCATTTCATAGAAAGTCTTACCACTCGACTTCAACAAGTTCGCCCGGCTTAGGAATAAGTTCCAGCCAGGCACGAACTGGCAGTCCCAGTAACTCTCCACGAATTGCGGCAATACAACCACCGTGGGTCACAGCCAGATATTGTCCATGAGTCGGAAGTGACTGGCACCAGTCCCAAACTCGATCAGCGAACGAACGAGTGGTTTCACCTCCCGGCGGGGCAAACGTCTCGGGCTGGTCGATGAGGCCATCCATGGCTGTACCTGTGGCTTCATAAATGGAAGTCCACTGCTGGAGTTCCCAGGCGCCAAAGTTTCTTTCCATCAAACGATGATCGAACTGCACAGCTTGGCCCATCTTTTCGGCCAGCGTATGGGCCAGCTTCGCACAGCGACTGAGTGGGCTGGAGTAAAGCCCATCAAATGGCTTCTGTGAGGAAATGTTCTGTGCGATCCGGAAGAAATCGTCCTGCCAGGTCGAACGTAGAGGAACATCGCTCTGGCCATAACAGATGCCGCGATAAGAGTCACAAACGGTCGTGTGGCGAAGCAATAGCAGTGATGGCATGTCTCATACCCATCGCGGAACGTCATAGCGAGTCGAGAGTCTATCAAGCATGCTTGCCCAGAGCTGCAAGCATGGCACACTAAGTCGTTGTGATGGCATATCTAACTTTGGCAATCAACGAGGAATCGATGCTGTCAGCACCAGTAGTGTCATGATCTGCCCGAGGTAACAGCCGCAGCCGAGGACATCGCCTGTCAGGCCGCCGATTTTCTGAACTGCGTATCGTCCCCAGAGCAATCCACAGATTGCGGAAAGGCATACTGCCAAAGCCAGCTTCACGCTGATAACCATCACTTCCCACTGATCGGCAGCAGTTGTCAGCGTTACGGTGAACACAAATATCAAGGTGGGCAAGAGCCACAAGGTCCCTGCCAGAAACATCCCTGGTCGAACATCACCGGCAATATCTTTCGATAAACCATCACGACCACTGACCAGTGGATAGAGAGTCCGCATGACAAGAATCGTCCAGCGACCAATCGCACCCGAACTGGCCACGAGGGCCACGACCAGCAGCAATTTTTCAGGTGTCACGACGAGACTGCTGATGAGACTTGCCCGAAGAATAATGGCCAGAATCAGCCCCAGAGCACCGTAGCTGCCCACCCGGCTGTCTTTGAGAATTCGGAGGATATCGTCTTTCGTCCAGCCGCCACCAAAGGCATCACAACTGTCTGCCATAGCATCTTCATGAAAGCCACCGGTGGCGAATGCTTCGAAGGCCAGTGCCAGCAGGGCAGCGACCAATGGAATCCAAGCAAAACAGGCCAGACCGTAGACCGTACCCGTCAGGAATGCCAACAGGCCACCGACCAGCGGATAGTAAATGATTGAGTGCTGCAGAATGGCCAGATCGGCGCCTGGCTGATGCATGCCGCCGGGGACTGGAATGCGTGTCAGAAACTGAATTGCTGACATGAGTGCATGCCATTCGAATAACCAGCGGGACATGTCCTATTTCCTGATCGATGGGTGATCTCAGCGACGATCTGTTGTTGGGGGCGAACCTGTATGTTTCTGGGAAATCATGGGGCGTGGAGAGGTTAACTAGCATGCTTGCCCAGAGCTGCAAGCATGGCACGGGAATCACACAGTCAACCGGCTCCTTATCTCCTGGAATGAACCAACTCTGTCTGCAACTGGGCGATCGTTGTCATCTGGGAGAGGATGGCACAGGCGGCGTCGAGCATGGGCATCAGCAGCAGGGCTCCTGTCCCTTCACCCAGTCGCATCTGCCAATTGAGAAACGGATCGAGCTGTAAAAACCTGAGTGCGATGGCATGACCGGGCTCTGTCGAACAATGAGCAGCAATCCAATTACGTCGACTCTCTGGCCAGAGAGCTTCAGCCATGAGAGCGGCTGCTGTGGCAATAAATCCATCAAGAATCACCACCAGCCCGAGTTGCGATGACTCTGCAAAAAAGCCTGCCAGAGCTGCCAGTTCGACACCAGCCACTTCTGCAAGTTGTTTTCGCAATTGACCCGTCCCGTGCTGTCGTGCCCGCTCGACAGCCTGAGTAACGACTTGAGTTTTTCTCTGAAGTGTTTCGTCATCAGCGCCGGCTCCGCGACCCACGACGAGTGCTCCACTTTCGTTACAAATCAGGCTCGTGAGGCAAGCGGCGGGTGTGGTGTTGCCAATTCCCATTTCACCGCCGGCCACAATTCGAAAACCTTGAGCAGCGACTTCCCGGGCAATCTGTCGTCCTGCGGTCAGTCCCTGTTCGAGTTCATCGACAGTCATTGCTGGTTGTTGCGCCAGGTTGCGCGACCCCGGCAGCATCCAGTAATCTCGACGGACCGAGGACGAACCTTGATGTCGCAAAGCTCCTCCACGAAAGGAGCCAACATCGAACACTTCCAATGAGGTCGATGTCGCCATGGCCAGGGCGCTGGAAGCTGCTTTCCCCTGGGCGATGGTCTGGAGCATGATGTGCGTGATCTCGCCGGGCCAGGCGGTCACACCTTCGGAGATGACGCCGTGATCTCCGCCGAACACGACAAGTTTGCGTGGCGTCGATACTGGTCGCAAGGTCTGCTGGATGCGGCAGAGTTCGAAGGCGAGATCTTCCAGTCGGCCCAAACTTCCCGGCGGCTTGGCCAGACTGGCAAGATGCTCACGAATCGCCTGATTCGTGAGCGGTTGAGGACGATGATCTTGCGACAATTCCTAGACTTCCGTCGTCTGGCGCGAATTGTTCCAGCCGGCTACCACAGACACAGCGAAATGCCAGCCACCGAAGAGGACGGTGGTGAAGAGCAGATCACTCATTACAGAATTCTGGAAGTAAGGAATCGCCAGGATGTAGTTCTCCAGGAACCCTTCTCGTGTATGAGGATAATAGGCCCACCAGTTCGCCAGATTCGTGATCAGAAAGAACTGGATGGAACCTGCTAATGCGGCACCCGCGAGAACCAGGGGGTTGGAATGTCCACCGACCCAGCGGCCGATCAAGACGTTGATGAGGAAGCAACCATAGACCACAGGGACCAGAGCGTGGAAGCCGATGAAGGCATCCGAAATGGTGAGAATGGCGATGGGAATCAGAAGTGCAAACCACCGTTGGGTCAGAAAGGCACCGCTGAAGAGGGCGACCGCTCCCACGGGTGAGAAGTTGGGCGGATGTGGGATAAACCGGGCCAGAATGGCCAGCAAGACCAGTGCACACATGGCAACCAGACGGACTTGCTGTGACGACTCAGAATTCACCACAGATTGACGATCGCTCATAACTTCCACCAGCATTCAGGACGAGGGCACAACCAAGTCTCGTGCAGGTGGACGATCGAAGCGCAAAGAGAATCAGCCCTGAGATCTCCCGATTGCAGCCAGTCGGATCAAGTGACCTGACTACGGCAATGGGGAACTCTCAAGATGTTGACTTCAAACCACTCCGATCAGCAGCCTGTGTCCGAGACACCGATCAGCAAAGTTCTGGCAGGTCTTCTGACTGACAGCATGAGGATCTGTTCGTCTTCCCACCCCGGAGTGATCATCCGTGGGCAGTGACATTATGAACAGATCAATAGCTGATCACAGCAGCGGCCCTGTGTCGGAATTTCGCCGACTTCCCTCTTACCTCGTTGGAAAACTCACGGGATGAATCTCATCTCATGAGGTCTCCTCGGAACCTGAACCTGATATGCGGGAGAGTAACGATCTGCCGGCGCGGATGCCACTGTTTCGTTGCTGAATCAGATTTTCGCGATGATCCGCAGGTGTTCCGATTTCTTGAGCCAATGAAAGCCACAGATTCCGTCTGGCAGATTCGGCTTGGACGAACGAGGCAAACTTTTCAGCCTGAGTAAAATGTTGGACTCTCTCCGATCATGACGACCCAGGGGATGACTCTCGTAAAGTGCTGCGACAAATGCCGAAAGCAACACGGATGAATGTCGTAGCGAATCAACCTTCCTGAGAAGTTCAGCGGAAGATTCGCAGTGAATCGTCAAGCGGTTGTTCGACCTGACAAGCGTTATGCATGGATCGATCAGGCACTTGCAGATGTTCCTTTTCGTGTGAATTCGGCCACACCAGGTGAACATGCTGCACGCTGCACAAGCAACTCGTGCTCCTGAGAACTATCCAGCATCACGCTTCAGTCAATCACACCCCGCCTGATGCCTTGCGACGACTTTCAATCATGTGATGTTCACGAGACGAGCGGTGGCAGCAACCCTGTGTGATGCCACAACTGCTTTTCGCAGGGAATGGCTGGCCCATGATTTCGACCCTGTATGCTCGCTACTACAAACACATGTTGTGGTTCGTTGCGCTCACATTGCCCCTGTTCTGGTATCAGGCCGAATCGATCAAGTCGAATAACGATATCGAGACCTGGATGCCCCGGGATACCGGTGTCCGCCAGATCTACGAACAGTTCAAGCTCGACTTTGGTGCTGAAGAAGTGATTCTGATAGGTGCCAGCGCCAAAGAACTTTCGAACGATGCGATTGAAGCACTCGCGGGTCGATTAGAGCGTTTGCCCGGCATTCGTTCCTGCTGGACTCCCGGGCGACTGGCTTATCGTATGGAAGCCTTGGGAGTCTCTCCCGAAGAGGCTCATGCCCGGCTCGAAGGGTTATTGACCAATCCTGATAAAGATATGGTGGGGCTCTCGGCGGTCCTTTCGGAAGCCGGGACAAAAGACCGGGCTGGCACAGTGGCTCAGGTTCGCGAAGTTCTTAAGTATTGCCAGCTCAATTCGGCACATGTGGCACTCACGGGGGCTCCAGTCATTGTGACCGAGCTGGATACACTCGGTAATGCGAAATCGGGCCGCAAGTTCTTTGCGATTACGTTAGCGATCTGCCTGGGGTTACTTTACTTCTCGCTGAGACATTGGAATTTGTCTCTGGGGATTCTGGGTGTGACCTTATGGGGGATTTTCCTGACTCAGTCGATCATCGCCTGGTGCGGCGGCGAGATGAACTTTATTCTCGGTTCACTCTCCGTCCTCGTGATGATCTTTACGCTGTCGATTGCTGTGCACTTCGTGAGCTACTACAGCGATGCAGTCGCCTCGGGTGAGCCTAAGCCACTCGACCATGCCTTTAAGGCTTCGTTTAACCCATGCTTTCTTTCGACTCTGACTACATTGCTGGGCCTGGTCTCGCTGAATGTCAGCAGTATTCTGCCTGTGGCGCAATTCGGCTATGCAGCAGCGACTGGTGCTGTGGTCGCGATGGTTGTCGGCCTGGGACTGACACCCGCTCTCTTGATGGTCTG
>JAIXUU010000349.1 GCA_027483405.1 Planctomyces sp. | reverse complement strand
TTGATGGAAGAGCCCCCCAAGGAGTTCGTGCGCCGGGCTCCTGGGCGGGAAGTGCGGCTGCGCTGGGCTTACGTCATCAAGTGCGAAGAGGCGATCAAAGATCCCGCGACGGGCGAGATTGTCGAGCTGCGCTGCACTTATGATCCCGAGTCCAAGGGAGGGAACACACCCGACGGAAGGAAGATCAAATCAACGATCCACTGGGTTTCGGCTCCGCACGCATTAAGTACCGAGGTACGGCTCTACAGCCCGCTGTTTACCGTGGAAGATGTGTCGTCGATCCCGGAAGGTGAAGACTGGAAGAACTACTTGAGCCCCACGTCGCTGGTGGTGATCCCCGATGCGAAGCTGGAACCATCGGTGAAGACGCAAGCCGTCGGCTACCGCTGCCAATTCGAACGCCTCGGCTACTTCTGCCTCGACCGCGACAGCACGAGTGAGAAGCTGGTCTTCAACCGCACTGTCACCTTGAAGGATGAATGGGCCAAGATTCAGAAGAAGGGCGGTTGAGATTTTTGTAGGGTGCCTTCTGTAGGGCAGGCTCCATCAAAGGAATGAACGAGATGCTGATACGTCAACGGGTTCTACTGCAGGTGTTGAAGGCGGCGGAGCGGCCCCTCTCTTCCGAAGAACTGGTCAACTGGGCCTACCTGCTGCGCGACGAACCTGCGATTGATCGCACCTCGACGTTTTATGACTTCTTCTCGAATGGACGAGGTCCACACTCCTTCACGCTCGCACGGGAGATCGACCAACTGGTGGATGCGGGACATCTGTCGCGATCGGCCAATCATGTCGATTATCTGGTCGTCGCTGATCAGGTGATCGATCTGCCGAAACCGTTGAGTCAAGAACTCGTTGCGGCAGTCAAGAGGCTCCGCAAAGCGAGTCCTCTCGAGATCGAAGAACGTGTGGGGGAACGTGCCTGTTCTTTAACACCCAAACACACGACTCGACGGGATTATCCGACAGGTACGATCTTCACGGCAGGTTACGAGGGCTTGCAGGTGGAGACCTTCCTCGGCCTGCTGCTTTGTAGCGGCGTGGAGCGCATCGTGGATGTACGGCGTAATCCGGTCGCCCGCAAGTTCGGCTTCCACAAGGGAACTCTGAAACGACTCTCGGAATCCGTTTCGATTGAATACACCCACCTGCCCGAATTGGGTATTGCTTCTGATGAACGCAGAGGCTTAGATCAGCAGTCAGATTACGACCGACTGTTTGAGAAGTACCGCCGCGAAACACTCACCGGACAGCGATTGCTGATTGATCGACTGGGCGAAACTCTTCGAAAGTCGCGAAGTGTGCTGGTGTGCTATGAGTCAAAACCGTGCCGGTGTCATCGCTCACATCTTGCTAACGATGTTTCCAAGAGATTCGACTTGCCGATTGTTGATCTGGAGGCATGACGTTGAGTGAGAAGACCAAAGTCTTGATCGTCGTGATGACTTACCCTCATCCCTCCCCCCGCCATCTGGAACTTGTCTGTACCGCAGGAATTACAGAATCGTTGGAGTGGGTGAGGCTCTATCCCGTCGATTACCGCTACCTCCCTGCCACGCAGCAATTCAAGAAGTATCAGTGGATCGAAGTCTCCCTTGGCGAACGTGGTGCCGGGAATGACAATCGCAAGGAGAGCCGTCGCCCCGACCTTGATAGCATCCGCCTGATGGGTGCTCCCCTATCAACCAGGAATGGCTGGGAAGAGCGGCGGGTTCTGATTGATGCCCTGCCTTGTCAGACCGTCAATCAACTCAAGGCGGCATTTGATATGGATAAAACCTCACTGGGTGTGGTGAGGCCGACCCGCGTTCTGGATCTTGAAGTCCGCCCGGCGGAGAGCACGGAGTGGAAACCGGAATGGAAGGCCTTGTTTGAACAGAAGAGGCTGTTCGGCCCATCGCAGAAGGATCTCGCGAAAATTCCGTTCACGTTCCACTACGTCTTTGAGTGCGAGGACAGCGAGCAGCCGCATGTCGCCATGTGCGAGGATTGGGAACTCGGGGTTCTCTTCCTCAAGGAACGCCGTCGATTGGGTAGCGATGAGGCCGCCGCCGACAATGTCCGGAAAAAGTTCCTGACCGAATTTTGCGACCCTTCACGAGATACAAGATTCTTCATGGGAACTTTCTTTCCCTACAACACGTGGCTGGTTCTGGGTGTCTTCTGGCCACCCAGGAAGTCGAAAAGTTTATTTGACTGAAGTAGTGGGCGAGGCTGCCGAAATAGATACAAGATGATGAACCTTGAGACCAATTTTTGCGGCAGGTATCAAAGTGTCGCCGACGAAGTGATGATCGTTAATTGAAGTGAGGTGTGATTGAAGTTTGTCGACTTTTCACCGCCGCCAATGCCCACGTTAGAGCAACAGCGGGATGCGCTGCGAAAGGGACTTGGTCGAGCCCGGTTGTGGGCCGAGCGGGGATGTCTTGATCAAGATGTGCTTCTCGAGGCTTGCCTGCGAGATTTACGGTACGATCGGCAATGTGAAGGTTGTCGGGGTGAATGGCTGTGGGGATTGCTGACCGCTGCGGGCGCGATCGACAAGTTCAAATTGCCACTTCTTCAGGCACTGCGGAGTTTATCTCCGGAGAATGATCAAGCTGCGAATCAGCTTTGTGAGTTGGCATTGCACTATGCCAAGTCGGGGCGACAAGAGTTTCGGGACGTCCTCTACTCCATTGTCGCGACAACGCCCCTTCCCGATTATCGATCGATAGGGGAAAGGCAATTACTCGCTTTGGATGGCGAAGCCGCTTTCCGGTTGATTGCCTTCACCCGCGGTCGATATCTTGAGACACATGCCGCCGACTGGGATGACGTTCATGTGGTGAAGGAGGCGATGAAATTCTGCGGCGAGGAGCGGATCCATCAGATCATGGCGACGTTTTCCGACCCTGATCGTCTGCATTTCGCGGAGATGTATCATCGCGAAAAGAAAGCCGAAGAGGAACAGAAAGTTCGTCCAAGGTTGGATGATACGCAAGTAAAGTCGGTGGCCGATGTCGTGGCTGCCGCTCGTGAGAAAACTCGCGGTTATTGGTTGGTCAATTGGGGTCGATCTGCAAGTGACGATGACCTGAATCAGGTTTGGGAGGTGATCAGGACCACATCCGAGCCAACGGTGCTGGATAATCTATTGCGGGTTTTCAGACGACGGGCAATGCCACAATTTGATGAATGGTTGATCGAACTTTGCAAACATAATGACGCCGATGTAATGAGGGGAGCCTTTATCGCTCTGGCGCAAAACTCCGACCCTCGCATCCGTTTGTTCGCCATCGAACAAATCAAAGGACCAGACCGAGAGCCCGAGGCGATCAAACTTCTTGAACGAAACTTCAAAGCTGGCGACGAACAACCGCTCTGTGACTTCGTCGAGATTCATGATGACGCGGAAGAACGTCATCGTCTGCTGATGGACGTTCAGAAGATCCTGCAAGAGAACGAAGACTCCCGCGTGGAGGAACTAGCGCAGATCATCTACTTCAATACGCCTTGCGCGATTTGCCGTGATGCTGCGATTGAACTGCTTGAAGAGGACGGTACACTGCCGGGATGGATGGCGGAAGAGGCGATGCACGATTCGTATGATCGCTATAGAAAACGACGGTGCGAGCAAACGAAAGCAGAATAACGATGATCTATGGAAGTCGCTGGTTTCGGGCGAAGAATCGTATGATTGAAGTTTGGGACGAAGAAAAGGCGATGCGAGCTCATTGGGAGAAGCGACCCTATGCAGTCCTGATTGAAAGTGGAAATATTCCGCGTTGCTTCCTGGAAATAGGAGGCGATTATGTTGGTGTCGGATTTCTGGATGAGCATAAGAGAGAGTTTCTGAGCTACCAGTTTCAGGAGGTTGAAGCCGGACGTCTTTTTCTCACTATGGCAAACCATCGAGAATTCGAAGGCGAGGGCGACCATATCATCGAAGGGACGACGTACTATTTTCGAGCGGACGGCGGGTTAACCACAGAGACTGAAAATTTTTCGACCGCTGTGGTTTCTACCAAGAAGACACAGGTGAATGTCGACGGGAACTGGGAAGCTTATCCGGAGTTTGGCAGCTATGATTCCATTACTCGAGTGAATCGATGATTTAAATATTACTATTGTCACACAATTGTGGAAGTCTTCGTGTACCTAAAGATTTTTTGTGCTCTTGAACTCCCCCTCATGGGCATGCGGCTTACTAAAGAAACCAACCCGGAGTCATTTGAGCGTGACTCTGAAAATGTCTACGAGTGGATGTGGTTGACTCTTAAAAATCTGCCGTTTGCGTTGAATGTCTCGCGCGAACATGGATGGGCTGACATTGACGATGAGACTGAATCTACCGCGTCCACTGAAGGATTGAATACTCTTGTGAAACCAGGACCCGTTTACCTTTTTGGCTGGGATCGCTCGACAGACTCATACATCGATGAACTCCCGGATTGGTTGCCACAGGTTGTGGCAGACCGCCTCGATATGGATGTGTTCGTTTACAACGGACGACTCAACGTTGAGATTCCAGATTGCGAGCCTGCGGCAATAACTCGGCCTCATCAATAAAGGTGATTTCTACGAAGACATGCCAGCAAACCTTATATTGCGTAGTCGTGTAGCCGAACCGGCAAGTGGGAGCCTTCCCGACGAAGTTGTGGCACTCAACAAGGAGTGAGCATGTATACGCCGTCGTACTTCGAGGAATCGCGGATGGGAGTTCTGCACGATTTGATCGAGCGGCACTCGCTGGGTGTGCTCGTCACGCATGGCGGTGGCGGGCTGGATGCGAATCATCTGCCATTCGATTTGCAGCGGGACGGGGGGCCGCTGGGTGTGCTGCATTGCCATGTCGCGAGGGTCAATCCGGTCTGGCGGGAGCTGTCTGACAGCGACGAGGTGCTGGTCGTCTTCCGGGCGGGCGAAGCCTATATCTCGCCCAACTGGTATCCCAGCAAGCACGAACGCCACAAGCAGGTTCCCACCTGGAACTACATCGTCGCGCACGCCCACGGGAAGGTGACCATCCGCGACAACGCAGAGTACGTCCGGGGAGTCGTCGAGCGGTTGACCCGCCGGCACGAAGCATCGCAGACCATCCCGTGGAGCATGAGCGAAAGTTCCGAGAGCTTCATCAACTCGCTCATCCAGGGGATCGTCGGCATCGAGATCCAAGTCACCCGCCTGATCGGCAAATCAAAGCTGAGCCAGAACAAGGAGGTGCGGGACATCCTCGGTGCGGGGGAGGCGCTCCAGGCGCTGGGTGAAGGTGATATCAGCGCGGCAATGTTGAGTCATGGCCGCGCGATGGGGGAACCGGAAGTGATGTAAGAGCGACACCTCAACCCGGTAGGGCAGGCTCCCGCCTGCCGATTCCGTGGTACCTGCCGAGAATTGTTGGCTCGGCATGCAGCCCTCAACCGGAGGGAACTTGCATAGAGCCACGGCCGTTTAACATGAGTCGCGCCCAACCGGCAGGCGGGAGCCTGCCCCACGACAACGTCACCGGGTGGAGATAGTATGAACTCTGCGAATATCAATGAGCTACAGAAACTCATGCGCAAGGCAATTCGCGCTGGCGATGATCACGAATTCTTTCGACTACTTGACGACAATCCCGAACAGTTGGCCGCGTCGACTGTGTTCGGCACATGGCTCCATGTGGCAGCAGACTACGGTCGAATTGAAATTGTAAAATTTCTTAAAGAAAAGGGAATGGATATCAATATTCGCGATGGCGTTGCAGAAGGAACACCGTTAAACCTTGCGGCTTCAGGGGGCCATGATGATATAGTCGACTTCCTCTTGATGAATGACGCATTTCTCGATACCGATGACCCGGTAAGAAACCCTTTATTCGGAGCAATATACAAAGGATCGCCTACAATTGTGAGAAAACTCCTGAATGCCGGAATAGACAGTCGAGTGAGCTACACCGGCGAGTCAATGAAGGACATGGATGCGATCGCATTCGCTGAAGAGCGTGGCGAGCTTGAAATCGCGAGTTTGATTCGAGAATTTCAGCGGTTGAATCCATGAGACGAGTGGCCCAGACGTGACTTTTAACATCTGGGTTTGTCAGAAGAAAAGGTTTCGAGGGGTGAAAAGACGCGTCGAAGAAGACGTTTTTGCAAGTTCGGTGGTCAGGGTAACACGAATGCAGTTTTATGTAGCGAGTTAATAGATGCCGAAGCGTGCTTGCCCAAAGCTGCAAGCATGGCACGCAGAGCGATACTTCCAGTTAGAATGCGTATGGGTTCCGTGAAGTAGAACGTTGTTGAAGCGATTTTCTTGTGGTTGGAGCCACCCAGGCGTGCAAAGCCACGTCTGGGCGCGGCAATGTTGGATCATGCTCGCACAATGGGGGAACCGGGAACAACGTGAGCGCGGAATCTGCCCCTACGATAGCTGGGTGAGTCCCATTCTGTTTGGAATCATCGCAATTGGCAGCTTTCGGTTGATTGTCAAACGCCTTGGTACAAATGATGGCGCAACCACACGTGATCACTCAATATGAAATGTGAAGACCATGCCCTTGTGCAAGGCCTTCAGGGCGTGCCACTCGCGGGGGGTTGAGGGCTTCTCGTCGCGTTTGTAGTAAATGGGGTATTCCATCGGCAGGCGGGAGCCTTCCCTACTTGCTACATTACTGGCCATCAATCGGCTTTTAGTTCGAGCTTGATATCTGTATTCCCTTTTTCGTCGAGGGTGACGGTTAACGGGGTTTTCTTGGCGTCGGTGTATTTCGCTGGTACGAGTGAGACTGGCTTGGCTTCGGGGATCGCTGGTGAGTCGTGGCTGGCCGGTGTCGAGGGGGCTTCCGGCATGGGGGCATTCTTGGTGACAGTCACCTTGTAAGTCCCTGGAACTGCACCGGGATCAGGCGGGAAGGCCTTCGCATCAAATTGACCCGCGGCGTTCGTTGCACTCGAAGCAGCTGTGCCGCCAGTGGGTGGTACAAAGATCACAATGGCACCAGCGAGTGGCTCGCCGTTATAGGTGACAACCCCCTGGGCGGGAACGGTTT
>JAIXUU010000406.1 GCA_027483405.1 Planctomyces sp. | reverse complement strand
TTGTGGCGGACGACGGAATGCTCGCGTGACAAACGGAGTAAGGTTCTCCCGGGCTGCTTCACTGATCGTTTTGCCGGGTGCTCCATTTTCACCACTGGCCGAGGGAACAGCTTTCACCAACCGGGTATGCGAAGCGGGATAGCTATTGGGCAAAACCTTCGATGGCCCGGTAAGGGAGGCTGACAAGATGACGAGATTGCGATCCCGCCGCTTCGGATCCTTTGCCTTCTCATCGTAAAAATCGTTCAGGAAGGCGAGCGAAATGTTTCGCTTCCCTTGCAGGAGAGTGACAGGCAGCGAATAAGTTTCCGGTTTGCGATCAGTAGCCGAGACTTCAAAAACTTTGAGTTCCTGACCATCGAGCCGAACAGCCATCTTCGCGCGGTCAGTTCCTGCGGGTGTTTCGGCAGCGACGACTTTGAGGACGTATTCACCAGAAAGTGCGACATCTACGGGAATGGTGGCATCCCCTGTGGAGACGAGAATGATGCTGGGATCGTCTTCCCCGCCATGATTGTGGGCCACTTTGCTTCGCTGAAGTTCACGACCTTTCCATTTTTTGACGGGAAGATCATTGGGGTCGATGGAAACGATGGCGGCCTGGGCCAGTTTATCTGCCGCATCGAGATACTTTTCCATGAGGAGTGGCGGGAGTGACAGGACATCACCGATGTTGTCAAAACCGTAACCCACGTCATCGGAAGGGAAGCTGTCAGCAGGGCGGAGATCGACGCCCAGCAGGTCGCGGACGGTGTTGTTGTATTCAGTGCGATTGAGCCGGCGAACCGTCACACGGCCAGGGTCGGGATTGGTCGCACAATCGACGTAATAGACAGTCGAATCGAGGAAGCTGACCAGCTTGGCCCGTTCTTCTTCGGTGGGTTGCGGACTGTCATCGGGTGGCATGATCTGCCCCTCGACGATCTGCATGATACGCTCCCACTGCTTGCGATCTTTCAGGATTGAAGCGGTGTCGGAGTATTTGTCGAAAGCGATGCCAGCTTCTGCATCAGGCCCCTGATGGCAGTCGATGCAGTACTTCTGCATGAAGGGGGCTGCATTTTCGGCATACGAGGGGAGGCGGTGTTCAGCCGCCTGTGCCACACCGGCAGTCGACGGTGAGGCGTCGCCACTGGGTGAGCGTGGCCAAAGAAATGCAACGATTCCCCCCAGTAGACCTAGGAAAGCCACGCCACCGACAATGATGCCGACGACAGGTTGTGATGATGAAGATTTCCCTCGTGAAGAGCGATTGTTTGTGCCCTTTCTGCGCGAGGCGGGAAGAGGAGCGCTTCGAGAGGGTTTGGAGCTATCGCCAGTCGAGCGACCCGCTTTCCCTTTTCCTTTGAGAGGAGGTGCAGGAGCAGGAGCTTCTTCGTAATCTTCGAGATCATCACTGGAGAAGCCGAACTCATCGAGCTCTTCCTCTGGAGCTGAGGCCACAGGAATCCGGAGCACCTGCCGACAATCAGCGTTGGGACAGTAGGCCTTTTTGCCTGCAAACTTAGCATCCACCTTAAAGGCATGATCGCAGGCAGGACATGTCACACGAATGCGCATGGCAGGCGAAACTTCCGGGGCAGGAGGAGACAGGCGGGGTGGATGTGAATTCAGTTTGGACGAACGCATCCAAATTCACTGTTGTAAGTATAGCGCGCGATTCAAGCAAAAGTCCACCACAAGAATCGGGGTTTTACGCATTCCCTAATTATTGCACTAACAATGGATTACGACAAAAACTCTGAATCTGTTGGCGCTCTTGTGTCGCCAGAATGTGCAATGCGTCAAGAATTCAGGCGACGCGTCGAATCTGCGAGTTATTTGATCGATCTTCAGCAGGCACCACGAGTTAATGATCAACCTCAACGGCGAGTTTTCGTGGACTGCTTCTCAAAAAGTCCGTTAATTTAAGCAATTGAGCCGCAAAGAATGTTACATCAAGAACTTACATCGATGCTCTCGGGCCTTCCTGAGCATCTTCAAGAGCGGACGCGGAGACTGACTTCACCGTTGTCAGCAGCCACATCTCAAAAAGATCCGGATCAAGCCACTACCAGGGGTGACTTTGTCCTCTACTGGATGCACCATTCACTCCGGGGCCACGAAAACCCGGCACTTGATGTCGCCATTCATTTGGCACACCAGCTCGAAAAGCCACTGCTGGTTTATCAGGGGCTCTCGGAAAATCACCCCTATGCCAACGATCGCAGGCATACGTTCATTCTCCAGGGAGCACGCGATGTCCATGCTGAACTGGCCGAGCAGAAGATTTCTTCCGTGCTCCATGTCGCACGGGCTGAAGATCGCGGCCCTCACCTCAAGACGCTGGCTGCTCGCGCAATGGTTCTCGTGACAGATGATGTCCCGACCGCCCCGACGATTCACTGGCGCAATCGACTGGCTGCATCCATCAAAACGCCGATTGTGTGCGTCAATGGTGCGTGCATTGTGCCGCCGCAACTGGTCAAACGGGCTTTTGATCGCGCTTTTGCGTATCGAGAAGCCACCGCCTGGCTCTACAAAACCCGCAATACCCGCCCGTGGCCAGTGCTTCGTTATGCAGGGAAGCCGTTTCCACTCGATCAGCTACCCTTCCAACCAGTCGATCTTCAGCAGACTTCGATTGCCGATCTATTGGCAACAAGCCAGATCGATCACTCCGTTGGCCCGGTTCCGCATACTGTCGGAGGTTCTCAGGCAGGTTATGCCCGCTGGGAAAACTTCAAAAAGCAGGGATTGAGGCGCTATGCCGATCAGCGGAACGACGCCCTGAAAGATGGCGTCAGTCGGATGTCGGCTTATCTGCATTACGGCATGGTTTCCCCCTTCACACTGGTGCGAGATTGTGTTGAAGTCGGTGGCGCCAGTGCCGAGAAATATCTCGATGAACTCCTCATCTGGCGAGAACTGGCCTGGTGCTTTTGCCATTACCGCACCGATCACGAGGCTCTTTCAGCACTCCCCACCTGGGCTCGACAGGCTTTGAAGGCTGGAGAAGCCGATACCAGGCCTGCCTTGTACGATGAAGAAACTTTGGCTCGTGCGCAGACGTATGATCCCCTCTGGAATGCGGCTCAAATGTCACTCCTTCGCCAAGGAGAACTCCATAACAACGTCCGGATGACCTGGGGCAAAGCCATTCCTCTCTGGACACGCACGACCGATGAGGCCCTGCGACTGCTGTTTGATCTCAATCATCGATACGCCCTCGATGGCTGTGATCCCGCCTCGTATGGCGGTCTGTTGTGGTGTCTGGGACAGTTCGACAGGCCATTCACCCCTGAAGAACCCATCTTGCGGAGCATTCGAGGACGTTCAACCGCAGAGCATGCCCGCCGGTTGAATCCGGAAAAGTATCTGGCGAAAACCTCCCGCCGCCTGACGACGGAACCAGTCAAAGTGGCTGTGATTGGTGCCGGCATGGCGGGGCTGATGGCAGCTCGCACGCTGTGCGATCATGGATTCGAAGTGGAGGTTTTTGAAAAGAGTCGTGGGCTGGGCGGACGCATGGCGACTCGTCGCCTGGCAGAAGGTGGTCAGTTCGATCATGGCTGCCAGTACATTACGGCCAGGTCGCTTCAATTTGAGAGATCCTTACGTTCGTGGGAGAGCCAGGGGCTGATCACTCCCTGGCAAGGGCTCTTGGCAGCACAGCAGGCCGATGGTTCGTGGAAAGAACTCGCAGCGAACGGGCCTCGCTATGTGGGGCTTCCCGGCATGACTTCAATCGCCCGGCATTTAAGTCAGGGGTTGAGAGTTCATCAGGAGGTGCAGATTCAAAAAGTTGAGCGGATCGCCAACCAGTGGCAACTGCAGAGCACACAGGGAATTGTTGCCGGGCCATTCGATCAACTCATTCTGGCGATACCCGCCGGTCAGGCTGCGCGACTTGTGGGTGAATATTCGATGGCAGAAACTCTGGCCAGAATCCCGATGGATCCGTGCTGGACTGTGATGGCCACGTTGGCTGATCGACTCAATCTTCCCTTTGATGGCTACTTGAGCGATGCTTCACTGGCACCGGCTGTGGGTTGGGCGGCAAGAGATACCTCCAAGCCCAAACGGCCGACCGATGCCGACCGCTGGGTGTTGCAGGCGTCAACGGAGTGGGCGAGGAATCACCTTGACCTACCCGCAGAGCAGGTTGCTACCGATCTCTGGGACCACTGGTGTGAGCAGATGGGCCTTCAGACCCAAAGCACGCCGGAGCTTGTGGCGCACCGCTGGATGTTTTCGAGTCTAGATCCCACGAAGGTTCCTGCGGAGATTTACCAGAAGGTATCTGTCGAGCGAGCCTTGCATGATCCAGAGCATGGCCTGACTGCGTGTGGCGACTGGACGAGCGAAAGTCGAGTCGAAGCGGCATACCTTTCTGGCCTAGCCGCCGCCGGTTTTGTGCTAAGGCAACACCTGATTGCGAAGCCAACAGCTCAGTTGCTCTTTTAAGCCAGAGCTTCGATCCGGGGCTGGTGGATGAAGATCATTTTTGAGGAACAGATCGAGAGGGTCTGAGGTAGCCTGCATGAGTAATCCACTGCTTTCTCAAGACCGAATGGTTTCGATCACCCGGGATTCGCCGCACGTGATTTCGCGATGAGTGCCAGCATTTCAAAGGCGAGATTGGCACCCAGGATCGAGGTGATGGCTGAAGGATCGTAAGGGGGGCTCACTTCGACGACATCCCCGCCAACAATTCTCAGACCGGTCAGACCTCGCAGAATTCCTGTCGCCTCACGACTGGTCAATCCACCAATTTCGGGAGTTCCCGTCCCTGGTGCAAAAGCCGGATCGAGGGCATCGACATCGAAGGAAAGATAGACCGGCCTGTCGCCCACCTGCTGGCGGATTTCGTTCACAATGGAGCGCACACCGCGCTCACCCACGTCATCGGCAGAGATAATGCGTGCACCTAAAGCCCGGGCATCGAGGTAATCGTTGGCTGAATAGGTCGGCCCGCGAATACCAATTTGAAAGTAACGTAGAGTATCAATCGCACCGGCTTCAATGGCGCGAATAAAGGGTGTGCCATGACTGAGTGGATAGCCGGGATACTCTTCCGTCCAGGTATCACCATGAGCATCGAAATGCACGACGGCGAGCGGCCCATGTTTTGCGGCAGCTGCTTTCAGTAAGGGTAATGCGACGGAATGTTCGCCACCCAGTCCCAGGACCATCGTGCCTTGATCAATCCAGGCTTTGGCCGATTGTTGAATCAGTTCGTGCGTGCGAGCGATATCGACGGGGATGACATCCACATCTCCCGCATCAACCACTTTGAGCACTTCGAACGGGGCGATGTTGAGAGCGTTGTGATACCCCCAGAGCATCATCGACTGTTCCCGGATCGCCCGCGGACCAAACCTCGTTCCCGAGCGATAGCTGACCGAAGAGTCAAAAGGACACCCCAGCACGGCGACATCAACACCCTGGCCCGCAACAGGCGCCAGACAAATCTCCTGCCGCCCAAAGGAGGCAATCCCGCAGAATGGTGAGTTGGACATGGGGGTCAGCTCATTCGAAAGACATATTCAGCAGATGGAATTCTGCACCACTTTAGCACAGTCAACTACTCTCTCGAAGTCTCTTTCGACATACTAGTATCAAGACGCTGAAGGCAAAGCCAATCGATCATCGGGACAGGGCATCATGACGAAACGAACAAAGATTGTTGGGGCGGAGTGTGTGTTGCCTTCAGGCTTGTGGAAGGGGGATGTGCTGATTGAGGGGGGGAGGATTCTGGATCTGGATCCGCCAGAGTCGGCACGGGCTGATGAGGTGATTCAGGCAGCCGGGCTCCATCTGATCCCGGGGGTGATTGATGATCAGGTTCACTTTCGTGAGCCGGGATTGACGCATAAGGAAGATCTCGCCACCGCTTCAGCTGCCTGTGCCAAGGGGGGAGTGACCACCTTCTTTGAAATGCCGAACACCAAGCCCACGACCACGACGGTCGAGAGGCTGCACGAAAAGCTGGCCTTGGCAGCCACCAAATCGGTGGTGAACTATGCGTTCTACATCGGTGCCACCCCGACCAACGTCGAAGAACTCAAGTTGGCTCGGCGAACGCCCGGCATCAAAATTTTTATCGGTTCCAGCACTGGCGATCTGCTGGTAGATGAGCAGGCCGCCCTTGAACAGATTTTTGCCGAAACCACACTTCCTATCTGTGCCCATTGCGAGGATGAAGCGACTGTCCGCGCGAACTCAGCCCGCCTCAATGGTGGCTCGAAAGTGCAGGATCATTCGCTGATTCGCGATCACAAGGCGGCTGAGATCGCCACCCGGCGGGCACTCGATCTGGCATATCGGCACAATCACCGCTTCCATGTGCTGCATGTCTCGACCGCCATCGAAACCGAGATTGTGGCAGATCATCGCGGGCTGATTACAGCCGAGGCCTGCCCGCATCATCTGTTCTTTAACGTGGACGACTACGACCGTCTGGGCACGCTGATCCAGATGAACCCATCGATCAAGACGCAGGACGATGTGACGGCCCTGTGGAAGGCGCTGCGCGAGGGGCGGATTCAGGTCATCGCGACTGATCATGCCCCGCATACACTGGAAGAAAAGCGGCAGCCTTATCCGAAGTCGCCTTCTGGTTTGCCAGCCGTCGAAAATTCGCTGGCACTTATGCTCGATGCGGCTCATCGCGGGTTCTGCACTATCGAAGAAGTGGTGAGCTGGATGTGCGACGCCCCGGCCCGTGTGTGGGATCTCGTGGGAAAAGGACGGATTGAGCCGGGTTATGATGCCGATCTCGTGCTGGTCGATCTCAAAAAGTCGCAGACCATCCGCAACGAGGACCAGCTCACGAAATGCGGCTGGAGCCCGTGGGCCGGGACCACACTCACCGGCTGGCCCGTCACCACGATGGTGGGTGGCGAAATTGTGTTTGCGGAAGGAAAGGTCGATACGAGCCACCGGGGAACGGAAGCGATCTTCGATCATTCGCGGGGCGGATATTGGGGTTAGCAGAGGAGAAACGGGAAGAGAGAAGGCAAGAAGGAAGAAGGGCAAGAAGCCGGAGGGAAGTTTGGTCTGGTGGGTGCCGGTGGTGGAATCAGCGGAGCACTGCTGGCGAGCCAGCAGTGGCACACGGGGGATCGTTGGCAGTAGTCTGCGGCCGCATTAGCAGTGAGGAAGAGTTCGATCAGGTTTTCTCTGGTGTTTCTCTCCAGTAAGAGCGTCAATTTTGTAGCCACAAGGCTGATGTTTTTGGTGAGATCCATGCATCGGATGAACCGGCGAATACAGATCGCTGATTGTCGCCGCGAGGCTGGCCGGCCTCTGTGGATGATCTGGATAAGGGAAGTGGCATGACCGCAGAAGAAATCGTGGCACAACTCCAGAAGTTGGGGAGCGAAGGGACTGCAAAGGTTCTCCGCAATCATGGTGCACATGATCCTTGCCTTGGGGTCAAAATCGGCGACATGAAGCCCCTGCAAAAGCAGATCAAAAAGAACTATGCGTTATCGCTGGAGCTCTACGATACCGGCATTTACGACGCTATGTATCTTGCGGGATTAATTGCAGAGCCAGAACTGATGACAAAGAAAGACTTGACAGGCTGGGTGAAGGCAGCCTCCAGGCCGATTGCCAATTTCGTCGTCGGCCCGACAGCGGCTGGCAGTCCAGCGGGTTGGAACCTCGCGCTGGCCTGGATCAAGTCCACGAAAGAAATTGAGAATATCGCCGGTTGGGCCACTCTTTCTGCTATGGCCAGTATTTACTCTGACGAGAAACTTGACCTCGCTGAGTATCAACGATTACTGGCCGAGGTCGAAAGCAGAATCCATGCGGCGAAGGATGCCGTACGCTACCAGATGAACTCTTTTGTCATCTCGGTGGGAAGTTTTGTCTGTCCCTTAACCGACGTGGCGATCGAAACTGGAAATCGAATCGGCCGGTTGAAAGTCGACATGGGCGACACCGACTGCAATGTCCCGTTCGCGCCTGAATATATCGAAAAAGTGAAGGCTCGCGGCAACCTTGGAAAAAAGCGCAAGTCTGCCATGTGTTGATCACCCAGCACGTTTGGTATGAGTCACATATCGAGATCGTCAAACCTGCCTCACCCCGGCATTTCGGAAGCTCGACCTATTCTTCGGCAGTCCACAAGGGGCGTGATGCAACATCTGGCGCGATCTGCATTCGCTGCTCTCGCCGTTGGGCCGGGAACAACAGCGATCGAATGGGAATCACTTCGACTCGAAGTTGCCGTGAGGGCGAACGAAGGAGTTCAGCAGCTCGGAGCCAATGTAATTATTTTTCCGTAGGACGTTATCACGTCTGCTCCAACACTTGGTTATGCCTTCTACGCCTTTCGATATCGACACTTTTTCTCATCCCATTGCACGCCCACTCGAATCGTTTCACCCAGCAAAGGTGGCAGGTAGCGAAGGGCGGCTTCAATCTGCTCTAGGTCTTCAAACTCGAATAGCCATTTGGATCCATCGCTAAGTCGTACCGTCCATCGGCCTGCGCAGGGACCATGCTGCGGCAAAAGCGGAGGAGGCTCGATCTCGGACTCCACAAAGTCGGAAACTGGTAAGGAAAAGTTGTGTTTGTGTAGAGCAAGCAATTCCTTTGGCGTCGTTGTGTCGAGGTTTTCAAGTTTATCTGGCGACATCTCGCCCCCCCGATACCATGCCGCGATCAGACCACCTAAAAGGCCGAATTGCATTGCAATGGCATCCATGTTCTGCCCGCCGATTCGCACAAAGAAGAATTCACCACTGCGAAAGTACACGCGGTACTTTCGATCCGCCGAGATCGCTCGGACGTTCCGAATGTTGAAGGCAAAGTCGTATTCTGATTGGCCCATCAGACATCAGCTCCTGTACTGGCCTATCGACCCAGGCCAGCGACCCGGCGCACGGGAGGCAACGGTTGCAACCACGACGATCGAGTTGGGTTCGCTGCAGCGCATGATTAGGCCATGGTGTCATAAATCAAACTCGTGTCTTCTTGCTGCGTCCGCCAAGTGATGAACCGCACCACGGACAGAACGCAATGGCGACAAATGAACTGCCGCCATCGTGGATGATGATGCCGTAACCGCGTGAACGTGGCGAGTAGTGAATCAATGCGTCGGGACACTCGAACCTATCGGGATGCTCGTCGCAACTCGAAGAAACCGCCTCTGTCATTTTGGTGCAGCAATGAGTTTTCACGGTGAACGCTCGAAGTGGCCTAACATGTTTTCGACCGCCGAAGTGCGGTAACATTTCGTCGCACTTCGGTAGTGTAGTTTGGACGTGTTGAAATTGATTTGTCAAAGTGCAAATCGAGCTGTGAGGGAGCGATGATCGGATTCCCTTGCTACTCCGCACAAGGCTCCTGTGCTTTGCCGCAATCTTCATGATCGCGATTTTTCTGGCGTCAGTCACACCACAACTCGCTACGTTCCCGATTGGGGGCTCCGCGAGTCTTGGACCAGCTGGCCAATGTCTGCCGCGTGATGCATCTGGCTGATCGCATGGAGCAGGCATATGTTGCCTGGGTGAAGCGGTTCTTCCTGTTTCACACCAAGCGGCATCCGAGCGAGATGGGAGGCGGTGATGGAACAATCGGAGCACTGCTGGCGAGCCAGCAGTGGCACACGACTGTCGGAAGCCTCCCATTATGGCAGAGAATGCCGAGTGAGCATCACCCAGATCATGGACCTTCTGATGTTCGCCTCTGGCATTCAGGAAGCTCTGCTTATTCTCCGGCCAGTCCACCAAGGGCGTGGTGCAGCCTCTTGCACGATCTGCATTCACTGCTCTCACCGTTGGGTCAGGAACAACAGCGATCGAATGGGAATCACTTCAACTCGAAACGGCCCTGAGGACGAACGACACCGATCTGCCTCCTGCGGCCGCTTTGGGCTGTCGTCAGGTGCAGCGGCGAGTTTGTGATGCCTTTGTCTCACGTCCAACAACGCTCACCAGTGGCCTGGATCAATTGTTTGGCAACTCGAACTTGACCCCTGGCAGTACGACGTACACGTCGCCGGTGGTGAGGGCGGACGCCTTTTTGAAGCCGGGCCTGACTTTGATTGTCGACCCCTTCTTGAACTGGTCGCCCTGCCGGTACTGGTTGCCTTGAAGGAAGATGCCGTTGCT
>JAIXUU010000451.1 GCA_027483405.1 Planctomyces sp. | reverse complement strand
TGTCAATAACGACGAATGGGAACTTTCCATGAGCACTGTGCTCAGCATGGATCGTTCGGTTGTATGGATTATGGCCTGGCTGGATGAACTTCCTCGCTCGGCTGCCGATGTCCCTCGTACCGCATTGTTGAGGCTGCTAGCCGATAACGACAAGCTGGGCAAAGGCAAGTTTTTTGCTTACATCGCCAGCAATCGTCGGTTTGTGCTGCAGCGAGTGATTCCAAATACGGACATCACCTCAGCATCATTCCGCGCCGATCTGGATGACCTGGGGGCGACCGTGGTTTCGACACACCCCCATTGGGCTGTCTCGAACTGGTCATCACCCACACAGCCCGATCCCTCCGCAACACCCGCCACGAGCACGATTCAGGGGAGTGCACCACAAGGTGCGTCAACCGGATCGCAACCGGGAACAGCTGTGCGTGATGGTGCGACAATTCGTCGTTAATTGAATACCACGGACCGTCATGCGTTCCATGTCGGCAATTAAAAATGTGCCATTGGGGAAGCTCGCCTTAAGCGAAATTCTCCAGTGGCACTTTTCGTTGATACTTCTTCGTTGAGATCAAATAAACAGATTCAATTCCTGATTACCTGGGATGGCTGGGAGTGATCTGCTCCTGATCCTTGCGCTGCATTTCATCCAGCACAATGGGATGCAGTCGACGACTACGTCGGTCGGCAGGTTCATAATGAGAGCGAGCCCACGCTCTCAAACGAAGCTCTTCGACAAGATCAACATTCGCACCCGAATCAACTTTTGTGGCGGCAAGTGAGGACATTTGGAGGCCTCCAGAAGGGAATCATCGCCAGTTTGGAAAAGAGCGGCAACGAAACTCGCGAAATGAGACGTTTGACCACGACTACACAATAAAAATGGCTGATGGGTTCGCCAAGAAAAATCACGAGAAAATTGAAAAATAATTTCGAAAATCAAGCCAGATGCTTGACAACGATCTTGGCTGCTCGCCACGACCAGCATACCGCGATTATTTTACGCAGCTTTTTCACTCTTCCCATTGTTGGTATTCGAGTGGCGAGATGGAAAAGCATCGCGATGGGGAAGGTCATCCAGACTGGCCAGCCCCAATTCCTCCAGAAACTTCTTCGTTGTTTCATAAAGGTAAGGCCGGCCGAGGCTTGTGTCTTCACCTGCCAGGCGGACATAGCCGTCTTCCATCAGTTGTTTGAGAATATCGACACACTGCACACCTCGAATCTGCTCGACATCAGCACGTGTGACTGGTTGCCGATACGCGATGATTGCCAATGTTTCTAATGTGGATGGTGTCAGTTGCGGAGCTTTGCGAGTTGTGTTCAGGCGATTGAGCCAGGGCTGATAATCGGGGTTTGTCAGAAGCTGGTATCCGCCCGCCAAAGGGTAAATCTGATAGGGACTGTTGGTGAACTGATAGCTCTGGTTGAGCCAGCGAATCATCTGCTCGGCTTCGCGAACATCTGTCAGGCTGGCTAAATTGGCCAGCTTCTTGATAGGAAGCGGGCCATCGGCGACAAAGAGAATCGCTTCCAATCTCGCCAGCCGGGATGTTCGTACAGAACTGGCTGAGCCGGGGCTTTGTTCCAGTCCAAAGATATGACCAGGCTGGCCGGCTGGTGATTGCGGTTGAATCAACCACTGAAATAATGATGCCGAGTGGCCTTGCTTCCAGCGATGTTCGTGATTGACCTGCCACGAATTGTTTTGCTGAAAGTTTCCCGAAGTGCGAGCCCAGAGCTGGGGCATGCTCATCGTGAGGAACTCCACTCTTCAATCTGCTGAAGAACCTTTTCCACAGCTTTGAGTGGTTCGTTAGCCTCGGCTTCAAAACGGTATGAAATCCGTGGGTTGTCTGCCGGTGTGTATGAGCAGATGAATACAAACACGGAGGGTTCGGCACCAGGTTCGAGGCGGAAGTTTCGAATCTGTAATGCGTGGAGCCTCTGCACGGCATCTTGCCAGGTTAAAGGGGGAGTATCTGCTGGCTTTTCGCGGGATGACTTCTTTCCGCCCATTTTTCCAGGAGTCTGGGGAGCGACAGCAATTTCTGTGTTGCCAGCAGGAATCACACCTGTTGCAGGGGAGCCATCGATCTCATGTTCTGCAAACTCCCTGTGGACCATGCCATGCAATTCAGAATTGCTTAATGGCGATGCGGATGCGTTGGGCAGTGTTCGTGGTGCAGTTCCGACGGGTGGAGAGGTTGTATCGGCCCAGGCCATCGCGCCAGCATCGGCAGGAGTGGTCCCGGGCTCTTTCTGATCAGGAGGATGTTGATTATTGCTCCCTTGATTGTTACTCCACAGTGGAGGCTCTGAATTTCCTGCGACTCCCTCGGGATGTTCGGTGAGAGGCGTAGTGCTCGCTGGCAGGGCAGACGATGTATCAGAAGGCGATGCCCCGGCATCAAAGGCTTTGGCGTCTGAGGCGAGCGGCGTCACATCCGAGAGTTCCGGGAACTCTTCTTCGAGAGATGTCTGATGAGTGTCCGTCGAAATTTCCGGCAGGCCAAAAATCGCAAAGAGTGGCACTGCCAGGACTGGCACGAGTAGTAACAGTGTGGTGAATGACCCCTGGGAGCTCGCACGCATGTTTGAAACCTCCCTGTCTGTTCCACCCCGACATCCCGTCAGGTCGATCTGAGAATCTCGCTACCATCAACTTGAGTTGAAATTTAGCCCAGTCGAGAATTCTCTACAATGACAACTCATCAGAATTGAACTGTGCAACTCTCGTGAAAGTCGCCTTGGAATCGGCCCGTGTTCTCTATCCTCGCCAGATTGACGAGTAATCTGAGTTCTTACAGGCTTTCAAGTGGGGATTCAGAAGCATCGCCTTGAGACCGTTCCAATCGTTCTCTGGCCATATCGGCCCATGGCCCGCGGCTGTCGAAGTCGAGATAGCGCAGCCAATGAGGACGGGCTTTCAAATGCTGGCCGATCTGCTCAAAAAGTTCTGCCAGATGCAGATGAGCATCGGGATAATCCGGGTGGAGCAGCAGGGCGGCTTCAAAGGCTTCGCTGGCTGCCTTGGTATCACCCATTTGTGCCAGGACACACCCCAGTTGCGTCCAGGCCTCGATATACTCGGCATCGCATTCCACCGCCACATGATACCGTTCTGCGGCTCCCGCATAATTTCCAGAGCGGTACAAGGCGTCGGCTAATTGAAAATGAATCGAAGCTTCGTGAGGAGCCAGCAGCAAGGCTCTGCGAAAAGCCTGTATCGCAGCCACTGTTTCGCCTGAGTCGAGCAATGTCGAACCGGCATGCGCCCATTCATTGGCTCCCCAGTTTCTGGAGGGATTCTGCAGGCCATGAATCGCTTTGGTATGGCCAGGAAAGGGGATTGTCAGCGTATTTTCAGAAGCTGAACCATCGTCTGAATCCAGCTTGTTTGCCGAACTTTCGCCGTCGCTGAGAGTGATTTCATGGAAATCAAAGATCCGCTGACCTGTCTGGGGATCCAGCAGGCTGGCAGCGTCCCGAATGTAAAGTTGATGGTCTTGCGAGAGAATTTCGAGTTGAGCCAGAGGTCTTTCAATCGTGGGGAGCAGCGACTTCAGCTTCTCCAGGCTGGCTCCGATTTTCTTAGGAGAAATCCCGGTAGAAATCAGATCTGCCAGTCGGCGAACCCCCGTCACTTCCTGAAAATCGAAGTAAGGCAATCGGCAAACTCGTCGAACCGGTCGAATGAGTCCCAGGCGTTCCCAATGACGGATGCGCGATACGGGGAGTTTCATTAACTGACTCAGCATCGCTGGCGTAAAAACCCTGCGATCTGCTGGAGAAGAGCTTTCCAGCTCAATCAACTGCAGCCATTCGGGTTCGCTCAGAATTTTGATCGGGAATCCCCGTTCGAGCAGTTCACGAGCCGCCTCCAGCTTTAACGAAGGTTGACCATCTTCTTCCAGTGGCCAACCTTCATCGCCGACGACCAGCAGAGTTGTCTGCTGGGAAACCTGATTCGTGAAAGTTCCCCCATACTGCTCGACATATCCGGCTGCTTCCCGGTGGGTCATCGAAGCCAGCGTTCCCGTAAATGTGACTCGCTCACCTTGAAGTGGAGCCGTGCTTATCAGTGGGCTCGTGGATTCCGCGGAGGTGATCGGAGTTTCCGCAGAATTCATGGACATATTCCTGAGCAAAGAGACTTGCGGAGGTTGACCTTCCGGCGGGCGACCGACCACTGTTCAGCAAAATTGCCGTTGAATTCAGTATTGTGGGGGATGGAACGTTCGATTGCCAATTCACCAGAGGTTGGCTCACAGCAATTTTGTCTGACTTTTCGCGCCAGAATTGATTGACCGATGCGACAGCTTCTTGGAATGTCGTCTTGGGGATTCAGAATTCAATCAGTCCATGGGTTTCACGAATTCACAGGGCCGGAACACGGAGAGAATTCTTGGTGCTCTGGAATTCGGTGCCCATCGCGGAGCACAGGTGCGAAGCTCGCTCGCATTGCCTATAATTTCGAGCAATGCCCAGGTTGATCAGTACAGCACGCGCCATCGAGGGCGTTCTGTCCAAACTGGCAAATCGATGATCAGAATAAGCGATTGATATCAGGGAGAACAATTGATGGCCGACCGTATGCCTGTGCTGACCGCTGCAGATCCTGAGATTGCTGGTGCAATTCGACAAGAAGAAGTCCGGCAGCATGACGGTCTGGAACTGATTGCCTCAGAGAATTACACGAGTCAGTCTGTGCTCGAAGCGGTGGGCTCAGTCCTTACGAATAAGTATGCCGAAGGGTATCCGGGTCGGCGTTACTACGGTGGTTGCGAGCATGTCGATACGATCGAGTCCATTGCTCGAACACGGGCCTGCACGCTGTTCGGTGCTCAATATGCGAACGTGCAGCCTCATGCCGGTTCGCAGGCCAATATGGCTGTGTTCATGGGCTTTTTGAAGCCGGGAGACACTTTTTTGGCGATGGATCTGGCCCATGGTGGCCATCTCACGCATGGCATGGGATTGAATTTTTCGGGAATTCTGTACAACGCCGTTCACTATGGTGTGCGAGAGTCGGATCACCGGATTGATTTTGATCAGGTGGCTCGTCTGGCAAAGGAGCACAAGCCGAAGCTGATTATTGCGGGAGCCAGTGCATATCCACGCGAAATCGACCACGGAAAGTTCGCCGAAATCGCGAAATCCGTGGGTGCATTGTTCATGGTCGATATGGCCCATTATTCCGGATTGGTGGCAGCGGGCCTGCACAACAGCCCGGTGCCCCATGCGGACTTTGTGACTTCGACCTCTCACAAAACTTTGCGTGGGCCCCGATCCGGGTTTATCCTCTGCAAAGAAGAGCATGGCAAAACGATCGACAAAACAGTCTTTCCCGGATTGCAGGGCGGGCCTCTGGAGCATGTGGTCGCAGGTAAAGCGGTCTGCTTCCGTGAAGCGGCTCAGCCAGCTTTCAAGCAATATATTGAACAGGTCATCAAAAACGCTCGCACATTGGCTGAGACATTGGTGGCAGGGGGAGTGCGTCTGGCTTCTGGGGGGACGGATAATCATCTGATGCTGTGTGATGTCACATCGGTCGGTCTGACTGGAAAAATCGCCGAACATGCACTGGATGTTGCCGGAGTGACCGCCAATAAGAACATGATTCCTTACGATACACGAAAGCCGCTGGACCCCAGCGGAATTCGACTCGGCACACCAGCGCTGACGACTCGAGGAATGAAAGAAGCGGAAATGCAGCAGGTCGGTCAGTGGATTCTGCAGATTTTCAAGCATCCGGAAGATCCCGCTGCCCTGGGCAAGATTCGCCAGGAGATCTGCGAATTCTGCAAGACTTATCCAGTCCCTGGTATTGCGCTGTAATGATCGAAAATCAGGTTCTGCTGAGCCGAAGCATGCCTGAATCTCCCGGCGGAATTGAAGGTGCTTTCGGGGAAATCAAACTGTTTCCCTGAAAGCACCAATCGCTCAATTTGCTACAACCGGTAAATTTGAACTCCCTCCGTCTTGGAAAGTGCTCCCGACGGGCATTCCATGACGGCGCCAGCTCCTGAGCGAGCTTTATTTCACTCGTATGTCCTGATGAGCGAGGGCCGGGCAGCATGTGCTGCTGCGCTACACTCAGGACATGAGGGAGTGTTCGGCATGCGGGCAGCAGATCAGCTGATCTTCGACGATGGTGACATTGTCGACGAAGAAGCGGCTCTGGAACCCACGCTCGTGGGGCATGCGGCTTTTGGAACTGATCTCAAAACTCTGGACGAACTTTTGTCGGGTGGTGCAGAGTCGGCAGATGCCTCCCGGTTATTGCCTCCACACAATCCTGAAGTTATTCATGCCACCGGTTCATCGGTTTCGGCATCTGGTGTGACAACTCAGACGAAGTTGTTGTCTGCTCCGGTTCCGAAGAGAAAAGTTGAGCGTGTTCGAGATCTATCGCCAGGTCAGGTCAATGCCGATGTAGGCCGTCAGCGTGGTCGTTCCGGAACATTGATCCAGCAGCGATTAATTGCTGCAGCCATTCTGGTGTGTGTGGGATTACTGGCGTATTTCGTTCGCTCTCTGGTCGTGCAAAGTTCGCCTTATCCATACTTACGTGCGATTGTCCTGCTGAACTCCATCACGTGTTTTTGCATTCTGTTGAAAAATCGAATGCTTCCGCTGGACAGACTTCGATTTCTCGAACTGTTGCTCTTTATCCCGCCCGCCATTCAGATCGTGTTGACACAACTGCTCCAGATGCGCGAAGCGGGTGTTCTGCAAAACAGCGTGCTTTTAAGCGATCTGCTGCATAATGGAACTTTGGGCCTCATCATTGTGATGATGTCCTATGCGATGTTGATTCCTAATGGCTGGAAGAGGGCTGCAGTACTTCTATCACCTTTAGCACTGGCCCCTTTGGCAACAATTGTTTACCTGCGAATGTCCATCCCCTGGACTCAGGAAGTTCTCACTCTCCAGGTGTGCCTCGAACTGGCCACGACATTGGCTGTTTCGCTCTTCGCTTCGATCTGGGGAACATTCACGATTTCTGCCTTGAGACAGGAAGTCAGCCGAGCCCGGCAGCTGGGCCAGTATCGACTGGCTCGAAGATTGGGAGCAGGGGGCATGGGTCAGGTTTTTCTGGCCGAACATCGGCTGTTAACGCGCCCATGTGCAGTCAAGCTGATTCATCCTCAATATGGCACTGATCCCATTGCGCTCATGCGGTTCGAACAGGAAGTTCGCAGTATGGCGCAACTTTCCCATTGGAATACGGTTGAGATTTATGATTACGGCCATACCGAAGATGGCACTTTCTACTATGTCATGGAGTATCTCCCGGGGATGAATCTGGGAGAACTGGTGGCTCGTTTCGGGCCGCTTTCTCCTGAGCGGACGGTTCACTTTCTGATTCAGACCTGCCGGGCACTGCATGAGGCTCATCAACTGGGCATGATCCACCGCGATTTGAAGCCCGCCAACGTCTATGCTGCCAAGCGGGGCGGTGAGTACGATGTGGCCAAACTGCTGGATTTTGGTCTGGTGCTCGATTCCCGAGGCGTGCGTGTCCGAGGTTATAGCGACAGCAGCCGGCAGACGAGCGTGGCTGGCTCGCCCCTGTTCATGTCGCCGGAACAGGCCACTTACGAGAGTGTTCCTGATGCCCGGAGTGATATCTATGCTCTGGGAGCAACCGCGTATTTTCTGCTCACGGGGCGTCCGCCATTTGAAGGCAAAACTCCCGTGCAGGTGATGATCAAGCATGCCCGAGATCGAGTTGTGCCGCTGCGAGATCTGAGAGCCGATATTCCAGCCGATGTCGAGGCGATTGTTCTCCGCTGTCTGGCAAAAAATCAGGAATTGCGATTTGGCTCGGCTCGTGAGTTGGAACTGGCGCTCTGTCGATGCAGTGTTTCGGGCAAGTGGAATAGCGATCAGGCGGAAAGATGGTGGCAGACCTTCGCCCCCGAGATCGATTTACCCGTCGAAATCTGAAATTCCAGCGTTGTTAGCGGAATTGATATCACGATGAGCTTACGAAACGACGAGTGAGCAACTCAGTGTGAATTCAAGGTCACTTCGAGGCTGCATTCAATTGGATGAGTTCGTTGTGGCTGCCTGAGCGAAAGCCGGCAAGATCGAGGCAGATCTGACGAAATCCCAGTTCGCGCAGGACTCGCACGCATGCTTCACGCAATGGCGAACTGACAAGCTGCGTCAGATCCTCGGGATGCAATTCGATGCGGGCCAGTTCCCCATGTTCAATCCTGACTCGAAATTCCTGAAAGCCGAGTGATCGCAGGTATTTTTCGGCCTGTTCGACTCTCAGCAATCGATCTGAAGTGACTTCGACGCCATAAGCGATTCTGCTGGCCAGGCAAGGGCTGGCAGGTCGATCATGGACGGTTAAACCTGCGAGATGAGCCAGGTTTCTGACGATCTGCTTGTTGTAACCCAGTTCGACGAGAGGGCTGCGGATCTGAAATTCTTCAGCCGCCATCAGTCCTGGGCGATGATCTCCCAGGTCGTCGAGGTTTGTGCCATTGACAATCAAGGGGAATTCGCTGGCTGGGTATTTTGATCGAATCGTGCTGTAGAGTGTGGATTTGCAGAAATAACAGCGAGTTGGTGCATTGGCCCGATACGCAGCCAGCTCAATTTCGTGTGTGTGGATTGTCTGATGCTGAATTCCCATTTCACGGGCGACTGCTGCGGAGAGTTCCCGGTCATTCTCAGAAACACTCGGGCTCAGGGCTGTCACGGCGAGTGCCGAACTTCCCAGTGCCTGAACCGCTCCCCAACTGACTAAAGCACTGTCAACTCCGCCTGAATAAGCCACGATCACAGATGGCCAGGGGCGAAACCATTCCACGAGCTGGTCGAGTTGTTTCTCGGTCAAAGATCGAGTCGCTCCACGACTGATCAATGAATCGTTTTCCTCAAGCTGGGGACGATTCATGGCATTGCTGGATATCTGTGGAGGTGGTTGCGGGTTCATGAGCCAGTCATTTGTGAAAAATCAGTTTCTGCGGAAACTTCCGGGCGAACTCTGAGCGTGAAAGAAAGGTTACCCGAACATCTGGCGTTAGAATGTAGCAGCAATTCGTAACTCACAACCGAAACGGGGTTTGCCCCGATTGCGTCAAACAGGATACACTACCGGGAGTTGACAATCTCGGAAGAGTTCTGGTGTGAGACAAATCTGCGGGTGGATCTGTGGCAGGTTGCGGCTATTCGCCGTCAATGTAAAACAAGTCGGCTATTGGTCGAATCGAAGAACAAAATCCAAAACAACGTCAGGCAATAGGCGATGATCAAAATGTTTGGATGTCAGGTCTCTATGCTTCGTCAAATCTGTTTCAGCCTCGTGATGGCAATCGTCCTGATTCAGGGGTCATTGCTGTTGGCCGCCATCACGCCTGAGCAACGGCAACAGCTCAATGATCTCAAAACAGAAATTGGCAAGGTTCCCGCACTGCTCTCGAAGAAGAAACTCGATGAGGCTACGGCAGCCGTCACTTCCGTGGAAGAAAAACTCAATACACTGGTAAAGGACGGGATTCCAGAAACCGAGGCGCTCGTCAAAGCTCTCCGAAAACAAGTCGAGACGCAACGAGGGATTCTCGCGAAACAGCAGGCCTTGGTGGCAGCCAAAATCCCCACCAGTTTCTCGAAAGAAGTGGCTCCAATTCTTGAGGCCAACTGCGTCTCCTGCCATGGAGAAGACAATCCGCGGGGTGGTCTGCGGATGGATACCTTCGCCGGGATGGAGCGAGGCGGCACAAATGGCGCCCTGGTGGTGGCTGGCAATCCATTGCGCAGTCCTCTCGTCCTGCGGCTGACGACCACTGACAACCGCTTGAGAATGCCTAAGAATGAAGAGGCTCTCAAACCTGCCGAGATACAGGTAATTGCCAAGTGGATTTCGGAAGGTGCCAAGTACGACGCGATGGACAAAACCGCGTCGCTGGGATCTCTGGCAGCGATGGCTGATGGGAAACCGAAGCCAGCGCCCGTTCCTGTTGAAGTCGCCAAGCCGACTGGCAACGAAAAGGTCTCGTTCATCAACGATGTCGCCCCCACTCTCGTCACCACCTGCGGACAGTGCCATTTAGGGAACAATCCGCGAGGTGGCTTCAGTGTCGCGACTTTTGAACGCATGATGCAAGGTGGTGAAAGTGGTCGCGTGATTGTCCCCGGCAGCCTGGAAGGGAGCCGGTTGTGGCGACTGGTCAATGCCGATGAAGCTCCCGTCATGCCGGCAGGTCAGGGCCGCATTACCAGAAAGTGGCATGCGGATTTGCGCACATGGATTACGGAAGGCGCCAAATTCGATGGCCCCGATGCCAAACGACCACTTCTGCAACTGGTGCCGACTCCCGAGGAGATTCGGGCTCGGGAACTGGCCAAGATGACTCCCGAACAGCTCCTTGAGAGAAGGCGTAAGGATACGAACGAAAAGTGGGAGATGGCACTCAGTTCGACTCAACCGAATATCCATGAGACGGACGAGTTCATCATGATTGGGGATGTTGATGCGGCTCGTCTGAAAGAACTGGCTGAATCGGGAAGTGAGTTTCTCAAGGTTCTCAAAACAACCTTTGGCTTTAAAGAGACACCCGTCTGGAAGGGTAAGTTGGCAGTGTTCGTCTTCAAAGAGCGGTTTGGCTACGAAGAATTCAACCAGACGATCAACCGCCGCGAAGTTCCCAAGGAAATCATTGGTCATGCCGATGTCTCACCGACACTCGAAACGGCACTTGTGGCCATTTACGATGTGGGTGACGATCCCACAGAAAAGTCGCCTGGAGCAGTTCTGAATCTGGCCGAGCAATTAGCGGCTGCTGCATTACTCAAGGGGGGCGGAGATCTCCCTGACTGGCTCATCAGAGGTACCGGCTTATCATTGGCTGCGTCCGGCCCGATTGGTAAAGGCAACCCGTATGTGGTGGCCCTCAAGCCAAGGGCTGCCGAGGCTATGCAATATAGCATTCAGCAACCACAGGATGTGTTCCAGGATGGTACGTTCTCGCCAGCGGATGTAGGGCCAGCGGGCTATGCGATTGTTGAATTTCTCATGCGAAATGGTGGCGCATCGAACTTCGGGAGTTTCGTCAAACGAATCCAGGGCGGTGATACTCCAGCCACCGCACTGCAGGCCGTCTACCGGCAGGATGCCCGGACAATGGGTGCCAGTTTCCTGAGTACCCAGGGTGCAGCTCCAGGAAATCGCAAAGCGAAGAAAAAGTGATTGTGGTGTGATTTCCGCCGCTATACGCGGCGAACCAAAGTTTGTTAGACCCTTCGGCCACGCGAAGCACGGTAGCCGAACTCAATGGCGAACCAGTTGGCATAACGTTCACGGTCGATATAAGAGCGATTGCGATGGTCGTTCAAGTGGCCAATTTCGTGAATTAGAACGTTATTCAGATAGAAATCTTTAATTGTCTGTTCTGTCCACGTGAGTTGCCAGATACCGCCGACCTCTTCCCATTTCCCACCGTACATTTCTGAGTCGATGCGAAATTGAGGCTTGGGCATCCGGGCGTATCGCTCGATCAAGCTTTCTTCGAGTGGGTAGAGGTAGACATTTGGGCCCCATTGCATGCCATAAAGCGGGAAGATGGCTCGTTTGCGCGTCATGCGACTCAACTGCACTACCTGCAGATCTGCGACAAAGTGTTCGGGCAACTGGGCGAGTCGATCACGGATTTCCTGTTCCGTCACCACATGACGATACGATTCACCAGCGGGTTCGATAATACACCGAAACTGCTGTTGTTCGACGGGATCATGCCAGGTCTCCGGGGCAGAGAATTGCCCGGCTCGATCCATGCGGCCAGTCGATCGACTGCGATGGGCTGCAGTTGGCCTCACGACCGATCGGGCCTTTCGACCAATTGGCTGATGTCGCTCGGCACGTTCCCGTGCCTGAGGTGCTTCTTTGCGAGCAGATTGATGATGATTAGAGAATCTCATAGACAGTCAACTTCTGGGCTCGTATCTTGCCCTTAGGTTCTGTCGCTCCTCGCTGAGCGTTCTCGCTGGCCTCCTGCCTGCTCTCGGTTCGGCCGGAAACTTTTCCCAGCCACTCTCTTTATCCTCAGGGCTGAGAAGACACGTCGCAAGTGTACACTTTAAGTAACCAGCTCGATGGAATTTACGGCAAGTCTTCCGGATCAGAGACCGCATTCAGGACTGCGTTGACATGTTCTCGTTATCGTAACACGTTGCTGGGAAGTGGTTTGCGAAAATGATAGTGAAGCGGAGATTCTGTTCACCTGTCCGCAATCAGGGTCAGTGCCGAGGGGCAGAATATTACCGTAGATCATTACAGGGCATAGGGTTACTGCCCAATAGCGCCGGTATGGTTCAGCTCTCGCTCCAAAGCTTTATCTGTCGGCTTGGGGATCGCTGGAGTCGCTGGAACCAGGAAATTGGGATCAGAGGGTTCCATCGATTTAAAGCTGATTTTGCTGCCCACACGGCTGCCACCCGAGTTTGCCAGATCAATCACACCCGGGGCAGGTGAGGGGGGCAGACGGTCAGTCACATTACCCTGAGTTCTCCCCTCAGTCGCCTTCTTCCAACCATCGGCACTGAAATTCGATTGAATACGAATCTCGGCTCCTTTCAGACCCGCAAACAGATTTCGTCTGATCGAAAGTGTCACGCTGTCTGAGCCGGGCTGTTCGGTAAATACAACTCCCTGGTTACCAGCAGCAATCGTGTTATTACTGACGGCAATTCCCAGCCATGACGCTTCGCCTGCAAACTCGATTGCGTTGTCGCATTCGAAAAAACGATTCTCGCGAATCTGGATTTTCGAAGCAAAACTGGAGGCTTCGATCAGTACACCAGCCGCCATCGGGCCATGGAATCGATTTTTAAGCAAACTCACATCGGCCAGAGTTTCTTTGGCTTCCAGCCGGACACCGACGGCCTTCTCCGACTTCGTCGAAATCAGGCAGTCATTAATGGTGAATTCCTTATCCAGAAGGCCGGAAACATCCTTTCCAATGATTCCAGCATTTGAAAAATCCAGAATGCTCAGATTGGTCAGGCGTGTACCATAAAGGTAATCCCCAACTTCGACGGCGGTTTCATGCTTTTCAGCATTGATTGTGATGTTTTCGAGTTGAAAACCTTGAACATCGCGAATCTTCACGATGGGATCACCGGTTTGTGTTCCTCCCTGAATCACGACTTTTGCATTTTCAGCCCCAGCCACAGTGATGTTTTCGGGCCATTTACGGCCACTTCCTCGTGAATCGAGCACAATTCGCTCGGGGTATATCCCCGCAGCGACCTCGATGCGGAATCGGTCTTTCTCTCCGCCAGGTTTGAAGTTGGCTCGCACCTTGGCAAGAGCGTCAGAGATCTTTTTGAACTCACCTTGAGGCCCCACCGTCGTTTCACGTCGATCAATCCAGGTGGGGTCGGGTCGGCTGTAATCGACTGTTTTTGCAGGAGTGGAAGAAGGCCCGAAGATTGCATATCCACCGGCTATCAGTACGAGGACGCTCACAGCGATGCCAGCAGGGATTGCCCAGCCGGGAAGTTTTTTCGCGGTTCCTTTGTGACGACTGGATGGAGAGCGTGAACTGCTGCTGCGGTTCGAAGTGGACGTATCTCTGATCGGCTGATCGACATCCGCAATGATCTGTGAGGGTTCGATCTCCAGATCGGTATTGGAAATCGGGATGGCTTCCAAAATGACTTTTGTGGGGGAGGGAGTTGTTGCAGCGGGTCGAATCACTTTCGCAGTACGTCGTACAGGAATGGCCTCAGGTATGGAATTGCCAGAACCTTCATGAAAAGGGATCGCTTCGAGAATGGGAGCCTCGCTGGCAGCCACGCTCTGTGGAGGGGTTGCGACAGGTTTGGCTTCAGAGGGTTCAATAGAAGCTTTCGAAATGCCCGCAGCTCTCTGGATCCCGGAAGCTGATTTTGGGGGAACTGAAGATTCGAAACTCTGTGAACCCACGTGATCTGTGGAAGATTTTGCAGCTGATGCTTCAGCGGAGTTCTGATTCGCTGGCAGAGTCTTCGATGAGGGGAGCTTAACAGACGATGGGGTCTTTATTGGAGCCGATGCAATCTCGGCCCCAAAAACCGAGCTGGATTTCGAAGAATTCCACTCTTCAGGCGAGTGGTTCAGTGGCTCAAGAAACTGAAAATCATGGACTGGCTGCCCAGTGCTGCTCGATGATTTCTTTCCTTTGGCAGAATCCGTCGAAGGCTTGGCGACCTCTGGCGTTTTTCGCTGCGGTACTGGTTCAGGGAGGGGTGTGGAAACTCCACCTGATAACGAGGTGAGGAACGCTGAGAGTTCATCCCCGGCTGGAGCCATGCTCATATCCGTCGGGAGAGGTTCCCGAGGAGGGAATTCCAAACCTGCCACAGCCGCGGGATGAGCATCCTCCTGCTGTGAAACATCACTTTCTACAGAGACTCCGCCAGAAGAGACTTCACCCGAACGATTCTGCTTCAACCAGTTTTCCAGGGTCTCTGCCACCGCCATTGCAGAAGCAGGCCGGTCGGCCGGAGATTTGGCCATCATCTTGCGGACGATGGCAGCGAGTTCAGCAGGAACATCCGGCCGCTTGCTCTCAATGGATGGCGGCTGTTTGGTCTGATGCGCCATCAATCGCTGCGCCAAAGTCCCTTCGGTAAATGGAGGGGAGCCCGTGAGTAGAAAATAAAGTGTGCAGCCCAGGCTGTAGATATCGGCACGAGCGTCGACGGAGTGGCTGTCGAGGGCTTGTTCCGGTGCCAGATAGTCGGCTGTCCCTAAAACTTTTTCATCGTGCTGAATGGTGAGGGCATCGTCGCCGGTATCACTGAAGAACCTGGCGAGTCCCAGATCGAGAACTTTCACGACGCCCGTATGATCCACGAGCAGATTCCCGGGCTTGATGTCCCGATGGACAAGACCGGCACCATGGGCATGGGATAATCCCAGAGCCGCCTGACGGATGTAGTCTGCTGCATCTGCAAATGGCACCTGTCCAGATCTTGATACCAGCTCCTGAAGGCTCTGCCCGTCGACAAATTCCATGACAAGGAAGTGGATATCTGTATCGCGATCAGCCTGATGATCGACATCGTAAGCGCGGACGATATTGGGGTGATCCAGTGAAGCAACAGCCTGGGCTTCTCGGTGAAATCTTCCCAGGTACGAAGTATCTGAGACACGTTTTTGTGGGAGCACTTTAATCGCGCAGCGGCGGCGCATCACAATATGTTCAGCCAGATAGACCGAACTCATGCCTCCCCGGCCGAGGAGTGACAGCAGGCGATACTTCCCCAGGAAAAACCCCTTATGTTTTCCCTGGAGCAGCTTTTCACCCTGCCAGGCGGTCACCGCATTCCGGTTGACAAGAAATTGAGCCAGGTCTGTGGAATCGGCCTCACCATTCAATCGTTCCGTGTATTCCGCATACAAAACGTTAAGTCGGTCGTCCTCAATGAGACCGCTGCGGCGAATAGTTGCAAGGAATGATTCACTGGACAGTTTGGCGGGCATTGACTGATCCGCTTGTCTTTCACGAGAAAACGTCATCACATACTGACAGAAAACTACGATGACCATGCCTGGCAGAGAAGTGTCCCCACCAGGCACGCAGGTCAAATGAGAGAGGGTGGAAAAATACGGATGTGATTTGTGCAAAAATTAAGCTAACACTCTAACTCATCCAGTTCTAGGGTCGAACACATTCTGCTGAAGAATTGCTCGATGGAAGTGGATCATAGGGCCATCGGCATTAATCTTTGTGCATGACTTTTCGACGATCAGGAAGTGTTTCATGGAAGATGCATCTCAGGAGAGACAGAAATCAGTGGCAGCAGACTCCATGAATTCGTGGCGAAGCATGGGCTGGTTTTTGCTGCTGGCTGGAAGTGTTTTGTTGCTTCTCAATGCACTGGAATCCGTGGAATCCTTAGATTGGATGCCTTCGATCTGGTTCATGAATCGCACTCTCTGGTGGATGATTGCCATCCTGATGGCCGGGGGCGGTCTGTACACCCTCAGTACTGTTTCGGTCAGCGATGAAGATGACGTGACTCTTTCCGAATGACTCTTTCCAACTCCCTGCTGAGACGGGCTCACTGCATTTCGAAGATATGGCAAAGTCGTTAGAATCTACGACCTTGCAGAATTTCAGGGTGTGATTTGTGAGATCGGTCAAACACCAGTGGCCATGCGAAACCTTGCGGCTCGATGGGCAGCATCGCAATACTCATGCCGACTTACGAACTGATAATTGCGGATTAAAGTGATGACAATTGTTTCTCGAATCCTGATTGCAGACGACAATTTGCAGAATTGCGAATTGCTCGATGCCTATCTCGCCAGCGATGAATACGAAATCGCCATGGCCTATGACGGGCAACAGACGCTGGAAAAAGTCCGGGAGTGGCAGCCCGATCTGGTGCTGCTGGATATCATGATGCCTAAACTCAGTGGTTTTGAGGTCTGTGCCAAACTGCGCAGTGAACCCTCAACCAAGTCGCTCCCCGTGCTGATGGTGACAGCTCTGAATGAGATGGGGGACATCGAAAAAGCCATTCAGGCAGGGGCTGATGATTTCCTCACCAAACCCATCAATCGACTCGAACTGACCACCCGGGTCAAGTCTCTGCTGCGCGTGAGGCATCTCACCAATGAGCGCGATCGTCTGCTGGCCTATGTTGAAGAAGTTGATCAGCAGCAGGCTGCCCTGCGTTCACGGTAACTGCGTTCTCGATTATTTCCTGAGATGACCAGTGGCTGCACTATGACAACGACCTGAGACAACGACCTGATTCGTCAATTGGAAGTTTTCTGTTATTCGTGAGTGGAGAAGGGCGGGGCGTTTGATTCGGGTTGTCACCAGTCGTCAGTTTTCGCGAGGAGCCTCCCGGCATCCCTGGCTGTTCGATTCTGCCATCGACCGCGTGGAAGGTCAGCCACAAGTTGGTGATGAAGTTCTCGTGGTGGGGGCCAATGAAAAATTTTTGGGCTATGGCCTCTACAACAGTTCAAGTCGCATTCGAGTTCGCATCTATTCATGGAATGAAGATCAACCTTTAACAGAAGATTTCTGGCGGTCGAGAGTCCGAATGGCGTGTGACCTACGCCGGAAATTCATGCCAACTCCAACGGCTATGAATGGCTCACGGTTGATCTCCAGTGAGGCCGATTCTCTTTCGGGGCTCACTGTAGACCGCTACGGAGACTGGTTGCTGGCTCAACTGGGATCGCACGCTCTTAATTCCCGCATGGAATTGCTGATTGATGAACTGATGCAGCAGACACAAACACGTGGTTGCTGGCTCAGGACAGAGAAGGGGATTCGTCAAGCCGAAGGCATGCCTCTGATTGATGGATTGTTTCGAGGCGAAACACCTCCAGCGTTTATCCCTGTTGAAGAGCATGGGCTGGTTTACCATGTGGATCTGGTCGACGGGCAAAAAACGGGGTTCTATCTGGATCAGCGGGAGAACAGATTCAGAGCCGCTCAGTTTGCCAGTGGTCAGATGCTTGATCTGTGCTGTTATTCGGCGGGCTTTGGCATGAACGCCCTGAGACATGGGCAGGTCACACATGTCATTGGTGTGGATACTTCGAAGATCGCTGTTGAGAATGCCACCGCGAACGTCACACGAAATGGTCTTGCCGACCGATACGAAGTCCGCCATGGCGATGCTTTTGAAGTATTAACTGAGTTTCGTAATCAGGGGGTCAGGTTTCAAACCATCGTGCTGGATCCACCCAAGCTGGTGAAAAGCCGATCAACTATGGAAACAGGTCTCAAAGGCTATCACTCACTGAATCGACTGGCATTGGATGTTCTCGAGCCACAGGGAACGCTGGTGACCTGCAGTTGCAGCGGATTGGTAACTCATGACCTGTTCCAGCAGGTTCTTCGTGAAGCTGCCTGGCAGGCTCGGCGAGAACTGAAAATTTTAGAGGCGCGCGGCCCCTCGCCAGATCATCCGCAATCATTGCAATGTCCGGAATCCAACTACCTGAAGTGTTACATTTCGACCGCCTGAGCCTGAAATTTTTGGCGGTAAGCCGCACGGGAATCTAAAGCATTCATACCAGACGATCTCAAACGATCAACTGGTTCTGGCCGCAGATTCGATTCCGAGCCAACGAATAGAATCAATGAATACAGCGGGCTGACTCCAGATGGGCCCGATAGGAAAGATCTTCGTCATGAATTCACCGCGCCGATTACGAAAAGGGGAGGTGGCTCCCCAGTATGTCCCGAAGGTTCGACCAGCCGAACAATTGATGGTCGATGCGCTGGCTGATGTTCAGGGTGAAAGAATCCTGTGTAACAGTTCCGGGCGGGCACAATTTGCTTTTGCACTCGCAATTGCAAGGCCACAAAGTCAGGTAACCTGCTGGTTTCTGGATGTTCATTTGCGTGATCAGGCCGCATTGGCACCAGCGGGTGTGCCTGCCAATTTGCAGCTTGTTTGCGAACCCGACTTTCCGGGAGTCGAGTACCAGACCATCTGTCTCGTGCTACCTAAAACAGGTGAAGCGGAACTGACCAGAGATCTGTTACAGCAGGCATGTGTTCGTCTGGTCGATGGGGGAACTCTCATTGCGACAACTGATATGAGAGATGATCAGTGGTTGCATACGGAGATTCAGCGATTCTTCCCTAAGGTGACTCGTCGGCCCACTCGTAAAGGTGTGACCTATCTGGCAATCAAGACAGAGTCCCCGAAGAAGCTCAAAAACCATGACTGTGAATTCATGTTTCGAGACGGTGAGCGACTGATTCGCATGAAAAGTCGCCCGGGCGTTTTTGCCCACAGAAAGCTGGATGTGGGAGCACGCACGCTGATCTCGGTGATCGAACCGATGGAGAAGGGACAGATCGTGGATCTGGGTTGCGGCAGTGGTGGAGTGGCTGTTGCTGCTGCCT
>JAIXUU010000090.1 GCA_027483405.1 Planctomyces sp. | reverse complement strand
GGGGACAGCTTGCGTACCTGCAGGTTGTCGATCAGCACTTCTCCACTTCCACCCAGTTCCAGAATCCATTGCAATTGGCCAGCTTCGGTACAGGGGCGTACCATTTCAAATCGTTGCCATGCGGGCGATGGCTGGAATCGATGGTATCCCGCTTTGCCGGAAAGACTTTCCGTGATCGTCAATCCTTCCCAAGGGCCGACAATCGGCTTCGTCATCAGAATGTTGCCACTCATGTAAACAATGTCACCGGGTGAAACTTCAATGGCCGGTGAGCGGATTGTCAGAAGTGGCTCGTGATCCAGCATTTGATCAGCAGGAGGAGTTTTTTCGTCTTTCGATTGCTCAAAAGCCGCGAGGCGGAGCGCATAGCGACTCTCCTGCCCCGGGGGGGAAAGTTCTGCCAAGGCCATCCAGCCGGGAACATCGTTCTGCCAGTGTGTCCAGCCATCAGAAATCAACTGGTCAGGCGATTCAAAATCTCCCGATTTGAGCAGGTTTTCTCCCTGAAGCAGATGAGATCTGCCCATACGGGAAATCAGTTTCCAGTGCAGAGGTAACGTCTGGAAGCAGACACTGTACGGGCTGCTTAATGGTGAATTCCCTTTACGGACAGCCTCATCCCAATGGGCCCGCTGGAGGATTCTTGTTAACTGTAAAGCCGCCTGACAGGCATTTTGCGTCCCGCGATAATCCTGATTTCGAAAAGCGTATTCGGCCTGCTCGAAATAAATTCTGGCAGAACCTAAAAGCTGCGGGCTGTCTGCCTGGCCGACTCCCATCTGTTGCAATTCCTGATCAACCAGCCGAACACGTTCGAGTTTCAAACGCGTCAACTCGAGGCAGGCTTCTGCATAAGCTGCCTGATAGATGGCCGCCCGTTGTTCTAGCTGGGCAATCAACTGTCTGTCAGAAGTCAGCAATATCACGGCAGTCTGATCGAACTTTGGGAGAACCACTTCTAACCCACCTGCCACCCTGCGGTGCTTACGACTGTCAATTCCTGTCGGAGTGATCTCGTAAGCCATCGCAGCTTCATTACCTTCGGGAACCAGAATGGTTGCCGAGTTGGCTGCGAGCTGGCCGGGAACATACTGCGATTTGGATTCGAGCCACATGGGAACAACGAGCGTTCCAGATTCTGTACGCAGCACGGCAGCAATCAATTCTTGAGAGTCGCTCTCTGCGAGCTTAGATGCTGTCGATTTACCTTCCCGCCGGGTCGAACTGTTGCGCCGTTCGACTGTGAATGTGGTTTCTGCAAAAGGAGTGCTGGTCGCCAGCCATGGTTCGAGCAATTCCAACTCGAGATTTAACATCGTCATGGCGAGTCGTCGTTCACGGTTCAGTACCGAATCATCAGTCAGAGGGGATGTTGACCAGAAGCCCAGACCTCGATAGCCACTGGTGGCTGCAATCCACGCCTGCAATCGGAGCTGCTCAGGTTCAACATAATGCACAAAAGGAATATTCGTCGGGCTCTGTCCCCGGCTGATATCGACTGTAGGGACTTCTGCAGAAACCGTCGATAATCCACTCCCCTCCGGCTGAAGAGGGTTTGCCGTGAATTTCCGCCAGTTAGGTGATGGTTCCGTTTGCAGCCAGGTCCAGGCAAATGTTCCAGGGCGTCCGCGCAGTTTCTGCTCGATGAGCCAGCGGCGATAATCTGTAAAGCTCATCGAAGAATGGACGACGTGGCGACTCATTCCGAGCATGTCGATGTAACGGGAGTAAAGCCTTTCCCCGCCAATCACATCGGCACACAGCGGGCGATTGAACTGGCGATCGGCTGTCTGGACCTGTTCCACCCAGTTCAGAAGGTCGTCTTTGACCTGGCTGGTGACTCGAGTCCCCAGATTCCAGAACAGGATTGGCGAAGTGTTTGGTAAGAATGGTGGTAGACCTGCCTCATCAGCAGGGAGGTTTTCACCTGTGGCCGATTTGGGTTTGGGCGGCGTGGCTGTGGCCCAGAGTCCCGCTTTTCGGAGTTCGGACAGTGATTCGATATCCGACCAATCCGGTGCCCACACCAGGTTCAGTCCCATCTTTCGCAAATCCGATGGTGATTCGCTGTGCCACGGCACAAAACGAGGCATCATCGGTTTGCCATCCACGACCAGACGATCCAGGCGAAAATCAACGTGCGAGGCTTGCTCGATGTCTGATGGCGTGGTTGACGTGTGGGGCTGAGTTTCCACTGGCACAATAGGGCTGACTTTCAACTCATCAAGTGAAACATCGATGAGGCCTCTGTCAGCAGGAATCGCGAGCATGACGGAATGAAGGACAAGCTCACTCAGAGGAATTGGTTGCCGGTATTTGGCACGCAGTGGGCGAACTTTCTCCGCGAGCTTCTTTTCAGTCAGCGTGCAGGAGAGCCTTTGCCATTGCCCAGAGGAAACATAGGTGTTTCCTTCGATGATCAGTTCCAGTGGATGACCTGTTTCAGGATGGGTGGTCGAAGCACAGATCAGTTTGAGAGCCAGCACTGCACCCGGGCGATTGGACTTCAGAAAAATTTCGGCACTGACACCCTCCAGTGCACGGCCCTTGGAAATTGGCATTTCTGCCTGAATGACATTCCCATCTTCGAGGATCTCGACGCGGAACATTTCTCCTCGGAGACCAGACTGTGCGGACTTGGATTCGCGGGAATGATTTAAAACTCGACTGCGAGTGCCACCTACCCTGATGCGGAAACTCGTCTGCTCGCTATCGAACGTTTCGGCAAAGTCGGCATAAGCGGACAGAGAAACCCCCATCCATCCCATCAGGACAGCAAGGCACAACCACGATTTGCGGAGTAATTGCAAATCGTCCTGAGGAAACGAATATGTCTGGCCCGGTGCATCCATGCAGGGTTACTTAGTTAATCGGCAATGATCAAAATGAGATCAATTCAGAGATTTCTTATAAAGAACTGATCGACTTTCCGGCTCATCGGACTCCACGTTGTCGCTTTTTTCAAACGTTGTCTCCGTCACAGTCTATTTCCTAAATGCTTTTGCGTAAACGTCTTTGCGCTCCATGAAACTGACAAGAAGTGGCAATTTTGCAACATCAGAAACTGGCAGGTGGTCACGCGGATTATTTCTAAGTTGTTTTTTTGCATGAACTTATATCAATCAGTTGCGTTTGGCTTACTCGTTGGCACAAAATCTGAAGAGGACAAATTGATTCCCTTCTCTGCACGCACGGAAAAGAGTCATCATGGATTACGCGTCGAGATTGCCAAACCCTGAGACTGAAGAGCTTCCACGTGAACTCTCCGAATTGGGGCGGCAGATCGCTGTCTTGAACGCGACCCGGCGCCACGAAGAGCTGCAAGTGGCTTACGATCAAGTGGTGGATAGTGTGAAACGACGCCGAAGAATTCTGAATCTTGTCCAGGAGGCACTCAGCCAGCTTCGATTGGATATCAAATACCTGATGTTCGATCTGGAAGTCACACGCAGCGAGAGAGATGAACTTCGCCAGCGGCTGGAAAGTAATGACTGAGCGTGTCGTAAGATTCAGGATATGCTGCTCCTTGTGAAAAGCCTTTCGTCTCGGGTCAGCACTGAATTTCAGGAATCTCCCCTTCTCTCTCCCTGTTCCGGGTGGGAAACGTCCGCCTCTCAGCAAGCTCACATCTCCCGGCCAACGGTCGAGTTGACGGTTGCGGGCTTTCGCTGCAAGCTCATACCTTTCCGTGTTAATTGATGCGGATTCCAGAATTTGGCAGCGTTTCATGTGCCATGCTTGCGGCTCCGAGCAAGCATGCTTTACTGAGTCTTGACGCGCGACTCTTCTCTGGGATGCGTATATCACTCAATTTGTAACGATTACGTGAGCGTTGCACTTCCGAAGGTCGTCATCGATGAAGACAGTCTGTTCGATTGGGGCATTCGTTCAGGCGCTGGCAACTCAATCCCGAAATCCGCACAGTTTTGATCTGGCCTCTTTGGGAAGAGCGGCTGAAGCGGAATTGATTCGCATCACCGTCGCGGTCGATCCTCGGGAAGAACTCTTCGAGATTGTTCGCCAGGTCGACCAGCTCACAGAATTTCCACCAGTCATCGTGTTCGACGATGTGCGTGGCAGTCAGTTTCCAGTCGTGGTGAATCTGCTGGCAACTGAACAGCGCTGTGCCCAAATGCTCGGTGTGCCTTACTGGAACGACATTAGCCAACTATTTCCATTCAGCCGGGCCACAAACTCGGAAGCGAAAGGTTTTCTCTGGAGCACAGCGACAGAGCCAATCATCAGACAGCGAACGGTGGCCTCACAACAGGTGATCCGTCTGGGAGGCGAGGTTGATCTCGGCACTCTTCCAGGCATTTACCGACAGAGCCCTCATCCGAGCCTGTTTCATGCACATTCGGTAACGAGAGGAACCGGAGGCGATCGATCGGTTGATCGATGTCATCTGTCAATTCTCGACGGCAAAACCTTGATTTGTGATTGGCCTCTGGGGAGTGCTTCCCTGAGACATCTGGAAGAAGCACGAGTTGCTGGGCAGCCCTTGCCCGTGGTCTTCATGATTGGCACAGATACGGCCTGCTATGCTTTGGATGGCCGCTGGTTGAATCTGCATCCAGCATGTTGGGGGCGTGATGTTTGGGAATTTCTCGGTCGACAACGAGAGTCTGGCTTTGTGGTGGCCAGGGCTCGAACTTCCGACATAGATGTCGCAGGTGAAGCTGAGATGATCCTCGAAGGGGTCATCGATACAGGAGTTGTCAATGTGCCACATCGTCTGGAAACTCGCCGCTCAGGTTGGCAATCTGAGGTGGCTGAGTTTCCTTTGGCAAGGATTACTGCCATTACACACAAGGCTTTGCCACTCGTGCCGATGGTATTGCCGGAGACCCGGGAATCACATTTGGCTGATCGACTTCTGGAGCAGGTATCCCGAAGCCGATTGTCGTCGATCATTCCGGAACTCAATGAACTTTACTTCCCTGCCCTGCAGGAAGGCCATCAATTGATCGTTGCCAGTCTGAAAAGTTCCGATGTTGGGCGAGCTCGACAGTTAACTCATGCCATCTGGTCGCTGCCGATCTTGAGCGAGGTCAAACTGGTGATCATTGTGGATGATGACGTCAACATTCGCGATCAATCGGCCGTCTGGCGGGCAATTGTCCGGGAGGCCAGCTTTCCTGAAGATATCGAATACTCCAGAGGAACTGGTGTCCCCTGGTCAAAACCACCGAGTTCCATCGAGTTCTTATCCCGGCACAATCCCGGAATGCCATTGAATTTTTCGGGCCAAAAGATCGGGATTGATGCCACTCGTAAGAAGCGCGTATCAGACTCATATGATCAATTAAGCCGTGCGACGATTGAAAAAGTCAAAGCCCGCTGGGAGGAATACGGATTGTCAAAGTACTTGAGAACGCCTGGACTCCTGTAAGCAAGTCGGCAGATGGTGGGCGAAAATAGACTGGTTTTGAATTCAGTCCCGTCATCTGAAATCCCGGTTATCAATCGATTGTTTGCTGCGGTTCATTTGAAATACACGACTAAGAAGTTTCCGATTGATGAAATTTCTCTCGTTTTGTTGATAGAAAACAAAATGAGTTGCTAATGAGAAACTCTGTGTCCATCAGCGAGGTTCGGACAGGCCCCATGGCAGCTACCGTCGATAAATCGGAAAATCGAATTCGCCAAATGTTTGGCGAGATTTCCAGTCGTTACGATCTGATGAACCACCTGCTTTCCGGTGGGGTGGATTACTACTGGAGATGGTTCACCATTCGTCGCTGCCAGATCCGTAGTCAAGCTCCCATTCTTGATGTCTGCACAGGAACGGGTGATCTGGCAATTGCTTTCTGGAAACATAGCCAACAGCAGATTCCGGTGATCGGGACAGATTTCACCCACGAGATGCTGGCCATAGCCCGCAAAAAGACGCGAAAGAACACTCATCAATCCGCTGGCTCAAACTCGTCACCCATCACGTTTATTGAAGCTGATACTCAGGCGTTACCATTTGAGGCGAATCAATTTCAGTTAGTTTCAGTTGCCTTTGGGCTCCGCAACGTCACTCGAATGGCGTTGGGTCTGGAAGAGATGACCCGTGTCTGCCAACCTGGAGGTCAGGTGGCCATTCTCGAGTTTTCTCTTCCTGGCAATCCAATCATTCGCAGCATTTATTGTTGGTATTTCCGCAATATTCTGCCGCGGATCGGACAGTGGCTGGCTCGTAATCGTCAGGCAGCATACGACTATCTTCCCAGTTCGGTGGCCGAGTTTCCTTATGGAGAGGCTCTGGCAGAGCACATGCGCGGCGCTGGTCTGATCAACGTCAAGTTCTGGCCGCTGACTCTGGGAATTGCCACGTTGTACATTGGCCAAAAGCCCGACGGTGGTCATCGTGCCGAGTAAACCTGGATTTGTTCGCTTGATGGAAAGATTTTGCCATGCGCCGCATTGTCCTCGCCATTACGGGTGCCAGTGGTGCAGTTTATGGCTTACGGCTATTAGAGACGCTGGCAGCAGCGGGTGTGGAAACACATCTCACAATCAGTCCTGCCGCACAACAGGTTTTTTGCCATGAGATGGGCATCGAGCTTTCTTTAGATCATTTTGACCCCCGCTCATTACTCCCCGAACCATGGGGAACGTGGAAGAAATCCACGTTGTCGCATTATGAGTTCCGGCCATTGCTGGATGACGCCAACCAGCCGGCAAGTATTGGCCAGTTGTTCTACTATCCAGTGCGAGATTATTCCGCAGGGATTGCCAGTGGAAGTTTTCTGACAGATGGCATGGCGATCTGCCCTTGCTCGATGGGAACTCTCGCGTCCATCTCTCACGGTCTGTCCAGTAACCTGATTCACCGTGCTGCTGATGTTCATTTGAAGGAACGACGTAAGCTGGTCCTCGTGCCGCGAGAGACGCCGCTGAGTTCGATTGCTCTGGGCAACATGCAGAGGCTTTCAGAGGCTGGTGCCGTCGTTTTGCCTGCCATGCCGGGCTATTACCACCAGCCACAATCGCTGGGTGACTTAGTCGACTTTGTCGTCGCCCGAGTCTGTGATCAGTTGGCTGTGCCCCACAAACTCGGTCGACGATGGAGTGAAACTCCACCTGCGGGTGAATTTGAATAACTCAAAAAGAATTCACGAAGCGACAACTTTGTCGAGTTACATTCCTGCCAGCTTTTTATAACGCATCGGCTTAGGCTTGTTGGCGTCTTCGCCCAATCGCTGTTTCCTGAGCGTTTCATACGACTGGTAGTTGCCTTCATGCCAGACGACCTGGCTATCTCCTTCAAAGGCCACAATGTGCGTGGCCACACGGTCCAGGAACCAGCGGTCGTGGCTGATGACGACCGCACAACCGGAGAAGTTCAAGAGACCTTCTTCGAGAGCTCGTAACGTGTCGATATCGAGGTCGTTGGTAGGTTCGTCAAGCAGCAGAACATTCCCACCAACAGTCAACGTTTTGGCCAGCAACAGTCGGTTACGTTCCCCGCCAGACAGGAACTTGACCTGCTTCTGTTGATCCGGCCCCTTAAAGTTGAATTTCCCGCAGTAGGCCCGTGAGTTAATCGTCACATCGCCATACTTCAGATTGTCGTTACCCCCGGAAATGTTTTCGTACACCGTCTGCTCGCCATTCAATGATTCCCGGTTCTGCTCGACATACGCAATCTTGACTGTGTTGCCGATCGTGACGGTTCCTTGATCCGGCTGCTCCAATTGCATGATTAACCGGAAAAGTGTCGTCTTACCGGCACCATTGGGGCCAATCACACCGACGATCCCCGCTGGAGGCAAACGGAACTCGAGCGAGTCGAACAGCAGCTTATTGCCAAAAGCCTTGCTGACACCATCGAATTTAACAACGAGTTCCCCCAGTCTCGGTCCAGGGGGAATCTTGAGTTCGATAACGTCATCCCGCTGTTCCTGCTCTTCTGCCAGCAGTTTTTCATAGGCAGCAAGGCGGGCTTTACTTTTGGCTTGCCGAGCCTTTGGTGACATGCGCACCCATTCCAGTTCGCGCTCCAGTGTTTTCTGTCGAGCCGAGGCCTGACGTTCTTCTTTGCGAAGCCTCTCCTGCTTCTGTTCCAGCCAACCGCTGTAGTTCCCTTTGAAGGGAATTCCGTGCCCCTGGTCGAGTTCGAGAATCCATTCGCAAGAGTTATCGAGGAAGTACCGGTCGTGAGTCACCGCCACCACAGTTCCCTGATAATCGTGCAGGTATCGCTCCAGCCAGGCGACCGATTCTGCATCCAGATGGTTCGTTGGTTCATCCAGCAGCAGCATATCGGGATGCTGCAGCAGAACTTTGCACAGAGCGACCCGGCGGCGTTCACCACCCGAAAGCGGTCCAATCTTGGCATCCATCGGCGGCAAACGCATGGCGTCGGCAGCGATCTCCAGTGCCCGATCCAGCTCCCACAAGTTCTGGGCGTCGATCTGTTCCTGAATCTTCCCCTGTTCGTCAATCAGCTTATCCATTTCGTCCGCATCCGGACCTTCACCAAATCGCTGATTGATCCAGTCATATCGAGCGAGCAAAGCTCTTTTGGGAGCGACCGCCTCATTCAGTTCATCGAGAACCGTGTTTTCGGGATTCAGCACTGGCTCCTGCGGCACAAAGCCACAGGTAAACCCTGCTGTCAGCCGGGCAGTTCCCATAAAGTCTTTATCCACTCCCGCCATGATTCGCAGGAGAGTACTCTTCCCGGCTCCGTTCCCGCCGAGCACGCCAATTTTGGCGCCGGGGTAAAACGACAGCCAGATTCCCTTGAGAACTTCCTTTTTGTCGTGGAACTTTCTCAAGTCTTCCATTGTGAAGATGTACTGTTCACCCATCTGGCATATTCCCGGGACGAAGATAGATTGTAATTGACTGGATCAGATGAAATCGGACTTTTGCCCGGCAACCATTTTGCTCAAGGAACTGTCCACTTTGCAGATTGCCCCCAAGGCTTGGAAGTGCATCTTTTCAAACTAACAACTGTATTGTGACTGATTGCCAGTCACATCGGAAGCGAAGCAGAACTGACAATTCACCAGATGCAAGCTGTCGAGAACAGGAATTCAGAAGTTTCAGCACCCGGAAGGTGCAAATTCGTCATACCGC
>JAIXUU010000222.1 GCA_027483405.1 Planctomyces sp. | reverse complement strand
GATCGAGTTCACCTCGAACGATGACTTCGAACGCATTCTGGGCTCACTCCAGAGAATCGCCGCTTAAAGACAATGTTCTCGATGCAGCGAAGATGTCGTCAGTCGTCGTTATTGACCACTGGCGACATCTTTTTTCGTACTGCTTGATCGCCAGCCAAACTTGGCGGTAGCAAAAAACATCCCAGGTGTGCTGTCCGCAATCGCTGAAGAAGCTCTTGAGCGGAGACTTGATAAAGGGCAGGTTCGAGCAGCGCAGCCTGCCTGGCATGCTCGGCAGCCTTTAACGATTGCTGAGACTCCTCCAGAAACTGGGCGTATACATAATGGATCCTGGCTTTGTCAGATCCTGGGGCTGCCTCGAGAGCTTTCAGATAATAGTTTTCGGCACAGTCAAAAGCGCCTCGCTTGCGGGCGGCATACGCTGCTCCTGACCATAACCGGGCGACATTTGCGCCCCCCTGCTCATCTGCCGGACTTCGATTTTCTCGCTGCCGAACACGTTCCACGGCATGTAGAAAACTTCTCTCACTCAGCGACCAGTGCTCCCTGAATTGATACATCAAACCTGTCAGTTCATAGGCTTCGAAAGATTCCGGATAATCTCGAATGATCTTCGCCAACATCTCTTCAGCAAGCTGAAATTCATCCAGCCCCAGCAATAATCTCACCTTTTGTAACTGACCTTCAACCTGCGTGATCTCGATACTGCTGACCGACTCGATCATCTGGCGAATCTGTGCTTCCAGTTGCAGCCTCGACATTTCTGGCAGCACTGCAACCGCTGTCCTGGGGCCGGTCAACTGATCCATACGATCGAGCAGATCGTACGCCGCGACGAAACGGCCCTCATTTAACCGGGTGACTGCCAGATCGGCCCAGGTGCGTACCCGCTGCGTCGTCATTTGCCAGGGTAGCACCACAGCGAGCACCATCGCTATGAAAATGCTCAATCGCTCCGAATAAGTCACTTGACTGCTCGACGCACTTGTCTTTGATACCGACTGCTTTAATTCGCTGGGACTAAGTCGCACAAACCTCGGGTTCAACCAAAGAATTCCTACAGCCAGTAAGCACCCTGCGACAGGCCCGAGCATGATCAAGAACCAGCTTTGCGGCAGGCCCAGCCATTCGATCAGTACCAGGCAAAACAGGCCACAGCAACCAACGTACCACAAACTTTTTGAGCGATACTGACTCTCTGGCTTTTTGAGGACTGCCACGACCAGTGCATAGGCCAAAGGAAGCCCCGCGAGGAGACTCCATGAATATAAACTGAGATCATCACCCCATGCTGCTGTCACCATGTATCACTTACAATAGATAATTAAACTGCCAGATGCCCGACAGGCACTTCACCTTTCGTTTTGGTAGCACCACGTCTCCAGATCATGCCGTCATAGGCATAATGCAGAAAAGCAGCGACCAGATTCAGTGCCAGCCAGATCTCCGCGATGCGCTGACTTAAAAACCAACCTCCCAGCCCCACCACCAGAAGATAAGTCAGAATGGTGGCTGACCACACCGGAGCCAACTGACCAAGCAATCCTCGGGACGATCCCGCTGCTGACGGTTTGACGCCATCATCTCGAATCGTTGATTTCGCCACCTGATTCCTCACAGACCAGCTACAGACGGCAATATACTCCGAGGCATGCACCCAGGCGGAAGCAATCGCCAGTGGTAAAATCCAATCACGAAATCCACAGATTTCAGCCAGCAGCCATGCCAGGTATAACATCGAAATGCTAGCTAAATAGATACTCCCGGACATCGCTATGCGGTATCGGTGCATCGCGACAACAAGGATTATCGAGAGGCTGGCGACAGCAATCACATCGGCTACAAACATCCGTGGAGGAGACGGGAACGTCACCCAGCCGGAAGCCCTTAAGGCGACATAAACAATACTGCCGCGAATGCCAATTCGCAGCAGCCGCTCCGTCCAGCGCCCAGAGGGATAGGCAGCTGAACTATAGATTCGATAAACTCCATGATGTTGAGCTGCAAAATGCCAGATATTCCAGAGAAAATCAGCTGCCACCAGACAGGTCAATGCTCCTGTCCCGGCCTGCACGAGACCACAGACCAGCACAACGGCCAGCAGTACACCCAGATATGAGACCCAGTGGGATTCACGACGTTTCGCATCACCCCACACCAAAAACAATGTCAACCAGCGGTGCGGCGTCGTGAGAAAGTAGACCTGAAGAAACTGCCAGTCGGCCTGTGCAGGCCCCGAACCCAGCCAGGCCACCAGCACCAGCAGCGGCCATCCGATATTCGCAATCAACAGCAAATCCAGCGAGGGCGATAACAGCCATATGCTCGATGTTCGCGAATCTGATGGCATGAAAAATCTCAATCATTGATCGAATGATACACGCACGACCAGTTTCAAGGATTTGTGTATTCCGGGGTGGGAGTCTGATCACCGATATTGGTCGCACCATCAGGAGCCTTGGCACTGCAGCCTGCACAGAGCACTAGAATTAATAGGATTACACTGCCGATTTGACGCATGATTCGCTTCACTTTCTGCCATAAAAGATGAAATCTTACTGCCGGTCCGCATGAAGACCTGGCAGCAAAAAGAGCCGAAGCGGGAGCAGCGAAGAACATTCGACTGCTCACACTTCAGACTGAATAAATCGATTGGCTATTAGTAGTTAAAACTCACCGATGATCTCACCGCCGGCGATGGTCCCCAGATTTGAGAACACCGTGCGATCGATGTTTTCGGAGACGAAGCGAATCGCACCATCAGCCATCCCCACATGGACTCCACCCGTGTGATAGCTGCGCGGAGCGGCTATGGTCGGGCCTTGATTATTTGTGGGCGATACCTCGGTGCAGGGCTCATTGGCTGTGTTTGTGCAACTGGCCAGAATGTCAGCAGTGCGGTCATTCGGGCCGCGGCCCGTACTGAATGCCGATGCTCCCATCCCGGGATACACCCAGGCACCGCGGGCATCTGCTGTGTTACCAACAATGTAGACCACTTCACCCAGGGCAATGCTGTTCGACATCCCATCGGTAAAGTCTCTGGACGAGATGCGAGAATTGATGGTGAAGGCACCCCTGTTGGCATTTACCGTCATCGACTGCAACAAAGTGCCATTCCCGTAACTCGCTGCATAATTTCCGCGAGACATATTCTCGAGCGCACGAAACGCGACATTCGCCCGGTTATCCCAGGGATGACTGGGGCAACGATACATCGAAGGGCTGTAATGCCCGAAGACATTGTTCATGGCATCCAGCGGATCAATTTTCGTGTCCACAATCCCTTTGACGTCAGACCACAAGGGGCCCTGATCCACCATCGGCAGGATCTGCAGCGCCCAGTTGAGCCCCGCTGCGGCCACAAATGGTGTCGTACATTCCTGAATCCCTGAAAGATTCACAGGAGGACTCCCGGCACATTGAGGGGCTACACCACCCGGTGGAAAAACTGAATGCTGATCGTGGTAGTTGTGCAGACCGAGCAGCATCTGCTTGAGGTTATTCTTGCACTCACTGCGGCGAGCGGCTTCACGTGCCTGCTGAACGGCCGGAAGCAACAGGGCAATCAAGATCGCAATAATCGCAATCACCACCAGCAACTCAATGAGCGTAAATCCCGGCCTGCGCGGCTGATTCGAGTTCCGGTTCTGCATCATGATCAACATTTGTCATCCTTTTCCTGAAAAGAACATCGACCGCAAAACAAATCGCAGGCCGAAAATCACACGCCGAACAATGTTGACTTTTAATCCACATCAACAGTTGCTTCTCTCGGCTAATCAAGCGTGAGATTCAACCTTTGGTCGATTAAGTTTCCATTAACGGGCTGTTATTTTTCCAGGAAAGAACTTTTATTAACCAACAGTCACTATTAAACAGACTCCTTCGCTGTTGGAATATCCCGAATTTTGTGACAACTTGATCAGAGTTTCTCCAAAGTCAACACACCCAAGCCACAACCTCACCATGGATGCTGCTGAAATTGGCAATGATCGCCGTAAAGCTGGCGACGTAGAAATCTTCTGTCTCCTCGACCATGCCAGACTCTCCGAAGCAGGGAACGAGAACACAGCGACCTGTTCTTGATCCATGCGAATTGAGCCTGGCTCTCGTTCTCAGGCCGTTTGCGATGAGACGCCACAAATGGCAAGACTCAGTCCACCAGACGAAAGCACGTCATCGAGGACTATGAGACGGGGAGATGCTGCCTGCGCGAGAAACGGAGTGAAAGAGAAGTCAGCCACCAAAGGCAACTCACTCGGAGGCCTGGCGCCCGCTGTAAAAAACGCACAGCACCCGGGTATCGGTCGTAAAGGGATTGACCAACCGATGGGGCGTGGTGGCATCGAAGTAAAGGCTGTCCCCTTCTTCCAGCTCCAGCATCTCATTGTTGTATTCGAGCTGCACTTTACCGGAGAGCACCAGCAGAAACTCTTCGCCTTCATGGCCCAAGGCATCTTTTCGCTGGCCTCCGGCGGGCACGGTCAGCAGAAAAGGATCCATGGCTCGATCAGGGCGAACATGTGCCAACGATTCATAGACAATATCTGACGTCTCGGGATTCCGCTCCACGACTTTACGCTCAGATTTCCGGATGACCGCCATCTGTGGCTTGCGATCCAGCCCCTCGACCAGATCGGAGACACTCACTCCCAGAGCAGCCGCAATCTGGCCCAGCGACTGCAGAGACGGTGTAATGCGAAAGTTCTCAACCTTCGACCACCAGCTGCGCGTCAGTCCGGTACGCGACGCCACCTGATCCAGCGTCAGCCGCTGATCAATCCGGTGATTCTTAATTCGCTGTGCAAGTTCAACAAGATTCATGCTTTAGATACTAGCACAAGTCGCGAGGCAACAATATCCCCCGCCAATTATGAATTCTTTGTGTAGGCTTTCCTGCGAGCACCAATACAATCGCAAGAAGACCTTCAGACACGTGCCAGACCCTCCGCAAGGCGATCCTGCACAATCTGAATCATCAGTGGATGCAATCCGAGATGCGGGCACAGCATAAACTCGACCTCGGGAAATTCTTCTCTCAACTGCTGGCGAAACTCTTCCAGATCAGCACTCACATGCACTCCCGCCGACAGAAAGTAAGGCAGCATCAGTAACCTTCGAATGCCAGGTAGAAGGCAGCTTCTCGCCGCTGTGGGAATATCGGGCTCGGCCAATTCCAGATAACCACAGGCAACTGGCCCAGCATAACCCGCCACCCGCAGACCTTCGGCAATCTGTAGCAGATCGCCATTGGCTTCAGGCCGGCGACTGCCATGCGCAATCAGCAGTACGGCTGTTAATTCATCCCCAGTCGATAACAAATCCATCCTAAGCCTCTTTCGAATCGACCATTAACTGACCAGCAGGTGTATTGGCTGCCAGATCAGCAATCATAGCCCGGGTAGCCGCTTCGGCAGCTGCTTCCCATTGTTTCTCGCCAAAACTTTCTGCATAAGCGGGACTGCGAAAGGCAAAGTTAATCGCCCGCGAGCTGTTCACAATCGCCCCCAGCCCTGCGGAATCAAAGGCCGCTGCCACATCCGCAGCATTCCCACCCTGTGCCCCGTACCCCGGAATCAAAAGTGGGACATGGGGCATTTTCTCACGCAAATCTTTCAGTTCGCGAGGATACGTCGCACCCACGACAGCACCAATCGAACCATAACTGCCATCAAACCCCGCCTGTAGAGCCAGTTTCTCGACGGTCTCAGCAACCTGTTCGTAAAGCGTTTGACCTTCTTTATTTTGATGGTTCTGAAACGTGGCTGCTCCGGGATTACTGGTTCTCACCAGAACATAGATCCCAGCCTCTCGCTTCTGGCACAGTTCGACAAAGGGTTGAAGTGTGTCTTCCCCCAGATAAGGATTCACTGTGAGTGCATCAGCCGCATAGGGCGCTGCCTGTGGGTCTTCGCCAGCCAGATAAGCCTTGGCGTACGCCTCGGCTGTCGAGCCAATATCCCCTCGCTTGGCATCGCAGATCACAATCAAGCCCTGGGCTCGCCCATATCGAATCACGCGGGCCAGCGCCACCGAACCATCGGGCCCCAGTTCTTCAAAGAAAGCCGCCTGTGGCTTAATGGCTGGCACCAGGGGAGCCACAACATCAATCAGCCGCACACAGAACTCTTCAAAAGCCGCCGCTTTAGCTGCTGCCGGGTCATCATACATTTCCTCCGCAGCACGACGGATTCGGACTGGCAACTGCTCCCAGCGTGGGTCAAGCCCTACCAGTGCTGCGGTTTTTTTCGTGCGGATCGCCTGATGCAGACGTGAGACAAACGAGGCCATTCAATAACCTGACATTACAGAAAACTCAATGATCACCACAGCACCCTGAACTGCAGGATGTTACTTCTTCGGGTTAGGTGCCAGGGGCTTCTCGGGCATCAGACCCGAAGCTCGTAACCAGTCTTCGCAGCGAGCAGGCCAGGTAGCGGCAGCACCAGCATCCGGGAACATCCCGAATCCATGCCCACCTTTGGAATAGATATGCAGGTCAAAAGGAACATTCGCCTTCTTAAGCGCTGACGCATAGAACAGGCTGCTTTCACACGTCACGGGATCATTAAAAGCATGAGCCATAAAGGCCGGTGGCGTCTTCGAAGTGACCGGCAGCAACTCCGAAAGCTCTTTTCCTTTGGTCATATAAGCAGGATAGACCAGAATCGTAAAATCGGGCCGAATGTTCGCCTTCTCTGCCGTGGCCTTGTCGTCGGAAAACTCGGGTGTTTCAAAGCGAGTGCTGGCCAGTGCTGCGAGATGCCCCCCTGCTGAAAAACCGAGGATGCCGATCCGTTCCGGATTCAAACCCCACTCTTTGGCATTCGCCCGCACCAGTTCAATCGCTCTCTGCCCATCTTCGAGGGGAGCTTTCCAGTTCGGCTGATCCTTACGGGCCGGGACTCGATACTTGAGGAGAATGGCAGTCACACCCAGCGTGTTCAGCCACTCGCAGACGGCTGTCCCTTCATGCTCAATCGCCAGAATGCTGTAACCACCACCCGGACAGACAATGACCGCTGTCCCATTTTTGATGTCGGCTGGTGGCTCATAAATGGCAAGCGTCGGGTTAGCCACATTTTGCAGCCTCGGGACTTGTCGACCGGCAGTCAGAGGTGCCGCCAGCCCTTCAGGCTGTGGTAAAGGGGCTACTTGAGCCGAACCTTCGGGCCACAGCGGAAGTACGATTTTCGGTTCAGCAGCAAAGGCACTCCCCAGATTCACCAGCGCCAGCAGACTCCCCGAAATCACTGTGGTGATTCTCAAAATGCCAAAGCGGGCCACTCGTCGAGCCATAAAGCGGAAAAAGTTGTTTGTCATCGGCAGGTACTTCCACGAAAAGTCATGAGACGGAGGCTTCACAGCCTACGGCATCAGGTGCCCTGTCTGCAGCAGTCGAACCTCGTCACCCAGTCGAATTTTTCCACCAGTGTGGACTTTGGCAGTCAAACCGCCATGTCCTCGCATGGCGTTATAGCCTCCCGGGCCCAGGTTTTCTTCCATACGTGAACAAGGATCGCATGAGCCAGTCCCTTCAAAAATGGCTTCTCCCACTTGAAAGGTTTGTCCTTTGAGAGCCAACAGATTGATCCCTGAGACGACAAGATTGCGGCGTACAAGTGTCGGATCGAGCCTTTCGATCTGCATCAAACCTGCCACTGCGACCAGATGCTCAGCCTGAATCAGCGTGACTTGCCGTTTGGTGTCGGGACGCCGCTTGGCATGGTGATCGCCTTCCAGGCCATAACCCGCAATGGCCAGAACTTCTTCGACAGCCACAATGTTCGACCGCCGTGCGGAACTGAGTCCCATCCAGCGAATCGTCCCTGTTTGTGGAAGAATCTGCATGAGCTCGGCAATTGTGCGCATCAAAAGTTTCCGTCGCTCTCTTCAGGCTCGTCACACTCTATCGATTTCAATTTCAAAACATTTCTGGCGAAGATTCCATCGAAGAGATTCTAATAAACGTAGAATATGGAACATGATCTTAGATCTTCCAACATCCATTCCGATTCGGAGTCGAGCGGGCTGGGTTAAGCTGACCAGCCTTAAGCAACCATGTTCTGGTCACTGGAAACTGGCGCTTTCCGATGGCGATCTGTCAAACTGATCATGGAACAGTTCAGGTTCATTGATCGCTCGCCCAGATCTATTCATCTGCAGTTTCACTTGCCAATTCGGCTGTTACGGATTTTTCTGCCATGTTGACCAGAGTTCTTGAACCCGAAGTCATGGATACGCCCGAAGAGGCCCGCGCCTACGATGAGATGGATTTCACCGCAGTGAACGCCGCTTTTGTCGCTGACCTGGTGGCGGCATTGACTCCTGCCGATCTTCAGTTACCCCGGGACGCCACCACGCCTGAGTTCACGCCCGCTTTGCCAACGAGCCTTCCACCGACAATCCTCGATGTGGGCACCGGCACTGCCAGAATCCCTCTCGAGTTCTGCCTGCAGGTGGACTGGGGCCATGTTCTGGCTGTTGATCTTTCACCCGCCATGCTCGAAATCGCTCAGGAAAATGTCCTCGCTTCGCGCTATCGGGATCGCATCACGTTAAGGCAAACCACCACCACACCACTTGTGGCAGAAGGTGCCAGGTTTCAGATTGTGATGTCCAACAGCCTGGTTCATCATGTGGCAGACGCAGCTCAATTGCTCCGGGAATTAGCCATGCTCGTGACCCCGGGTGGCGTGCTGTTTGTCCGTGATCTCCTGAGGCCAGAAACCTCAGCCGCCATTGAAGAACTCGTGAATACTCATGCGGGTCAGGATACCCCGCGCCAGCAGCAGTTGTTCCGGCAATCTCTCGCAGCCTCACTCAGCCTGAAAGAAGTCGAGGCGATTGCCAGAGAACTTCCAATCGAAACAACTGTCACAAAAAACAGCGATCGCCACTGGACGCTGGTCGGCAAAGCCCGCTGATGATCAAAACGAGATCTACGGCTTCAATAGAAACACCGCCTCGACTTCAACCGGAATATTGCTGGGCAAAGAACCCATACCAACAGCGCTGCGTGCCCCTTTGCCTGCCACTTCGCCAAATACCTCGACCATCAGGTTACTGAAGCCATTGATCACCTGGGGATGATTGGTAAATTCCGACACACAGTTGACCATCCCGAGAGTTTTCACCAGTCGCTCAATCCGATTGAGAGACCCCAGTTCATGCCTCAACGTAGAGAGCATTGTCAGACCGACAGCACGAGCCGCAGAATAGGCTTCTGTCTCGAACAGATCGACGCCCACCTTCCCGACAATCAGCGAACCATCAGCCAGCCTGGGCCCCTGCCCCGAGACATACAGCCAGCGATCCACAATCACGACGGGCGCATAAACTCCGCCTGGCTGTGGTGGAGGCGGCAGGACAATCCCCAACTCTTGAAGTCGTCGATCAATGTCGGAAGGCGTCTGAGTTCCCTGACTCTCTGTCATCGCTGACCTTACTCGAAGAAGTTCTGAATCCCTGCAGTTCGCTGCCACCGCTTTACGCCAGGTCTCTTGGCAAATGCTTATCTGGCTTATGGCCATGATCTGCGAATCGAGGCGAGTATGCAGCACGTGAACTCGCCTCACAATCTGTGCACTCACACAGCGGGCGGGATTTCTCCAGAAAAATCATCTCCGACAGAAAAACTCGCAGGGCTGGCAGACACTTCGATCACCTGATCGACCCCATCCGCGCAGCAATCTCGATATTCTGATACGACTGTTCACCGCATTCTCCGGATCAATCCGGAGCCTTGCTTCAGCTCAAGAAACCATGTTTTCAGCCAGCTGAGAGCCAACACAATGGCGTAGGATCTGCAAAATCTTGCTGTGCGGTCCGATTGTCGCGTCTAAACTGTCTTGTGTAGGTCTACTGATCACAGCACACCTCGGATTTGCTGCACTGATTCAACTCGACTCTCAAACGCTCGATCACTGACAATCTGGATTGCTAACTCAGAGCTCGGGTGAGTAGGTTGAATGAGTTAAGAACTTCCCCGGAAGTTATTGGTGAAGTGTGAAATCGGACTGACTCAAAGCCCGACATCACACGATATGTTCCTCCCTGGCCCGTCGCCGTTTGTTTTCTGCCTGGAGTTCAATGATGAGAAGTCTGGTTCGAGGTCTAATGATTCTAGCGCTCGTAAGTGCAGCAGTTGTAACTGGTCTGATGACAAAAGGAGATAAAATGACAACCGTCGCGGCTGATGCAACCGGTTCAATCTATCGGCACAAACTCACTACTCTCAGTGGTGAACCCGTCGAACTCTCCAAGTACAAAGGCAAAGTGATTCTCTTCGTCAACGTCGCCAGTGCCTGCGGCTACACAGGCCAATACAAGCCTCTGCAAGCCATCTCGGAAAAGTACAAAGATCAGGGTCTGGAAGTGGTGGGCGTTCCCTGCAATCAGTTCGGCGGACAGGAACCCGGCTCTGCCGATGAAATTCAGACTTTCTGCTCAAACAAGTATGGCGTCACTTTCGACCTGCTGGCCAAAACCGATGTGAATGGCCCCAAGGCCTCTCCTCTTTATGTCGATTTGAAGGCCCAAAGCCCCAATGGTAATGGCGATATCGGCTGGAACTTCGAAAAGTTCCTCGTCTCGCGTGATGGCAAAGTCGTGGGCCGCTACAAGTCGGGCGTCAAGCCAGATTCCAAGGAACTGGTCTCCGCGATTGAAGCCGAATTGGCCAAGAAGTAAGCTCGACCCTTGATGTCAAATTGGGTGTGACAGGCGTCAGCAATCTTCTGACCTGAAGTGGCATCGATGAACAGAGATAGAGATCATTTTGGCCCATCCCGTCGGGATGGGCCATTGCATTCTCCAATCTCCTTAACCCTCTGGTCTCGATCGTTACGCTTTTTCGATGACCCATTTGGGCGACAGAAGAAATTCTTGCTTGCAAGTCGTTGAGAATCGGCAAATGCTGAAGTGAACATTGTTGATTCCCGGACATCACGTGCGAACGGGTTCCCAGGCGATTCTTGATCGGGCGAAGTATGCAGATTCTGTTGCTCGCTGGCTGGATCATGGCCACATGCGGGTGGCTCAGACCCATCGTGGCAGCCATCAATTACCTGTCTGCCAAACCTTATTCCAAACGAACACTCCAGTGGATTCATGGTCTTCTGTTTGTTTGTGCCGGAGTTGTGGGCATTGTTGGCGCAGCGGTTTTCGCGATCCGTTTACTCAGTATTGAGCCACTCGCTCCTTCGATCCTCGAGATTGTTTATCTGATCTGCGGCGTAGGTTTGGTCAGTTGGTGGATCGCAGATGTGATCGAATGGCAGCGGGCTTGCCGGAGATCGGTCGACGAAGAATGCCATCTCCAGTGCCTTTCCTGGAAGACCGCACTCCAGCACCATCCCGGTGCTTCACGACTTCTGGGGTTGCCTGGTAACGCAGTGCTGATGCTCGAAGTGGCCCAGCGAATTATTCGTTGCGACGGACTGCCCGAGGTTGCGAGTGGCCTGTCGATTGCCCACTTCTCGGATGTTCATTTTCGCGAAGGCATGCCGCTGGAATACTTCCGTGCGGTGTTTGAAGAGTTGGGACGGCTTCGTCCGGATCTCTACATTTTCACTGGCGATCTCCACGATGACCCCGACTGCCTGCGCTGGGTTCCAGAACTCTTTGGCTCGTTACACGCGCCGCTGGGATGCTACTTTGTACTTGGCAATCACGACTGGCATGCCGATCATGTCAATGCCCGCATCGCTCTTGAAGATGCCGGCTGGATTGATCTGGCAGGCCGCGTATTACCACTGAGAGACCCCAGTGGTGAGATTGTCATCGCGGGGACAGAATTCCCCTGGATGGGCGATCTCCCGCCGTTCGCCGCTTTGCCGGATGATCGCTTCCGAATTCTCGCATCGCACACGCCCGACCTGTGGCGCTGGGCTGTCGATCAACATGTCCACCTGATGCTTGCCGGGCATACACATGGGGGGCAAGTCCGCCTGCCGATCCTGGGGCCGGTCTTTGCTCCCAGTGTCGATGGTGTCAAATATGCGGGTGGACTCTACAAAAAGAACTCGATGTATCTGCACGTTTCGCGTGGGATTTCCGGGAAGGATCGATTGCGATTTGGCTGTCTGCCAGAAATCACCCGCTTTGTTCTCAAATGCAGCCCCAGAACAGAACTGACTCGCGCTAAGGCAGCCGAAGCTTCGCACGAAAACGGTTCGTAATCTCGCTGGCCCGTGTTTGACTTCGAACCGCCAGGCTTCCTCTTCGAAAGGCATACTGTTGCGACAGCCCGCATTTCTGCAAGCACTTGGTCATGCGTGGAGAGGCCTGGTCGATGTGACAACCACACAGAAAAACATGCAGCGGCATCTGGCCATCACGGCGGTTCCGCTCCTCCTGGGCCTGTCGCTGAGTTGCAGCCTGATCGAATGGTGCCTGCTGCTGCTGACCATCGGACTTGTCCTCTGCTGTGAAGTCGTCAACACAGCCATCGAGTGTGCGGTCGATCTGGCCTCACCCGAGATTCATCCCTTGGCCGGCCGATCCAAGGATCTCGCGGCTGGTGCCGTCCTTCTGGCTTCAATGATCGCCGTCCTGATCGGAGCGCTGATTTTTGTGCCGAAACTGCTGGCCCTCTACGCATCCAACCTGAACCTGAAATAGCGCCCGGTGTGCTCTATGTGCCATGCTTGCAGCTCTGGGCAAGCATGTTTTCGTGTTTTCCAACGCACCATCACAAATTACGATTCGTATGGCACAAATGACCGTGAAGTGAGCCGACGGAACTCCATCGGCACTTCACGGTCATCAATCTTTTCATCGTTCAATTTTCAATTTATGGCTTGGGGGCTTCTGGCAAGGGGCCGTAAACCTTGGTGAGTTGTGGCTCAATAGCATCCGCCCAGATGCCATAGCTCTTTTCATTGAGGTGCAGCAGATCAGGCATGATCTCTTTGCTCAGCGTCCCGTCGGCTTCCAGAAACTTGGGGCCAATATCGAGAAACTCAACTCGATCACCATCGGCCAGCTTGGCAATGATGGCATTCGCCCCTTCATTCACCTTGCGACCTGGCGTATCCGGTGTCGCCCCACGGGGAAAGATCGCCAGAATCAGGATCTTTGTCTTCGGCAGGCTCGTCTTCAATTTCTCGACAATTGCCTTCACACCCTCGGCAATCGCTTCGCTCGAATCAGAACCGGAGTTGTTGGTTCCAATCATCAGTACAGCCAGCTTCGGCTCAATACCGGCAATGTTGCCATTCTCGAGACGCCAGAGAACATGTTGAGTGCGGTCGCCACCAATGCCAAGATTGACGGCATTTCTTGGGGCAAATCGCTGCTCCCAAACCTTACGACCAGCCCCTTCCCACCCTTGAGTAATCGAATCGCCAATAAACAGCAGATCAACCTTGCCTTCAGCGACACGCTTGTTCATTGAGGCATGGCGATTCTGCCACCACTGATCATTGCGGGGAGCAGGTGTGGTTGTCGGGTTGGCTTTCGGAGTGGCCGCAGGAGCTGCTGCCGGTGCTGCAGGAGCCTGGGCAAAACCTTGAGAGACGAACGACGAGAGCACGAGTGCTGTCGCCATTGATGCCGTCTTCAGTGATGCCCCTGAGAACTGTGGGAAAATTCGCTTCATCGGTGGTGCCTGACAAGTTGAGTGAGATGAACGTCCTCAGCTGCTCACCAACACCAGCTCTTCACAACTTGTGGAGCAAGCAGCACGAGATTCATTCATACCAGTTTGGCAATTGATAATGCCAGCACTCATTACTTAAGAATTCTCCACCGATGAGAACAATTCTTCAGCCATGATCCTCATCCAACGGGGCTCTCAGGCACTGTGAAAATGAAAGCCTTCAGCCTGATAAACCATCTTCCCCTGACTCATCGTGGCCAGAATGGGCAACTCGGAATGAGACTTTTGAGGGAGCGTCCTCGGTTCCTGGAAAATCGTCAGATCGGCAAGGCCACCTGCCGAAAGTTCGGGAATCGTGAGACTCAACAGCTTTCGTGGCTGGCGAGTCGCCAGATCGACGGCACGGGCCAGCGGAATCTCCCCCAGAACTTTCGCTGTCGCAATACAATCCCCTAAACCCAGGTGGCTCCCCGCCAGAAACTCCGGCTGACCTGCGACCACCAGTTTCCCTGAATCGAGCACATCACAACCTCCCCAGTCAGAGACATACGCCCCTGGGGGAAGACCAGCCCAGCCGCTGATATCGCAGGTCAACAAGACCCGATCCAGAGTTTTCGCGCGGATCACCGTTTTGACAAACGTCGCCGGGAGATGCTGGCCATCGACAATCAGACTGCACGACAATCGGTCATCCGCCAGTTGCGGCCAGAGCGGGTTGTGATGTCTATGGATTCTCGATTCCAGACCATTCCCTAAATGAGTCGCCAGCGTGACTCCCGCATCCAGGGCCGCCTGAATCTCATCGGCATTGGCGGCTGTGTGCCCCATCGCCACCACAATTCCACGCGAGACAAGCTCACGGATAAAGCGGTTCATCCCGGGAAGTTCCGGGGCAACGGTCACCAGCTTGATCATGCCATTCGAAGCTGCCTGCAAAGAATCAAACTCATCCAGATCGGGCGAACGAATCGCATGGAGTGGATGAGCACCGCGGGCACCATCCCGCGATGAAATCCATGGCCCTTCCAGATGAATCCCTGCCACACACTGTCCCAGCCAGGGCATTTCCTGAATGGCCTGTGAGATGGTCCGTACGCTGTGGTGCATGGCACAGGTCGTGTTTGTCACCACAGCGGGCAGGAACTGGCCAATTCCAAACCGGGCCAATTGACTGGCAATCTGCTGAACATGCCCGGTTGTCAGACTCAGGTCACTAAACCATTGCCCTCCATAACCATTCACCTGCACATCAAAAAATGATGGAGAAACGAATGGCAGAACCATCGATTCGAGTTCAGAAAGCTCGGTTATCAACGACTTCACAGAGCCAATCCGCCCGCCCTGAATCGTGATTTCCAGCGGCTCCCCTGTCGAATAATGACGCGCACGAAAACAAAGCATAGTTCAGAAGCTTTCACACATCGCAAACGCGAACGGGCCAATGATCAGCACAGTTCCCATCTGTGTAAATAACGAGGCAATCCCTGATAGAAGCGTCTAGCAACAGACCATTGAAGCGAAAAGAACGTCTTAGATTTCTCTTTCAGATATGGCAAGAAAGTGCTTGGCCCGTTTTCCTGATCGGAAAATCGACACTCTCAAGGCTCTTCCTGTGACGTGAGTCAGTTCTTCCAGACCTAGATCGTCCATTGTCGATTTCTGGCGGAAATCTCCCATCTGTCGACGACTTCTCCACCCTGGGCAACAATTGCATAAGGATAAAGAGGTACGGTCGTGCAAACATGCCTGGGGATTCCCCAGATCACATCTCCTACGCTCATTCGATTACGATCATGAGATTCTATAACCAGATGTTCTTCGCTTTGTAAAACCTGCTTCGAATCAATCAGTTCGGGAAGCCACACACGCTGCCCCATCGCCTGATCAGGCGACACCGCTTTATGACCCAGATCGAGCGTCAAGCGATCATTCGTTGGCCGACTAATAATTCGACTGAGAACAAAGGCTGCGGCTCGATAATTCATCTCGGGAAACTTGAGTGCGTACCCCCAATCGTGCAGCACACATGTCCCAGGGCTCAGTTCAATCGCGGGATCGTCAACCTGGCTCCACAAATCGAACGTTCCTGTCCCTCCACAAACAATCTGACCGACTTCAATATCTGCAGCACGCAGACGCTCGCGAAACTGCTGCACCATCTCCCAGACCTGCCTCACAGAAGCAGCACGTTCTTCAAGGTTCGTCTGATGCAAATGGCCATCGTAAACATGCAGGCCAGCCGCATTCAGACCAGGTAAGGCCATCAGTTTCTGGTAAAGACCAACTGCTTCTGGTAACCGGGGATCAATCCCCGTCCG
>JAIXUU010000133.1 GCA_027483405.1 Planctomyces sp. | reverse complement strand
AGGCTGGCTCGGCGAGATCTTTGAAGTCCACGCCGTCATGAGTAAAGTGCTCGATCCCCGCACTCGCCAGCAACTGGGAGTTTATCCTGGCGGAATCATGTTCGAACTGGGCTGCCATGTGATTGATCTGTTGCTGAACATTCTTCCGCCTCCTGATCGCATCACATCCTTCCCCCGACAAGTCGTCATCGGGAAAGACCCACTAGTTGACAACATGCTGGCGGTGTTCGAATACCCCAAAGCCACTGCCACCATCCGCTCGACAGGCGTGGAAGTGGAAGGTTTTGCCCGCAGGCATGTGACCGTGTGCGGGACACGAGGGACCTTCCACATTCAACCACTCGATAATCCCTCGGTCCGGCTCTCTCTGGCTGAGTCGGTGACTGATCCAGACACTGGAAAGGTCTATCGCCAGGGCGTGCAGGAAATCGAACTTCCCAAGTATGCACGCTATGTGGGTGATGCCGCCGATATGGCGAAAATCATCCGGGGTGAAAAGCCCAGCGACTACTCATACGCCCACGATCTGGCCGTTCAAACCGCTGTGTTGCAGGCAAGTGGCTTACTCAAATCCCCGTAGATCAGCACGGCCTCAACGAATCTGAAAGAGCCCGGGTTTTTCACAAACAAGTCCACGCATTGTGGCATTCTCACCAGCCAGCACTCGGCGCAGATCACTGATCATGCGGGGGGAATCGCCGTAATAGGCATGCTGTAAGGTCATCATCGGCTCCTGACTCATCGCGGTGGCATCAATGCATTCGATCCACTCGAAGCCCGTGGTCGTCAATGAGACAGGTGTGGCCGTTCCCAGTCGAGTGCCACCATTAAGGCCTTGCGAGAGCTTCAAAGCCAGATCCTGCTCAGAAGCGTAAATCGTCAGCCTGCGGGAGGCCTTCTGAATTGCCGGTGCGATCTGCGTGCGGAAGATCTCAGCATCCAGATCAGGAGCCGCCAGCACCACCTGATTAAAGAGCGGCTGATTGTCCAGCACTGGCAACTCGCGCAATAACTCTTTCAGCGAGAAGGTCACGACCCGGCTGCCCATGCTATGAGCGACAATATGAATCTTCTCTGCCCTCGAGAACAACGCCAACTGCTTGAGAACATGCAGGCAATGCGGCAACGACCATTCCGCATTGGTCCAGTCAGTCGTGTAAACCATGCTGTTCCCCGCCGGCCAACTGAAGCAGACGGCTGCCCCCGGGAAATTGAGATCATAAGAAAGCTGAGCCGTCCGGCGCACGGCATTCTCGAATGTTACGTTGTAGCCATGCACAAAGACCAGAATTTCACTCGAACTGGCCCCCGCCAGCTTCTGTCGAATCCGCGTCATCCAGTTGGCTTCCGAAAGCTGTTCAAGAGGATCCATCAGGATGATGTGCTGCTTGGGATCTTCACTCCACTGGTACCATTTGGGAGATTCCATTTCGCCAGGCTTATGCTTGTAAGGAATGCTGACCTGGCACATCCCCCATTGCAATTCGCCTCGATGGGAACTGTATGCCTCTTTGGCACTTGTCGAAGCCGTGCGTTTACGATTGGTCGCAAAGTAGATCGTTTCGCGGGTAAATCCGCTATCTGTCGATTGCCTGGCTGTGGGTGACATCGCGGGCCGAGGCTGGATCTCGTGAGCAGCAGCTTGTGACGGATCAAATTCCCCAAACTCGATGGTTTTAGGTTCGATGGCGGCTTTGCCATTCACGGTGACGGTTACCCTTTCCATACCCGGTTCTTCGGCAGGGAAAGGTGGCGGTTCATTGCCAGCGATCGCAGGTTCCGACTGAGCTGGAAGATCTGGCAGAATCGGGCCATCGGAAATCGTTTGTGCTGAAGCACCGGATCCATCATCGAGTGGGAAGTCGGCTGCACCAGCCGGACCACCCGAAGCCGTCAATGGAGAGACGACAAATCCCTTATCCGAGGAATCGGTGGCTGTCTTGGCATCCTGCGGAGCTTTTGCGCAGCCATTGATAGCCAGTGCCATAGAAATCAGGCACGGGATCAATAAATCGCAATGAAATTGGGTAGAGAGAGGGCGATGAGAAACCACGCACGACATTTGGCATCACTCCTGATACAGGCCGATGCCGTGTTTTATGTCGTTCTGCCGAATCGGGAAAGATCGGTTACGATTCCCGTCGTTTCAGCCAGTAATGAGGAGCACGGCTGGTGTGACAAACAGCCACGACGAGCACTTGATCAGTGAGGATTTCAAAAACCACGGCATATCGAAACACCTTCAATAACGCACGCCGATAAGGCATGGATTCAGAGCATGTTTCCAGGAGAGGAAGGCCGAAAGGGTCTTGTTCAATTCGCTTCAATGCTTCTTCAATATCATCCAAAAATCTGTCGCCCAGAGCATAGGCCCGCTGATTGAAGTAGCTTCTTGCAGAATCAATTTCCTCAGCAGCTTCAAGGATGATGTGAATCTTCAATTCGCTCTTTCAGCCTGCTGGCGAGCTCGAAACTCTGCCAACCATTCTCCTGCAGGCCGGGAAATCGCATCTCCGGTCTGGTAGGCGGCAGATCGCCTCAATAATTCCTGAGAGAACTCATCTAGGGTTGTTCCATCAATCTCTCTGACAGATTGAGGAAGGCATGCAATGAGATGATCGGCCAGCGATTGAGCCAAATACGTCTGGTCTGCGACAGATAGCTTCAGTGCTTCCTGAAGCAGTTGTTCTCGTACATTCATGACGGTCGTCTCCCTTGATCCCTCCATCAGTCTGGCCAATTCTTCAGGGACTGTCGAGATCGTGGAACAGAAAACCACCGGTTACGCCTTTCGCTGCCGCCAGGTCTGGCAGCGGCTGGCGATCTCGGCTGTCAGCAGTATTCCCACCAGTAACCCACACAAGGCGGTAAACCAGTCGCCATACTGCACATAGAAACTGGTGCGGTCATCGAGTGGAACCGTACGGATCTGCGCACTGTTGACCTGCTTGAGCCAGGCTCCGGTTTTCGGGTCGCGCGGGCTGGTTCTTCCCAACCGATCTCCATCAAGATAAACCTCAGGATCGAGAATCGCCCCATCGCCATCGATGAAAGCCGAAATCCCCGTATTCACCGCTCGAACAAGTGGTGTTCGTGTTTCAACCGCTCGAAAAGCTGCAGTAATCAGATGCTGCTCCAGTTCACTCGATCCGTGAAACCAGCCATCGTTCGAAAGATTGACCAGGACATCGACCTGCCGACCCTGCTCCTTCTCACTGACACTCCCCACGATATCCCGCACCAGATGGGGCACGGTGTCTTCGAAACAAATCACAGGGACCATGCGCCATTTGCTGTACTCAAAAACAGCCGCCGATTTGCCGTCATCGAGCCCAAACGAGTTTCTCATCGCGGGAGGCAAGAAGAACTTCAGAGCCGGTATGGTCTGAGCCAGTGGCAGATATTCGCCAAAAGGAACCAGGTGAATTTTGTCGTATCGCCCCATGACTCCCAGATCGGGCCTCACAAAGGCCGCCGAGTTGTGTCGGAGAATCTTCTCTTCGCCCGGCACAATCGATTCCAGGCCCAGAATCATGGCAGCGCCGGCTTTCTGGGCTTCCCCTGCCAACGTCTTACGAATCGTCTGATCGCGCCAGGCCGCCACAGGCGGGCCATTTCTCAGCGACTTCAGTTTCTCATCCGTCCAGTCAGCAGGGACATCAATCAATGGCCAGCGGAACATGGTTTCAGGCCAGACGATCACATCCGGCCGATGAGCTACCGACATCCCCGTCATCCGCATATGTGTGACGAACATCGGGGCCGAATCGTCGGCCTTCGCGACGAGTGAGGCCGGATAATTGCCCTGTATCAATGCCATTTTCGGCCCAGGAGTAAAATTCGCCTGCGATCGTCTCAAATACCCGTAACCGAGCGTGGCCGAAATCATTACGGAAGCCGCCAGAATCTGTACAACAGCCGACTTGCCCATTGCCCATTCGATCGAAATTGCAGCCTGAGCGGCCGACTTTCGCCGACTGAGCCATGTTCCCCACAAGCGAGCTAAAGCCATCGTGATGGCACAGGCACCAGCCACCACCACAAAACTGACCAGATAGGCCCCGCCCAGATCGCTGACCTGAATCATTTCCAGCCAGCGATATTGCGAGTGGCCCATCAGGTACCACGCAAAACCTGTGAACAAATGAGCCTTCACAAACTCCAGTGCCACCCAGATCACAGGGGCAGCCACCACCAGCGGGACTTTCCACCGGTGAACAGCCAGTCGGGAAAGCATCAGAAATATGGGCAGATAACAGGCGATGTATGCCGCCAGAGCGACCCAGGCCACATACATGGTGGGATCGCCCAGCCGCATCCATTGCAATGAAGCCAACTGGCTTACTAGCGACGTCACATACGCCGCAGCGATCGTGCGTTTCGTCCAGCGTGGTCTCTGCACCAGCCACAGGACAGGCACCAGGGCCAGCCAACCCAGATACCCTTGATCAAGCGGTGCAAACGTGGCCCACATCAAGACCGCCGAAACCGACAGCAACCCCCAGCCCGCCGAGACAGGATTTTCGATCTCGTCATCAGGCCGCTCAATACGACTTCTTGCCTGCGCGATCAGCCGCCGCACCTCAGCCTCATGACCCAAGTCGCTCGATGGACCTGATCCTCGATTCAAGGCACTCACTTCAGTCTTGGTATCCGGTTCCATCAGGGTGGCAGGTGAGGGAGTCATCGCGTTCCTTGCGATCAAAAAATCATCCAGAAAACAAACCTTTCCCTCAAGTTTAACAAACTCCAAAAAACTCCCCTATGCCAATTCCCCCCCCTTGCGGGGTTTGTGGCAGCGTATGAGGGT
>JAIXUU010000094.1 GCA_027483405.1 Planctomyces sp. | reverse complement strand
CTTCTTGTCTTTCTTGCCTTCAATGCCCTTCTGCTCATCCGCTTTCTTTTTGGCTTCTGCCTTCGCCTGCAGATCGTCCCACAACTTGGTGTTGAGTGCATATCGTCGGGGCTGCTTGGGGTTGTCTGAAAGATCGATGATATCGAGCTGCTGCTCAATCTCAGGGGTTAGCTTGAACGCACGATCTTTCCAACGGCCTTGGTGAAAGGCCTGACCATCAAGTGATCGACCGATCTCCCGCACAACTGAACGTATCGAAATCATCAGGTCAATCTTGGGCTCCTCGCCGTCGCTCTCCGCTCTCTCTCTCGCCTGATCTCTGTACTCAGCAATCTCCGCAACAAAGGCCTTGGCGATCTTTGGATGCTGCAGCATGGGCACTGCTTCGCGGGCGGCGGCCTGAGTGATTTCTCCAGAAATCACAAGCTCCTGCACCTCTGCCGGCAGGAGCAGCAGCCGGGTCAAGTTGCTGATCTGGCCCTGGCTGATCCCGATGTCGGCCGCCAGCTGCCTCTGGCTCTTGCCGGCGGCCTCGTAAGTATCGACAAGTGCCTTCAGTGCCTGGGCCTGCTCAATCGTCGTGAGATCCTTTCGCTTCGCGTTATCGATCAACACGAGCCGCTGAGCCGTCTCATCATCGCATTCGACAACATCGCATCGAAGCGACTTCAGGCCGACCTGTTCGGCCGCAAAGGCTCGCGTGTGGCCTGCGATGATCTCATATCGATTGGCGTCTGACGCCCTGACGATCAGAGGATTGATCTGCCCGTCCTGCAGGAGCGATTGACCGAGCTCGGCGATCCACTGGCTGTTGGTTTTCTTTCTCACCTGCCAGGGCGATGGATCCATTTGAGACAAAGGGATGTCGCGACTTCGATCGACGACGAACGCCTTTCCGGGATGCTCGATCGATGCCTCCTCAGGAGCGGCATCTTTCGGCTTGGCTGGCTTGGTGGTTTTCGCTGGCTTGGTTGGGGCGGGTTTCGTTTTCGTGGCCATAAGAAAGATTTCCTCTTCAGGGGTTGGGGAACAAATCAGTTCGAGATTTCGCAGAGCGTGGTTGACTTCGGAAGTCACCCATGAGTGACCGTGTTCAAAGTGAAGGCCTTTCGTGCGGTCGTTGATGGAACCCAGAGCCAGCACAGCGACATAAGTCGGGTTGAGCAGCTCTTCCTCGGTGGCCGTCAGCCAGGCGGGACTCCAGCCGCTGACCTGGCTGGCGATGTAAGGCATGACCGCACGCCACCAGTCGCCCTCCTCGCCCGGCTGCTCAAAGAGCGGCCGCAGGTCAGATAGTGATTCAATCACTGCATCACCTTCGGACCGTGGGCCTCGTAGAAGTCGAGAGCCTGCTGGATTTCAGGCCGCCATTCGAGGACGTCCTTGGATGGATCGCAGGAGTTTTCGACAGCACATTGCCCGGCGTAGAACACTCGCTGCCAGACGCAAGAGACATCGTGAGGTTTACTTCGATTCTCCCATTGGCTTTCAATCCAGTATCGCAAGTTCTCATCGATCCAATTGGTATCGATGTCCTCATCCCTGTCGCGATCGGGGTGCAGTCGATGCTCAAGCATTCGCTCAAGACCGTACATGAAATCCAAAAAACATTCGTAATCTTCTTCTGTTGGCTTGGCTTGTTTCACTTCGATGACCTTTGACACGGGGCTTTCCTAACTTTTGTGACGATGCGTTGGATCAACTTGGCGACGGAGTCTTTACGCTGAATGATGTGAGCCTGACGTCGGCATTGCGGGCCAATGCCCGCCTTATGGCTGCGATCGCTGGTCAGTCGGCGGCCGCAAATCGGGCAATACTTCACAGGCAGTTCGCCCAGCAGTGAGAGCTGCCCGGCCAGTGGCTTCACCTTGTGGTGCCTCATTTAATCACCTCGCTGTGACCAAGCCTGAGCGGCCCGTGAGACTTGTTGATGTTCGCGTTTCGCTGCTGCAGGTCGGGAATGACCAGGTGACCCACATTGCGGCCCGACTCACGGTCAACCAAGTGCGCAAGGAACTCTTCGTCGAACGTCGCAATCCCTTCCCGGATGGCTTCGAGCTTGGCTTTGATCGACAGGAGTAGTGCCCGCCAGCGTGACCTGCAGGCCTGCTCCCAAGCCTCCAGTCGTGATGCCTCTGAGCGCTGCGCTCTCCCCGCTGGCGTGAACTTGAATTGCTTCTCGTCCGCGGCCGGCAATGGCAGGAACACTCGCACATGCCGATCCCGCAAAATGAACTGGATCACGGCCAATTGAGGCTCGGTGGCAAAACCAAAGTGTGAAGCCCCTGATTGCTTCAGCAGCTTCTCGATCTCAAATCGAGTCTTCTCAACAGAAACCTTTGTTTTCGATGCGTACGTCATTCAAAGAGACTCCTTACCGAGCTGCTGGCAACATCGAGACAATGAGGGCTGAACCAGATGCGTTCTCGATCCCGATTTGCGTTTGCTTTCCGACGATTGCCATAGCCACCCCGGCTTCGCCAGGCGATCTTTGTCCAGCCATGGTCTTCGAGGGGATTGTGCTCTCCTTCGAGTCCGCACAGAGCGATCCGGAAAAGCGGATTGTGGCCACGGGCGAGGCACCATTCCCGCACGTCGTTCGCGATTGAAAGATCCTCGATCGAGTAAATTCGTGAGTCTCTCGACTTGATTCCCTCGACCTCGCCCAGGTATGGCGGATCCAGGAAGACACCCGTCAGACCGATTTTCGTAGTGACGCTCGGCGAGCTGCACACCCGCTTCCAGTCACCACAGCAAACACGCACAGGACGGAGCCGGTCTTGCAGTTGATGGAACCACTCGATCAACCAGGACTCACGACGTTCGCAGGTATCTTCGTGCCAGCCACGAATGATGCCGCGACGATTTCCCAAGGCAGGACGCTTCACATCGACTGCCATCATCGGGGCATGTATTTTCACGCCAGCCGGACTGCAGCCTGAGAGACGAGGCAGCTTGCGATGAACACCCCGCCCTGAGGCTCCGCAGTCTCCTCCAATGGATGGCATCTGACGTTTTAAAACACCATTCGAGACAGACAAGACTGGACGTCTACCTTCGCAATCGCCCTCGGCGGTTCGACCTTCAACCCAACCTTCACTCTCATTGAGATTGCACCATCCGGAACCAATCCACTGGCAAAGTCCCCAAACCCATTTCCCAGCAATGATTGGATCGAAGTACTCTGGATCCTCCCGAACCTGTTGCCGGAAAGCAGCGGCTCGAGCCGAGAGAACCAGGTACCTATGCCATGCATGGAGATCGGCTTCATTGACAGGATGATTGCATGCCCGGGCAACCTTCACGGGTTCCTTTTGGACGGCTCGCCAGAAGTTCGCGATGAAACAGTTGGCGTCATTCAATGTCTCGATCGTCGGAGTACTGGGCCGAGCCAGCAGCATCGCGGCAGATCCTGCGAACGGTTCGATGTAGTTGCGCACGTTGCCAAATCGCCGCCAGACAATGCTTGCGGCTTTAGCTTTGCCTCCAAAATATGGAAACGGTGGCTTTAGAGTCATTCGAACAGACTCCTTTGAGCGACATTCTTGGAGGGCTTCACCGACTCGGGAGCGGCTGCCGGCATAACTTCCGATTGCTGTAGAGTGATCGGGCCAGCGCGGAAGCCTGCCAGGTTGATCGATGGCTCTGGCTCATCGATCTCGATGACAGCCATCTGCTCACGTGGCAGCACGGCGATGAACTCACCAGCCACAATCACGACCAGATAGGCCGGTGGACCCGACTGGCCTTCGTTCAGCTTGCGGGCCTTCTTCATCTCTTCCGCAAGCCACTTCAGGTCGAGGTACTGGTTGTGATCAATCGCCGAATAGACGATGCAGATCGTGCCGGCAGGGTAGGTCTTGGAGTGATCTGATCTCGTGAAGCCCGTGGCGTTGTTGAGGGTGAGGTGCTTCATCGTGCCACCTCCAACAAAACTGGAATACACCTTGCCAAGCTGATGCACTCGATCCAGTTGCGAGACTGCAACTTTTCTCTGAGATTTTCATACAGTCCTGAGAACCGGCCATGCTCGTTGTCGCCGTCGCTTTCGACGTAATCGTTCCAGGCTTCGATCTCGGCCTCCCGAAGCCAGTCGGAAGCACAGACGGAGCAGATACAAGTCGGAACATAACACTCTCCCCGGGCGATGATCCGACCGCACTTTGCACAAAGCAGTCTCGGTTCAAGCTTGCTGGTACACTCCTCACAAGTCACTGGCGAAAATGTGCCAGGCGGTCGAATGCCAAAAGAGATCCCGCATTCAATGCAGGTGCAGCGTTTCTTGGTTGCGGTACTCATCGGGCCACCTCATCCACATATTTGAACTCGATCCGTTGGACTGGGTCTTGCGGCTGGCAGGCCATGGCTTCACAGAACATGGCCACGAACTGATGCCAATGCATGCCCGGAAATCCTTCCCGGGCCACATCCTCATTGCGTATGGAGTTCAGTGGCACAGTGTGGATCGATACCACCTCGATCACTGCCAGCTTGCAGAGCTTCTCACCTGGCTTGAGCCCCTGGCACTTCTCGCAGGCCTGCAGGAATTCGCCCGGCTTGAGGAACTTCCAGCCCAGGCGACGTGTGACCGTCTTGGTGCGATCGAGGATCTGCTGGGTGGTCATCGCGAAAGAGATGTTTCTCATCGTGGCTTCTCCACCAGTTGACCCCCTGTGGTCTTCAGTCCCTGCAGGATGAGACCGAGGCCATCTTTGTTGGGTCGAATCTTGCGGCGAGCGGCGAGCTTGAGCAGCTCCTCGCAGCGATCGACATCAACGACCGGGCCGCCAGTAATCAGGCCGTAAGATCTGGCCGAATCAATCTGCAGGAAGAGCTCGGCGGCGTCGGCCGCTTCCTGCCACTCTCTCAGGTTCTTCGGGTTTCGCTTGGTCTTCATGGGGAGATCCTTAAAAGGGAACATATTCTCGGTCGCATTCGAGAGAGCAGAACAGCTCGCCGCCGCCCGGCCCTGGCACCCAGTAGCGTTTGCCACAGTGGCAGCACTTGTGGCCGAGCATCACGGCGGCCAGCCATCGCCACCAGATCCGCCACGTGCGGATCAAACAGCAAGGCTGTTGGATGTAATCCCCGTCGTAGATATAGGCACCGCATTCATCGCAGCAGCCGTCCTGGCGTGTGTGGATTTCGCAGCCAAAGATTCGGCAGAGGAAGCGTTTCATCTAGCCAGCTCACGGGATCAATGGGGATGGTTCGGGTTTGTGTTCGAGGCGCAGCGGCTGCTTGTTGGGCAGGCCAATGGGCGTGTCTGTGAGCCGTCGCCGCTTTGGCCTCGGCACTTCGAGCCGAGCCCCTTTCAGGAGAGGGATCGCGTGGTTCGTGACCCACATGCCAGCCTCATCCAATGAATGAAACCTCTTGTGGAGCAGCTCGCGAATCTGCTCATGCTTCTCCTTCGCATAATCATTGAGGTCAATGATGTAGAAGGCCGAGGTTGACAGGCGGCCTCGATCTTTATGATGGTACAACTCCACATTGAAATGAACGCTATTTCCATCAGGCACCTGCCGGCACAGCCAGTCATAAAAGCCGTCGATCGTGGTGGGGATTTTCGCCATACGTGCGCACGCTGAGCGTGCCTCCTGTGTGAGGTTGATGAAAGGGGCCTCCGTGCCCACTGGCCATCCGTGGTGAAGTCAGGCGGCGGTATGCCGCCTGGCGAACTCCTCAAGCAGGGCGCGTCGGACAACGCCTCCCTTGCCTCTCGCTCGGTATGAGCTGCGGAAGAGTTCAATCAGTCGATCGGCGTCAGGACGTGCCTTGAGGAGATCGATCTGCTCATCGGATGAGAGCTGATCCACAAGCGGCCCGAACTGGAATTCGAGCTGCCTCTCCCGCCGGTCACGTTCGAGCTGCTGCGTTGACCGGATGGCCTCTGCAGCAGCGTCAGGCGTCCTCGAAGCCACGGATGTGGTTCGAGTCGGCCAGCCATGGTTCGCAGGCGTCCCCGCGAAACTACGGCATTTCAGGTGGGTTGCGAGGAGACCTGGCCCCCAGTCGCTTCCCTTGTTCGCTTGAAAGAATTGAATCTTGGCTCTGATCCACTCGAAGGAGTTGCCCAGCTTTCTCGATGCCTCGATCGTTTCGAGGTGCTTTGCCACTCCTGCTGCCTGCAGCAACTTTTCCACCTCCTCTTCCACCCCATCTTTGGGGGAGGGGGATGGGTTAAGGTTAGGGAAAGAAGACAGGGGGTCTTTCACTGGGTCTTTGCCGGGGTCTTTGCGGGGGTGATACCCGGGGTGATACCCGGGGTGATACCCGGGCTGCAGCCCGGGTAAATGATCTTCCGCTTCTGATCCATTCGATAACTCGCATTCATAAGCCAGTGGCACCAACACCCAGGCAGTGGCAAGTTCTCGATTCGAGGGCTTGTGCCAGTAGAGCCAGCCCGATTGCACAGCCTGTTGAATCAGGGCAGCCGTGTGGCTGTCATCCTTCAGGCCAATGCGATCGCGGATCTGGGAGAGCCAGAACGTCGGTTCGCTGGCGTATCGACGTCGATCTTCAGTTAAGACCACGTACATGAGGATCTGCACAATTCGAGGGTTGTATTGAGGCCCGAAAAATCGATCGACAAGCCTCAGGAATTTGAGAGCAAAGTAGGGTGGCCGCCTTGGGTATGGCGGCGTGGCAATCAATGCCTGCTGCCCGGGTGCTGGTGCTTTGTGCTTACTCATCAGGAGCTTCCTTGCTGGTGACTCCTGACCTAAGCGGCGTCGGCTGAGAGTTGCGGATCAGCCGACTCGTCAACCAGTTCGGCCCGCACGATCTGCACCGATCGAGGAGCTGTCAGGCCAAGCCTTACTGTGTTTGACCTGACATCGATCGCGGTGATCTCAATCACTGTGCCAGGGGGAAGATTCTCAGGGATCGTCAGGCGGATGGTTTCATTCGGCTTGCGGGAGAGGACTAGCATCGTGCGTTCCTTCAGTAAGTAAAAAACGGGATCATCTCAGGCCATGCCTGAGCTTGTAGTTGCGCAGGTAGTTATCGATCTGCAGCTTGATTGCCTGCTTATGGGGATCCTCAGGCGGCAGATCTTTGAGGGCACAAAGTGCCCCGCCGTAAAAGGCCTGCTGCAGCTGCTCAAACTGCTCAGAAGGCATGCTGCCGGGTTTGTCCCAGGCTGCTGCTAGCATTCCTTGGAACTCGGTCTGCAGGTCGATTGGCATTAGCCCGGCCCCCCTTCCGATTTCCGATCTATATCGGAACCTGCAGGCTGTGCCTGTGGATCCGTGGTTGATTCCATCGGGTGAAGCAGGCCTTGCTCGACGATGAGCTCGAGTTGAAGGCAGATCTGGCAGCCTTTGTGTAGGCAGCGGCCTTCATGCACGAACTGCAAAATCATCGAGACGTCCATAAAGACGTTGATCTTCTGATGACTTATGCCGGCACGCAGAGCAGCCAGCCTTTGCTCGACCGTGAGTGGAGGGCGGGAAAAGCCCATGATCAGATTCCTTGATGAGTGAAAACGGCCACGCCCGGCCTCTGCTCCAGGAGAAACAGCAGAGACCGGGCGCGCCTGCGGCAGACCAGTGATGTGATTGATTTCCAGAGAAATCAGTTCTCGGTGGAGGGCTTGATCAGCCCGGCCCCCTCGCGAAATGCCAAGGGTTGTTTGAGCTGCTTCACAGCCTTCAACACCCGCTTCGTAGGGTTCTGATAATTCTTGGCATTGACCCCCTGTAGCTCGTGACCCGTGATCCAGGGACCGACTCCCGGCGAGATGTCGTCGTACGCTGTCGAGCAGGTCTTGCGAAGATCCTCGAAGTGAGCATTGCGGCCCTCGGGTGCAATGAGTCCGGCTGCCACACAGATGCGTCGCCAGCATCGATAGACACTGCGATTGGTCTTCCGGAACATCGGGAAGATTTCGGTCTCGTGCAGCTGCAGGTCGCGGACGATCTCCAGATGCCGGCGTGCGACCTGACTCAGTGGGATGCGTTGCAGCTTCTTGGTCTTCTGTGCCTTGAAGCTGATCGACCCATACTGAAAATCCTCCCAGCCAATCCGGTCCCAAGTCATCGAAAGCAAGTCCCACGATCGCGGCCCGGTCCCAAAGCCGAGCACAATCGCCAGCTGCCAGAGCTCCGGCCGATAGAGCGGCGTCGATCGAGTCGTCTTCTCCGGCTTGGCTGCGTGGGCGTTTCGATAGAGCGCGGACATCGCTGAGCGACTGTAAGTGAAGGGGAGTTTCGCTGGCTCTTCCAGACGCCCGGGGAACTTGCAGAGCGGTACCAGGCCGAGCCCCTCGGGGTTGTGCCGGTCGGGTGGAAAGAGCTTCATGACGACAGCCTTCAGGTGCCGCATGATCTTGTTGACAGTCGCGGCAGATCGTGGCTTGCCATGAGCCTTGGGTGACTTCGATCGAGTCCAGCGTTCGGCGGCGAGCTTGTCGCGAAACTGCTTGAGCGTGGCCTTGTCGATCGTGCCCACTCCCACGGTGCGCATGATGCGTTCCCAGTGGTTGAGCATCGCCTCGTATTCGATGATGGTCGATTCGGCAATCTCGATCTCCGGCAAGACCGCCTTCTCGAAGCATTCCCGCAATGTGGAATGAACCGAGAGAGGCGCGTCTCCATGGCTGGATTGATCCGGGTCGATCACCAGCTTGAAGATGCGAGGTGCCTGGGCCAGTAGTGGCCGTGGAGGTGTGATTGTGAATTGATTCTGCATGGCTTCCGTGGACTTCCTGGGACATGGGAATGCCCGCACCGGGAGCGACCCGGCTCGATTCCAAAAGACCATCCATGACGGGCTGGGTGAGTGACTGCTCGATCAGTCGTGAGGAGCTGACTCCTACTGATCTATAGCTCAAAATTTTCATGAGCGCACGACATCCTTGCGCAGATGAATCATCATCTGCCGGCATGCCGCTCGATTAAGCTGGTCACCACGCACGCACAGAATGGGAACTGTGCGTGCGTAGTGGGTATCTACCTACATGGGCGGGTCTGCTTATGTAGGTAGCCAGCAAAAACTCAGCGGCGGAACACGGGAGCCGGTGACAATCCCGCAATCGCGGAAACGGGACCGGCCGAACATAGAACCCAAAGGTTGCGTTCGGGCCGCGACTCCCGGCGAGCTGAGAGCACGCCAGTGGACACGTCGAGAACGCGATTGAAAACAGAACCCTTGTCACGGGGTACAGTCCGATGACTGCGGCGATGATCAAAGCATCGAAGCCAGAGAAAGTCAAGCAATAAAAAAAGCCGCTCGTGAGAGCGGCTTCTGCAGTACTCAAAAAAACTACTCGACAACACTGATTCGGAGGGCTCTTGAGAACTCAGAGTCAGTCCCAAGAATTTGAAACTTCACCGAGCCAATGACCGTCTCGCCGCCAGTTTGCATGTGCTCAATGACCCACTGTTGTGCCTTGATTGGCTCAGCTCCTTCATAGGGTAGTGTGGCCAGAAAAGGAAACAGCCACTTCATTTTCCCAGCCTCATCGACGCGCACTCCATCAGGAGAAACACAGAAAGCTCTAACTGACGAGACCCTGCTGGTGTTGTCAGGAGAAAAGATCTCGACATCCATCATCACGCCATCTGACTCCCGTTTGAGTCGCCACATCGAAGGACTACCGATAGGCCCTTCTTTAGAGAACCCTCGCTTTGTGAGACTCAGGTAGACATCCGCTGGCAATAGACCAGGGATAACCTTTACCGGGTCCTGATTAACTGGCTGAGGTACAACTCTGTTGGCAGCAGGCCCACCTCTTTTGGCAAAGATGGCGGGGACGATGCACAACGCGATCAGACCCAGAAAGCAAACGACAGCACAGCCAGAAAGTCTTTTCATGTGAGCCCTAGGGAAAAGTGAAAACGGCACCTTTAGCTAAGGCATCATATCTATTCAGAAGAGCAAGTAAACATCCAGCTTGTTCACCGCATTTTGCCTATCTTGTTGGTTTGGTAGATCACCGGACTACCAATCCGATGATCTACGTGGGGCTAAAAGCAAGCACCCCGCCGGTGCTGAGCGGCGGGGTGACGGCCATGGGGGGAAGAGGTTGACAAATGCAATGGCCCCAATCGCGGAGCCCGCAGGCTCAAAGAGCACGCCTATCACATCCCGTGGCCCTGACGGACACGGCCTCATTCCCTCGCTGTTTCAGATGTTTCAAAGATCGATCGAGAGTGAGAGCGGAGGGACTCGAACCCTCGACCTACGGATTAAAAGTCCGTTGATCTTCTGCAACGACCTGAACTTTTATGATGGGCTAATTGTTCAGCTGTCAGGCAGCCTGTTGAGCAGCTGCCTGCAGACGTCTGGCAGTGATCTCGCAATACGATCTTTCGCGCTCAATGCCGATCGCCTTTCGCCCGGCCTGTCTCGCTGCGAGGAGTGTGGTACCTGAGCCGGCAAACGGATCGAGAATCGTTTCTCCCACAGGAGCGACCTTCACCAGCTCGGCCATCAACTTCACCGGCTTCCCTGTGATGTGATGCTTGTCCTTAAGGTCGTTCGGAATGTGGTGGCAGCCGACGAATGGCCCGGCATCATCCCGATTGCGGCAAGGCCCATTCGTCCCCCACACGATGTATTCGCATTGATGGCGGAAGTATCCCTTGTGTGGCGATCGCGAACCCAGCCCCTTGTCCCAGGCCGCGACTCCCCGATGGATCCAGTCGGCCGCCTGCAGGGCATCACACATTGAGGGCAGGTTCCTCCAGTCGATGAACACCAGACCGTAGCCTCCCTCCTTCACGAGCTGCCTGCAGATCCTCAGCCACTGGAGACACCAGAACGAAAAGCCACGTTCATTCTTGGAGTCACCTCCAAAACTCGGGCGACCGAGAGCGTTGCCGTTCTGGCAATACTTGGTGATCGGGTCAGCCTTCACGCCGGCACCCGGAGCGCCGGAACAATAGGGCGGGTCAGTGATCAGCGAATGAATCGAGCCTGGCTCAATCGTCGGCAGGACGTCGAACAGATCGCCATGGTACAGCGAGACAAGATCATCTTCGTAAAACGGTTTCATACTCTGCATTCAAACAAGGCAGCCGCCAGCAACAGCCAGCGGCTGCAGGTGAAGTTGATAGACTCAGGCCTTCAGGAGAGGCCCATTGATAAGCAGGACTTCGGGCGGCTTGATCGAGGGCACCTTAGCGCCACGATTCGCCCGGGCCTTATAGTTGAGAATCTTCTTGGCCCACTTCTTTTCGGGATAAAGCTGAGCCAGGCGATGATGCTCGGTGTAACTGACAATCACCCGGGCTTTGGAAAACCGCTGGAGTGACTGAGCAAGTTGATCATGTCCGTCGTCGTTCAGGTCGAAGATGTACCGACCATTCTTCTGCAGGCAAGGGGGGTCGCAATAGATCAACAGCCCCGCTTCATCCTTCAGCTTCCCCAGCAACTGGAAGGCATCGCGGTTGGTGATGGTGACCTGACGCATGCGAGACTGCCAGGCACGAATCGATTCCACAGCACCGGTCAGCTTGTTGGAACAGGGATGGCTCGACACCTGATACCCGTGAGCCATCGTGTTGCTGGTCTGCGAACCGCAAACACCCTGACGGGACATCCATGACACCAGAAAGAAATCCACAGCTCGATCGAGCGTGGCCATAAATGGCTGTTTAATTCTTTCCCGGGCTTCGCGGTGTAGCTGCTCACAGCAGAGGATTCGACGCATCCGCCGGTAGAGTGCTGCTCCCTGATACGGGTCAGCGATGACCCGGGCCAGGTGAGTCAGATCCTGATGCAGATCGTTGACAGTCTCCGATCGGCAGGCAGGCTTCGAGAGCAGCATGGCCATGCCGCCGCCGAACGGTTCGACGTAGGACTTGTGCTGGCCGAACTCGGGCAAGATCTCAGCGGCCAAGGCCGCCTTCGAGCCGAACCACGGAAGTATCTGATGTCGCATGATGAACCCTCACAAACGGAATGATCGATCCAGACGACGAACAGTCGATCGATCTTTTCCGGAGGGCCACGCGGCAGACCGCTCAGGCCTGCAGGTTGACCTACGTTTTGCGCACAGGTTCGCCACTGCATCTCTCGCTCCATCGCGAAGGCAGTCGGCCTGTGATCGCAGGTCGATTTGCAGGCCGTGGGGGTGCGTCAACATCCCCACGGCCACCTTGTTTTCAGTCACTGATTTCTGAGGAAATCAGCGGATGTAAGGACGGTCGGAAGTTCCGCCGATGATCCCGCCACGCCACCGATATAGCTCGACTTTCTCGCCCGGCTTGAACTTGGCCCATTGCTGGGGGGTCACTTTCACTGGCACGACTTGACCAGCTTTCGTGCAGAGGATCTCCCATCGCTCAGGGTCGCCAAAGACAGCCACACTCATGTTCCCGTCGGGTCCATACACGGGAACGGCCTGGACTGTGCTGGCTGCATGCGAGCGATCTTCCACCGTATGGATGCCAATGCTTTCATGATCGCCCGTCGCACTGTCGGCAATCATCAAGATGCCGAAAGCGATCAAACAGAGGATCAAGGCAAAGAGAAGGGGGCCTTCAAAGTTATCCAAAAATCTACTCATTAAAATCACTCCTCGAACAGGTCTTGGTTGGCTTTCAGCTTCTTGGCTGAGAGGTGCAGGTAACGTCGGGTCGTGTTGAGCGATGCATGGCCCAAAGCCTCAGCGGCCGCATTGAGATCGAGCTTCTCGCACAACTGGGTCGCGTGTTCGTGCCTCGTGAGATACAGCACAAGATCCTTTGAGAGCCCGGCCCGCTCGCGCGTGCGGCGGAACTCCTGCGAAAGCCTGGCGGAAGTCCAGGGCTTGCCCTGGCTGGTCAGGAAAAGCGGCCCCTCCGTACGGTCGCCGATCGCCACGCGCAGATACTCGAGTAATTTGTCACCGACGGCGATGCGTCGGGGTCGCTTGGATTTCTTGGCGGTCTTGTGGTCAGCCAGGCTGATCACTCCTTCGCGTTGATCCCAGTCGGCAAATGTCGCCTTGGCCAGCTCGCTCGGCCGGCAGCCGGACAATCTCAAGGCCCGGTAGATCAGAGCAAAGGCAGGGACGGCGGCCGCCAGAATCTTGGCCACCTCCTCCTTGGTCGGGAGTCGTTCGCGCAGTTGACCAGAGGGCTTGGCCAGTGGGCCAGTCAGCTTCTCCTGCAGGAGCTGCTCCTGCAGGAGGAACGCTTGCAGCTGCTCCCACGCAATGATGTTGGCCCGGATGGTATCGGGAGCCTTGGGCCTGCCGTCCGGCCAGTGATTGGCCCGGGCAAAGTGTTCCTCGATCGACGATGTGGTCAGTGACGAGATCTCACTGGCACCGTGCAACTTCCGGAGAGACTGCAATCGTTCGCGATAATGACGTTCCGTCGCGGGCTTGCGCGTCGCGAGAACATGCTTCAGGAATCCATCAATCGCATCTGCCAGCAACACAGCAAGGCCTCCCGTTATGAGGCCAGGCGTTGCGCGATCATGCTCTTTGAACCTTCACGCAGAACCGGTCGATCAGGAGTGAGCTGGCAAGTTCTCTCCAGAAGCTGAAACGGGAAAGCATTTGTCGTGACTCGAAGGCACGCATCCGATCGAACGCTCCTCCTTCATAGCTGACGTTGTACTGATAGATATGACGGCAGGTTGTGGCGTCCTCACTCAGTCCGTGATCGTCGTTGAACTTGAGCACGTTCTTGCCATCGAACAGGATCGCCCAACCGATATAGATCGGAGCGGCTCCGTCGCTGAGATCCAACGTCACCGGGTACTTTGGTTGACCCTGTGGCTGAGTGCCGCCCAACAGCCCACCCAGGTTGGTGGACTTGCTCCACACGTCGGCAGTCTGAGGCGTCCCATCGAGATCGTGAGGAAGTCCCGTGCAGTTCTCCAGATCGATCTCCTGATCCACTCGTGACCAGCTTGAACCTCCGGCAAAGTAGGTGCTCTCAGCATTCTCCAAGTCCTGAAAAATCACCCAGACCGTATCGCCCTGGCGAATGGCTGGAGCAAAGTCGAGAGCTGCCCTCACTGGGTAACGGATGTGACCACTCGCGCCTTGAGCATCCAGTGATGTCTCCTGCGTGGTCTCATAGATCAGGCTGCCAAAGGTTGGATCGGAGGAACTCACCGGAGTCGTTTGCCACGTCCAAGAACTGGCACCGCTTCCACGCGTGACGTAATCAGTGTAAAGACCTGTCCCCAGATCCCACCGGCCAAACCTGGCACGTGGCCAGTCGATCGATTCGCGAATGACATCAGCCGCCACATTGAGTGTGATCGCCGAGCCGTCCGGAATAACAGGCTTGTCCTCGTAGAAACCGAAAGTGCGGTACCTCTGAGCTGCACTGGCAGAAGCCAGATACTCAATCTGAGTTTCGACGGTACCAGAGGCCAGCGTCTGCGAGGGTGAGCCAATCGAGGGGAATGCCGGGAATGGAACGCTCGGACGCTGAGCATCGAACCATGATTGATCGACAACGGAGAAGCGAGTCCGCAGCGGATCGCCGGCACCGGTCACCCAAGTGTTGTCGGCATTGAGCTGCAGCCGACCCGCAAGTGTCGAAGGTTCTTTTGTTCCGCCCTTACAGTTGATCGTGGTTCCGTCAGTCACTCCCGGTGTAATTGAGGTACTGACAGAGGCGTCGGTCAGTTGATTAAATGTCGTGATGACCAGATCGTCACGACTGAAACCATAATCCACCAGATAGCAACGACAACCGCAGCAGGCACAGGGGCGTCCCATCTCAGCAATCCTTTACTCGCAGCTGGCCCAGTAGGGAGACCAGACTCCATTCAGGTATTCAATCTTTCCGAAGATGTCGGGATCGGCGGTCAGGCTGGGGTCGAAGTTATGTACCAGCATTTCGATGTCTGTAGGGATAAGCTGCACGTCGGTCTGCTCAGGATCTGGCAGCCAGACGTTGAAGAGTGCCGAGGTCGGCACAATGCGGTCAATCTCCGGGTCGATCTCGGGAGCTTCCAAGGGCGTGAGGAACTTGCCCATGTAACGGTTCTCTGGACTCAGCGGAGCGGACCGAGAGCGATTGATCGGCGGCGGCGGCCCTTTGCCCAGCACACGCTCCGTCGCAGTGCGAACCTTCCGCGCCGCCCCCTGGCTGAGTAGTACACCTGTCATCGTGTGCGGATCCTTCCCTGCAGTTCGCGTTGCCAGCCGAGCTGATAGTTTCGGCAGTAGATCAGCTCAACGAGCATCTCACTGCGATCGATGTTGATGCTGCCCGGAATCGTGCCGCGGTAGTGACCGGCCTCCCCGGGTTCATTTTCGAGCGGAATGTGGATCGCATCCGTGACGCCGGCATACCATTCGCCACCCGCCAAGTAAGCGGCTGACCCTACGGAGCCGACCAGCTCGAAGGTGTTCGCCGTGACGTTGGCCACTTCCCAGCCACCATTCGCAGCGAGGTTCCCTTCCACGTTCATGACTACGACCGAGTCGCCATTCGAGAGACCATGGGCAGCACTGGTAACCACGATGGGAGTCGCGTTGCTGGCCGCTGTGATTTCTCCAGAAATCAGCTTGCGGCCGAGCGCGACATACAGCTCGGCGTCATTGATCGGTGAGTTGTCCTCAGCCAGGCGGAGGCCTCTGATGACGATGTCGAGATCATTATCGAGATAGATCACTCCAGGCATGCGGCACCTTAACCAGGCTGCTCGATAACCGAGCCTTGAATTGTGTTTCGTTCATCGATCTCAGTGATCGGGAACGTGAGCGTCTCCGTAATATCGGCCAGCTTGGCAGCCACTTCCGGCACGCGAGGGACACGTTCGCCCATGGCCACTTCGCCAATCGTTTCGTAACCGAACATCAGTCCTCCCATGCTGGCGGCTGCCAGGCCTGAGCAACCTCGATTGATTCAATGGCTGCAATCTCACTTTCGGCCAACGTAAAACGATCGACGGCGTTCTGCCTCAGGAGTGTCAGCTCGCCCGCTTTAGCCAACAAATAACCAGCGGTCACCATCTGCACGGTACCATTCATGTCCTTAATCGGGATGACATCACTGATTGACTTGGCCCCCTGCATGATGAGCTGTTGGTAAGTGGAGGCTGTCTCCCGGAGCTGCTGGAGAATGGGGGATGTCCAATCCAGCGGAACGCGAAAACCTAAACCAGTGTTCCAGCCTGCCGCCGTCCATTCATTAAAGGACTGATGGAGCCGATCGAGTGCGGCCTGCCTTTCGCGGGCAAGCTGCAGCTCCTCTGGCTCGGGAATCGGTGTGAGGTCTGGGAGCAAGCCAGCTTCTTCGAGGAGTTGCCACGGAGGGATGCTTTCAAACGAGATCGGCAGCGTGATTGTCTCGGGAAGACAGCCCTCGTTCTCAAAAGTGTGCGTCACTTCTTTTCGAATGATTTGGCCGCGATCGGTCCGGCGAATGACCACACCATCGACATCGACGGCCACAACCTCGCCCCATGTTCCTTGGCTTAAAATTCTAGTGATCAACATGGATTTCCCTTAGGAGGCCTGAATTTTGGAAACGACGGGGGATCTGAGTGTGCCATCAACCGTGGCCGCATAGCCTCTCACAAAGTCGTAGTAATTCGTGCCGTCGAATTTGAACCACGAACTCATATTGGCCTTGATGGAAGTCGCTTCGCTGAGCGCTCCGTCACCACCGTTGTAGAGCAGGTCAATGTCAGCCTCAGTCAACCCCGCATAGTAGATTCTCTGGTCATCGAGTGATCCGTAGAGCCTGGATGCTCCACCACTGGACGCACCGATAAACTTGTCTCCCGAGAACGACGTGAAAGTCGATGCACTAGTGAATGTGATAAACATGCCGTCCACATAGAACGAGACTGACGTTCCCGCGTTATAGATGATCGCGATGTGATGCCATTCGTTGTCGGCAATGTTGAAGCCTGAGCTGCGAGACGTGCCCCCGTCATAGAACTGCAGGACGCCTGCATTAATCGTTACCTCCCATCCCTGGAACGGTGAGGATGGATTTGAAGCGCGTATCAAGTATTGAGTCCCAGTGGCAACCGGAGTCCTGACCCACGCTGCGTATGACAGCGTGGAGTTGTGTAGTGTCGCCCAGTTAGTGGCCAGCGTGAGGTTTCCGGCGGCTTGCGAATAATAGGCTTTGCGGGGCACCTTCGAGTGAATGGGTCTTGATTGCCACCCATAGCTCGATCCCGTGTATGTGAAGAGCAGACACTCTCCCAACTGGCTCATCACGAATTGAGAGACCGACGTGCCGCCGTCGATCAGTTGACCATTTCGGGCAATCAGGACAATTCCACAGCGGTACGACTCGGCGACATAGACAGCGACCTGATCCCCCGCCGATGGTGAAGCCGGGAGTGTGACCGTCAACGTGGTGAATGTGGCTGATGCTCCGGCGGTGTTTGTGCCAGGAGCTCGCACTGGGACGAACTCACCCGAAGCGGCGGTGTAGTTGCTGGTCTTCAGTGTGGTGGGGATGAGCCCCACAATTCGAGCCAGGTCAATCGTGCTACTGGTACCGTTCGAAATGAATGGACGTCCTGACCCATCTGACCACAGGTAAGAGCGGCCCGAGTCGAGAGTCGGTGTACCAGCATTGACCGGCAAGCCGAACTTCTGAGAGCCGAAGGAACCTTCATTGGTTGTTCCGGCCGCATTGACCAGGTTGAGACCGTTAGCAGGTAAAAACATGCGAGCCGCTTGAGTGGAATGGATAACATTCAACCCTAAAGAATGACTACCGCACACAACACTAAGGCTCGACTGAGCAGCAGCGTTCGTGCTGGTATTGGTAAAGTTGGCCGCTTTATTCCCTGCCACTGAGCCAGTGAAGTTGGCTGAATAGAAAGTCGGCGTCGAAGCTGTGCCCAGATTTGCCTGCAACGTGACGTCCGTGATGTCGGCTGCCACGTGCGTGTGAGCTGTGGGTGTGCGGGCATTGCTCAATCGGGAATCGTCCGCACGTACAACTTGAGTCGAGCTGCTGGTACCACTGGTGGCCACGGGCAGATCGGCAATCACGTGGCTGTGAGCTGATGGCGTGAATGTGGAGGGCTTGTTGGCAACGGCCGTCCATTCAGGAGTGATGTCAGCCAGCTCAATGTAACTGGCTTCGAGGGTCTTGCTTCCGCTACCTGTATAGATCCATCGTCTGCCATCGGTCGTCGTGACAATCGAGCCGTCGCCAATCTCCGCCTGCTGGGGAGCAGTCAGAGCAGATATGGCACCACTGGAAACAATCTGCACGGAGCTGGGCAGCACCGGCAGACGAGCAGGATCAATTGTCCCTGTCAGCTTTGAGGCATCAACGTCCGTGATATCGGCATTGCCATGGGTGTGAGCAGTCGGTGTGCGGGCATTGCTGAGACGCGAATCATCCGCCCGCACAAGCTGAGTTGAGCTGCTGGTACCGCTGGTCGCCACGGGCAGATCTGCGATCACGTGGGAGTGAGCGGTCGGAGTGCGTGCGTTACTGAGCCGCGAATCATCGGCACGAACCAACTGAGTTGAGCTGCTCGTTCCACTGGTCGCCACTGGCAGATCAGCAATCACGTGAGTGTGAGAGACTGCTGCCTTGCCATCCAATGCCGTCTGCAGGCCAGTGACGTCAGCGATCACATGGGAGTGAGCTGTCGGCGTGCGGGCGTTGCTTAGCCGGGAATCATCCGCCCGCACAAGCTGAGTCGAGCTGCTGGTACCACTGGTGGCAACAGGCAGATCGCCAATGGCATGAGTGTGAGAGACCGCCGCCTTTCCATCCAAGGCAGTCTGCAGGCCGGTCACGTTGGCGATCGTGTGAGTGTGGCCAACATCTGACTTGCCCGTCGCCAGGGCAACGATATCAGCCTCGATCGCGGCGATCTGATCATCGAGGTCGGCAATGTTCTGCCACTCCTCTGCCGGCAGTGTGCAGCGAATCCGTTTGCGGCCGGGCGAAAAGCTGACGGCCGATCCCGCATTCGAGCTGCTCAGGATCTGTACCCGGGCCAGCACGTCCGGCGTTCCGATGGTCAACGTGCCGACACCCACTTCCCACTCATCGAGCGTGGGATGTTCGGCGACATAATAGACCTGCTCACCCGTCAGAATCCCGCCATCACGAAACCGCACAAAACCCGTCGAAGTCCCCAGCAGCGTGAAGCTACCAGTCCCCGTGGTGTTCGTCGTTTCGAGAACGCGATCTGCAACTTTCACAGCCATGCTCAGCTCCTCACCAGAGGCTGAGTCGTTGCGCTACAGGTTGAGACCGAGCTGGGCAAAGTCGGTTTCGCGGAACGTGATGAACTCGACATAGACCGCCAGATCGGGATTGGCCTTCAGGTCTTCAGCCGGAATAGCCCGCCCATCGGCATCGAGAGGAATCGGTTCACTGACATCGTTACGCGTCTCAGGATCTTTGATCCGTGTCAGCTGGTCATCGACCAGTTCGCGGAATCCGGCAGAGATCTGGCTCGGCTGCCAGCCATCTTCCTTGAACTCCATGATGTAAGTGTGCGGCCAGTAGATCCGCCCATTCCGCCGGCTCTGCTTCGAGCCAAAGGGATGGAGCCGGAGCTGTCCAGGCTCACACCCATAGAACGCAAACTTGTTGATCGTGTTGCCGAAGAACCTGGCCCGGGCGGGATCGTAGTAGGCCTCGTTTCGAGTGACGACCAGCTTGAGCGTGGCGTCAGGGATCGGGGGCGGTGACTCGATCACATCGCCCGCCGTGTTGAGGAATGGGCGATTGTCCCGATCGCGGAACTTGATGACCTGTGTCTCTTCACTCTGCCACTCGATCTCCATCGGATCGAGGAGCGGATCATCGGATTCACCTGGCTCCTTCGGCGGCTGCTCCTGCAGGTCGGGCTGGTCTGTCGAGTATTCCAGACTCAGTTCATAGATCCAGGGATCAATCTTGTCGGCCACGTCCGTGCAGCTGAGCTTGCGCAAGAATGCGAACGGGTCGCGGGGATGCGCGTAGAGTGGTTCGACTCCGTAGAGGTTGGCCAGTTCGTCTGGATCAAGATTCGTATCGCATCGCAACCTGAGCTTGTGCTTGTACGTGCGTGTGACCTTCGAGCTCGGATCAATCGTGACGTCGAACCCGCGACCGAACAGACGTTCAACATCGAGAATCTCAGCCATCAGAAGTCCACCACATCTTGGGTCACAGGTTGGGAAACGGATTCAGCGATCGTGCCCAGGTGGGTCACGGCTTGCTTGAGCTGCTCGTTGGTCTTCTTGGCTTCCGTCTCCAGCTTCTTCTGCGGGGCTGAGCTGGCCTTGGCAATGATAGCATAGGCCTCCTGCGTGCCGGCGAAAGCCGACGCACCGAGAGCCGTCTTGGCACTCTTGCTGGCAGCCGTCGCGGCCGTCGCTGGGTTCGATGGATCTGACGGGAGCAACTCTGCGGTCGCGGCCGATTGAGCCTGCATGGCATTGGCCCGCTGTCGATCGAGCTCGCCATATCTTTGACCGAGTTGCTGATCCATATCGTTGAGCTGGCTCTGAAGTGCCGCCTCGGTCTCGCTGACCACACGCTCCGGGACGTTGGGCATTTCGCGAATCGAGTTGTGAATTCCTTCCGTCAGTGGCTTCAGATCGAAGTTCAGCCCATCGGATCCACCAGAGGAAATGAACTTCCAGATCTCACTGAAGATGTTGCGGATGTTCTCCCCGAGATTGATCAGCACTGTCAGCACAGTGTCTGCAGCCGTCATGAAAATCTCAGGGAAGTTATCCCCGAACCAGCGGATGTATTCCGGGATCGCGACTGAGAAGAAATGCACCATCTCATTGAAGAACGTCACGGCCGAAAGCTGGGCAGCAATGAACGTGCGGTAGATCACATCGCCAAAGTTCTGGAAGAGAAACTCGCCCATGACCAGGGCTTCCATGATCCAGTTCGTGATGCCTCCAAACGTGCTGCCAGTGCTCGATGTGATCTCGCCCATGAGGCCAGACCAGCCGGAACCCATGAAGCCGACGAAGGCCCGCCAAACGTTGCCCGTCTGCTGGATCAACGGCCGGATCGAATCGAAGCCGGATTGCAGAGAGGCAATGAATTCAATCCCGGAAGTCAGGCCTCCCTTGAGATCGAAGGCTGCAATGACCTCGGCCCCAAACGAACGGAGCAGTCCTTTGGCGTTATCCATCAATGTGGAAGTCATCCCGCTTAGAGTCTGGCTCTGGGCCTGCATCATCCCGGCGAACATGCCACCGTTCGAGGTCATGTCGATAAAGGCTTGTTCAAGTTGCGGGAAGCCGACCTTGCCCTGTTCGACCAGCTTCTTCACCTCGCTCTCAGCCACACCGAACTGTTTGGCCAACTGGCCAATGATCGGGATGCCGCGGCCCGTCAACTGGTTGATGTCCTCACCCATCAACCGGCCTTGCACCTTGGTTTTGCCGTAGAGCTCAGCCAGTTCAGCGATGGGCTGACCCGTGCCGGCGGCGACGTCGCCAATCCTTCTCAGGTTAGGAACGATGTCGCCCGCCTGAGTGCCGAACGATGCAAGCATGCGGGCAGCAGTGACCAGCTCCGGAGACTCGAACGGAGTCTCAGCCGCGAACTGATTGAGCTGGCCCAGCATGGCCTTGGCCTTGTCCGTCGATTGGAACAACGTGCCGAACGCCACCTCGGCCTGCTCAGCCTCGGCTGCCAGCTTGATCCCGAAACCGAGACCGCCCGCCAGGCTGGTGATTCCCAGAGCTCCGGCTCCGGCTGCCATCAGACCGCCCAGCCTCGATCGCGTTCCCTCCACGATGCCGGCGAACTGTGAGACATCGCGGCCAGCCGCCTTGATCGGTGGACCGAAGCCTGCCGTGTTGCTCACCAGCTTTGTTACGAGGATGCCAGCTGTTGCCACGATTCACTCCTATTCCGGCATCATGGCCACGGTCGCTTCCAGGTTGGCCCAGTTGAGAGCCTCCTGCTCTTCACTGATTTCTGCGGAAATCACTGCCGCTCGATCTTCAAAAGGCATGAACTGCAACGGCCGCAAATCGGCGAGATGCGCGCCGCAGAACGGTGCCAGCATCGCCCCCAGATTGGCCAGCAAAATCCCGTTCCTCAGATCAGCACGGCTTTCATCAAAGGGATCGATCGCCGCAAAAGCCTGCCATTCCCGGAGATCTTCCGGATCCATCTCATCCAGCATTCCATCGACATCGACCCGTTTCATGGCGAGAGCCAGCCGCATGGCGAACATGCGGCCCGGGTCAGCTCTCAGTTTCCCGCCAGTTCCTCCAGATCTTCCTCGCTCACCTGATTCACTTCTTGAGCCTTCGTGACAATCAGGTCAGCCAGAACGCTGTCCATCTGCTTGAGCTGTTGGAGGTCATCCTTGCCCAGAAGCAGATTCCCTTCCTTGTCGCAGAGTGTCTGGATAATGATCCGCTCACGGATCTCAGCGGCACGGCCCGAAATGAGTTGACCGCTCTTAGAGTTTTTGAACTGCATTTCATACCGGCCACGCTCCCCGGCCTTCATGCGTCGCACGTAGAACGTGCTGCCGGCAATGTCGGGGTCGTGGAAATCATCTGGCACCCGGCACTCAACAATCACTCGCTTGGCAGGTCGCCTGAGAAGATCCGCGGTGAGGAGCTTTGCAGGCTTGGCTTTCTCGGTCATGGCTGGCTTTCGCATAAATGACTGCAGTGAATCATGGGCCCGGGGAGAGCGTGTGGATTACTTGCCCTTGCGAGTCGTCTCGGCCTTGGTGGACTCGGCCTTCTCAGCGATTCGCTCAGCGGCTCGCTGCTGATGGACAGCCCGACGTCTCTGGTGGTAATCCACCATGGCCGCCTTGCACTCCTCGTCTTCTGGCTCGGCGACAGGGTTCGGCCCCTGGCACAAGCGATACGCTTTCTCCCCTTCGATGATGGTTCCCTTGGGAATCACCACATGGGGCTGGTTGGTCGGAGAGACTTTCTGCTTCCGGTCGAACTCGGGGTTCGGCCCATCGGCATCTCGAATGAGCTTGGCTTTCATGGACTCACCTTGCTGGAAACCGTCAGTGAATGATCAACGAAATGAAGTCGCGTCTGGGGATAAGTGCTGAGATCAGACCACAGTGGAAATCACAGGCTTCGTGCGGCACTTGATTTCGAAGGTCGCCTTCATCCCGTCGCCAACAGCAGCCGATGGCTGAAACTTTTTGAGTGACCCGTTGACGGTCACGACTCGCGTCCCTTTGCGGATCCGCCAATCGCGATAGGCAGGAGTAGCCAGCAGATCCTCCAGCTCCTGATGCAGCTCATCCTCGGGATCGTAGAAGAGTTCGCCGGAGATCATGCCGGGAGTGACCAGGCCCGTCAGCTCGCCATCTTCCCGTTCGTCGGAATCAAGGTCAGTGGCATCCCAGTGTTCAGCCTCTCGATCGGGATAGTCGATCTTGCTGACCCCGCCGATGTCGGTGTAGACCGACGCGACTGAGAGCTGCAGCTTGGTACCCTTGGATGCAACTTTTGTGCTCATGAAAACCTCACTCCACAAACCAGACACTGCAGGTCAGGGATTTCACATAAATCCCCTTATCACTGCCATCCGCCTCCGGCTCATAACTTCCTTCCGTGTCTGTCAGCACCACGCTCTCAATGCGACCGTGGGCACTGCTGACATTGCTGATGGAGGTCAGAGTCTCGCGAACAGCCTTCACAACTGCGGCGGCTTGTTGCGCTGTCTCGGCCAGGCAGAACAACGTGAGCTCGACATCACTCGTGCCGTCCCACTCCCCGAGATCTTCCTGATGAGCCTCGGAGTTGATCTGGATTTCAATGCCCGGGTAAGAGTCCGTCTGAGCCAGACGCTCAGGGCGAATGGCCTTGTCGTTGCTGGTGCTGTTGGTGGCGACGATGTTGGCAACACCAGTCGCTGCGACCAGCACTCCACGCAGAGCGGCTTCGATCGACATCATTTCCCTTTCGTGGCTTCTGAAACAATTGTTGACCTCATGGCGTCGATCACGGCGGACTGAGTTGCGGAGAGTGAAGTGGCCTGAGCGAAATTGAGGAACGAGCTGCCAGGCATGCGGCCGCGAAACCGTTTCGGCTTGCCGGTCTTCTTCCGGATGATTGTGCCTGGCTTATGTTTTCCACGAACGAAGGCCGTTCCATCCTTTCGTGTGCCAGTCGATTGACCGCGAACCTTGCGGCTGGTCGATCCGGTGAATCGTGGCTGGGTACCCAGCACAAACAGATGCAGGTGAGGGGCCCGGCTGAGATTCCCTTTGGCCTGCGAATACTTGCTGCGCCTCGATCGCTTGCCGACGTTCACCCCCGACTTGGCCTCGTAGACGTTGGCCTTTTTGATCCGCATCTGCCGGCCGCGAATCCCGGCCTTCAGTCGCTTCGTCGAGTGGCCCTTGGTTTTCACGGAGGGCACAGCATTCTTCTGTGCTTTGGTGACAACCTTCAGGCCAGCGGCCAGACCGCGTCTGGCTGCCTTGGCTTGAGACGTGGTGGTGAGTTGATCGAACAATCTGAGCAACTGCCGATCGCCGGACAATTCCAGCAGTAGCTGGCGACCTAGGGCAGCAGCGGCACTCATGGATCGAGCAGCTCCTCGCCTTGCACCTCGATCTCAATGCCTCGATTGTTGGGATCGTAGACGCTGGCAATGTGTACGACGTTGCCCTTAATCACCATGCGGTGGCGATTGGTGATCTGCAGCGTCAAGGAGTTGACGCGAACTCTCACCAGGTGAGAGACACGCCCCTGAATCTTCCGGCCACGAAATGACTCGGATCCCGAGACGGCGTTGACCTCAGCCCAGAACGTCCCCAGTGTCTGCCACGTTTCGACCAGTTGGCCACTGCCACTGGGATCAGGCTGCGAAGTCTGAAACTCGAAGCGGACTCGATCGCGATACTTGCCGGCAGGTGCCATCAGTGCCACCTCAACTGACCAGCCAAAGCATTGAATGAGAACTCGACCTCTTTCGATATCGTGCCAATCAGCACAGTTTCGCGGTTGGCGTACCAGTGGCCAGCCAGCAGACGGATGGCCTGCTTCGCCCGCTCTGGCACAGCGGCCACATCCTGGCCAGCCTCGAAGGTGACAATCACCGAGTTCATCTGGTACCGGATCGCTGGCCAGAACATGCCATAGGCCGGGCGAATGCGGGCCGGACTGGAGATGAGATCGGCCACATAATTGGCGGGATCGAGTTCCTGCAGGACGCCTGTGGGATCGATGTATTCAATCGACTCAATCGAGGTGACGGGAGTGCAGGGAATCTCGATCGTCTGGCAGCGAGGAAAGCGATCGAGATAGAGCTGGCGTGTCTGTGTGACGAGAGCCCGTTCGGTGTGTTCCTCCAGAAGTTCGCGGGCGGCTGTGATATAGGCCGTGAGCTGATCATCCTCGTCAGACGTATCGACACGGATCTGGCGTTTGAAGTCCGCCAGTGTGATCGGTTCGTCTGCCGGTGCAATTGTTGTAACAACGCGACCGTGAGTTGGATGATGCTGCATGGTGAATTGCCGCCCGCGAACTGGACTCTGGGGTTGGTACCCTCAATTACTTGGCGGCCTTCTTGGACCGCAGCTTGGACTTGCCTTCGGTGGCGAGCTCTTCGCCGCCGTCATCGGCATCGCTGTCATCGCCGTCGTTCTCAGGAGCAGCAGGCGCCGGAACGTGAACAGGGACTGCCGGTGTGTAGGCGGGCAGCTCCCCTTCTCCGGCATACTCAGCTTGCCCGGCATTGATCAGCCGATGGGCACGTGCCAGTGAAACCTGAATCACGTCGCCCTTTTCATGGGAGACGTTATTGCCAGCCCTCGAAGTTGTCAGCTTGACACTGACCTGTTGTTCTTCCTGCATCTCAAAACCCTCAATCATGTGAATTGTTCAGAATGATTTCTGCAGAAATCAGTGAGTGGTCAACAAAGAAAAATGCGGGCCAGGCCGCGACCTGGCCCGCTCATCCATGCCGGCGAACCGGCTTCACAAATTAGCTGGCGGCTTGAACCATGTGGCGAATCGGGCCGGCACCGGCATCAAGGACTTTGGAGTCCATGCGCTCGAAGCCGATGAAGGCTTCTTGATCCAAATCTGCATAGCGTTCCTGCAGACGCTTCATTCGGATCTGACCAACTTCGCGAATCTTGAACTTGCTGAAATCACCGCAGAGCATGGTCTTGGCACTGGCTGCAATTGTGCCTGTCATGTTGTCGTTGAGTATCAGCCGACGATTGTTGAGCAGGTCGGGCATACCGGCGTTGGTTGCTGGCTGCCAGAGGTAACGGCCCTGCGTATCTTTCAGCAGACGCAGAGCCAGTGCCACCGCGTCATTGCACATGTAGGCCGCGTTGCCCCGGTAGGCACGAGGCACTGAGTGCTCGAGGCGGATCACATCATCGAAGCTGATGGTGACATCGTCAGCGGCTGTGTGACCTAGAACTGAGCCAGTGACAACACCCTGCGGCTGAGTCGTGCCGTTACCGAGGGTATTTCTCAAAGCCTTAATGCGACCGAGTCGTTCACCGATCCATGCACCCAGCTGCTGAGCCAGGTTGACGCCAGTGTCTTCAAGCAGCTCATAAGGAACCATGATCGGCTTTGAGCTGAACTTGTAGGCACCGAATAGCACCACGCCCATCGAAGGATCAACGCTGGCGCCAATCGATGTCGATTCGCCCAACTGTTCCCCTGAGTTCGCAGTATCCGAACCAGTTGGCCAGGTTGTAGGATTTCCGCCATTCGTACGCCAGACATCAGCGACTGCCGAGACCGGATCGAAGGTGAGCATGGCGACTTCAAGAGCTGCAATAAACCCCTCGGGAATTGTGTATCCACCGCTGGAACCAGTTCCTGTGGTCAGAACGTTGACAGCCCGCTTAACTTCATTGAAGTTCTTATGCAGCGGAATGTAGACCTCGCCACCGTTGATCTTTGCCGAACGGTTTTGGAGAGCCTTCTTCTGGGCATTAGTTACACGACGGCCAGTGGCCATTCGCACCCAGCCTGCCACCAGGTCATTAACGACCAACGGCTCTTTTTCAGTCCGGCTGTTCTTGCGATTGCTGATCTGGGTCGGGCCGAGATCGTTGTTTGCCGAGAATTCTTTGCTGCGTTCTTCGTGCTGCTTTTGGATATTCATGCGATCAATGTGCTTGGTAAGCGCAGTGATGTCGGCATTCATCTTGTCCCACTGACCCTGCTCATCCGTGTTCATGACCCGCTTTTCAGCGTCGGCCTTGTCGAGAATCTTTTGGGAGTCAGCAACCAGGTTGGCACGCTTTTCGAGAAGTTCTTTAATCGTCATCGTCTGATTCCACTCTCAGGAAATCTTGCTGCTTCCCTCCGTCGCAGATCGAGGACTGGGCCTTGAGCTGTGAGCACCCGCCAGTGCCTCGGCATGACTGGGCATGCTCTGCACTGGCGGGAGGACTGGAGTTCGTCGTCAACAAAATGACCGGGAGTGTTGCGCCTCAGGCGTTGGCCGCTTCGATGAGCTGCTGCCTGCGGCGGATGTTCTCCATCTGCCAGTTGGCGATGGGCACTGGCTTGCGATTGGTCGCTTCAGGCTTGGACTTGTTGGCCGAGATCTCGTCCACGAATCCTTTCTCTTTGGCCTGCGTGGCTGTCATCCATGTTTCGTCCGTCATCATCTTCTTGACGTCCTCCACGTCCGTGCCGCTGCGAGCGGCATAGATCCCCGCAATAACTTCCTTGTAGGCATCGAGCACCTCGGCCTCTTTCCGGAGATCGTCAGCCGTCCCCGATATCCACGTGCTCGGGTCATGCACCATCATCAGGCCATGCTCGGCAATCGTGATCTTGTCGCCAGCCATGGCGATCCAGCTCGCACAGGAGATCGCCTCGCCGTCGATCTTGACGTGGATGTTGGCGGGATGTTCCTTCAGCAGCTGGTAAATGGCCGAGGCCTCACCGACATAGCCACCCACGGAATTGATCCTGATGACGATCTCGGTCACGTCGGCACCGAGATTCTTCAGCTCATCTTTCATGGTGGCCGCACCGAAGTATCCCCAGTCGGCTGGCCCGATCACGTCGTAGACGTAGATCTCATTCTCGCCGGCATTCTTACGACTGGGTTTCGCCAGCTTGTTCTGCTTCGCCCGCAGCTCTTCCAGTTTCTTCAGGATGGGATCCATTCACGAGGCCTTTCAAAAATGTGGCGAGATGATTCCGCCGGGAGGTTTGCCAGTTCTCTGCAGCCTGATAGCTCACACAATCCGCCACGATGGCAGCTGTCGTGACATCGAAGTCGAGCGTCTGGCCCTGGCTGGCCGCATAGACATCCAGAACAGGAATCACAGCACTGGCCAGTTTGCGGCCATGCTGAGTGAGCAGCTCGATCGAGCAGTTGCTCTTTGCTCGCACAGCCTGCTCAACTTCGAGCAGTCGATCGATCCGATCATTGAGAGCGTTCTCGATCGACTGATTGATTCTCGAATTCGTGGCCGCTGACTTAGATTCGATCTGCTTCGCATCAGTGAAGATGATGTTCGAAGGCATGCGTGGCCGATCGCCGCCTTCAACGGGTGGCAGGTTGCGGATCGCCCGGGCTTCATTCAGCAGAAGCATCCCGCAGTTGACCTGTCTCTCCAGTGATTCGACTTCCGTCTTTTCGTCAGTCCGCTGCAGGGCCGAGCGGTTGAACTCCACGAAGTGCGTGTCGTTACGCTTTTCGTTTTCCGTGAGCAGCTTGTCCCAACACTCCTGCTCCCACATGACGAGCCAGTGATCGAGGCAGTCCTGCAGGTAGCTCTTGTTCTCCTGCTCCAATGAGTTGTAAGAGACCTTGCCATTGTCACCGAGTTTGTGCGGGGGAGTCCCGAGAACGAGAGCCACTTGGATGGCTTCGAACTGTCGGGTCTCAAGGAACTGACCCTGCTCAGGTGTGATCGTGTTCTGGATCCACTTGGCCCCATCTTCGAGCAGCATGGATTTGAAGGCATTGTCGAGGCCTTCCTGCTCTTTCTTCCATTCCTCTTCCCGCTGCTTGCGGGCCGCTGGCTTCATGTTCGGTGGCAACATCAGTATGCCGCCAGCCTTCGCGCCAGAACCAAAGAACTTGGCTCCATACTTCTGGGCAGCCATCCCCAACGCCAGAGCCTGAGACATGACCTGAATGACATCGACTCCTTCGATGCCATCGTCAGAAAGACCCTTGATGTGCAGAACGTCTGTGGCAAAGAGCCTTCTCTTTTGGCCGTTGATCGTCACGCCATAGAACAGATTCCCGCCGATGACAACCGGCTCTGTCGTCTTGGGATTCAACGGGACAAGCTGCTTCGGTTGTGTTCCTTCGCGATGAATGTAGGCATAGCCGTTGCCATGCAGGAGCGCGTGGTACTGCAAGGTCTTCTTGAACACATAACTGAGGATGTAGTCGTTGACCTTGTGGCGCAGAAGCCAGTTGGCAACGTGATCCTTGTCTCGCTCATGACCGCCATCAGTTCGGCGGTAGACATTGAGTGGTAGCTTGGCCACGTCACCAGCAATCAGGTTGACGGCTCGCCAGAGAGGCGGGTGGCCAATGCAGTTCTCGTGATTGACCCGGACACCGGCATCTGTCATGCGGCCGAGCCAGCCGAGATCTTCCCAGGCATCAGGATCGAGCGGCACAGCAGGATTCTCGGGATTGCCCGAGATCTCGGTATTGGTCACCTGCGACGTATTGACGGCAAAGTTAAAAGGGTTCACAGCGTGACGAATCCTCGTGTCTCGTAGACCGATGGTGAAGCCTGCTGACTACGAGTGGCCAGTGCCAGACCCATGATGGCAGCTGCAATCCCGTCGATCTTCTTGGCGTCCTCTGACATTGGTTTCGCTGGTCTAATCTGATCGGAAGCGTTGCGCCTGACCGAGACGTTGCCAGCCTGCCAGTTGAGCACCGGGTTGTTGTTGTGGTGCAAATTGCCGGAGACCAGCAGCTTCTCGAACTCGCTGGTCGCGTCGGCCAAGTTCCGCCAGGTCTGATAGAACTCGACCATGGGCAGACCCTCGGCAATCATTTGTTGGGAGAAGTGGCTTGCGTTGTATGGGTCGTAAGCCACCCCCTCCAACTGGACGGTTTTGGCAATCTCCATCAGGGTCTTGCCGATCCAGCTGTAGTCCACCACGTCACCATCGGTGAAATGGATCGCGCCCGATCTTTGCCAGGCGGTGTATGGAACCTGATGCTCAGCCTCTCGACGGAAAGCATTGTCGCCCGGGATCCAGAACCATGGCACAAGGTACCAGTCGCCATCGATCTCAGTGACCAGCACAAGGGCACTTGTGTCGTTGACCTTGGACAGGTCGAGGCCTGCGTAGCATCGTTCACCGACCAGCCACGAAAGGTCGAACTCTTCAGCGGCCTTGGCCCAGTCGCTCATCTTGAGCCAGCGTGTCTCGGCTTCAGTCCATTGATTGAGATGCAGCCGCCGGAACGCGTTTTCGTAACTGGGTGACTCCTTCGCTTTGCGTGCCTGATTCTCGATGAACTTCCGCTTGAGGCTGATGTCGAGATTGGGGTTGGCCTTCCACCATGTGTTTGGATCAAAGGGATCATCCTTGTCGTCAGCACACGCAATGAAGCAGAAATAGCTATCGTCCTCGATTGATCCGTTGAGCAACTTTTGCGAATAGTCTCGCTGCTCCCAGCAGACTGTGCTGCGGTCGTGACCAGCTGTGGTAATCGCCAGCAGCAGCGATCGATTCCGGCTGCCAGACGCTGTGGCCATGACGTCCCACAGGTCACGTGTGCGATGGGCGTGCAGTTCGTCCACGATGGTCATGTGAGGGTTGAGGCCGTCCAGCGTATTGGCATCGCTTGATAGCGGCACCAGTGAGCTGTTCAGCTTTGGGCACAGCAACGCATGCTTCTGGATCTTCAGCCGCTTCTTGAGGTAATCAGCTTTCCGGATGAAGTTCGTCGCATCACGAAAGAGCAGCTTGGCCTGGTCGCGCTTGGTCGCGGCACAGTAAACCTCGGCACCGCTTTCAAGGTCGGCCGTCAGACCACGTAGGGCAATCCCTGCAGCAATCGTGGTCTTGCCATTCTTGCGGGGAATCTCAATGTACCCAGTCCGAAACCGGCGGCTGCCATCGGTGAGGTACCAGCCGAAGATGGGAGCAATGATCAGCTCCTGCTGCCACAGTTCCAGATCGAGCGGCTTGCCTGCCCACTCACCTTTCCAGTGGCAGAGGAACTGGTAGAAGTCGATGGCCCTTTGGGCTTCGTCCTCGTTCCAAACAAGGCCTCGCTTGTGGCCATGTTTCAGATCATCGATCTGTCTTTTGATGCAAGCCTTTTCGAGCTTGCCCTTGGGTCTCTCAGAACCCAACAACCCCTCTAGCCTTTTGATCCGATCCTTCACCCTCGGATCCATCGCCGCCTTTGGGGATGATGCCTGTCCTCGCGGAGGGCGTGCAGCCGAATTCTTGGCAGCCCTTGAGGACTCGCTGCCAGGCTTTGTTGGCGACGCCGACTGCCGGGGCTTGGTACTCCGACCCGTTATCGCCGCCGCCGATCGCCGTGATGCCGTAGATTGCGACTGCTTGTGTGGCTTCGATGTAGTCATGCCATGCCTGACAGAGGAGTGTGAAGGGCATCCAATCGACCTCGGTCAACAGGCCACGCGACGACAGGATCGGTTGCAGTCTTCTCCATTCATTGAGGCCATGTTCTCCCAGCCAATCAGGTGGTTCTGGAAACTCATTCGAGGGCATCTTGATCGTCGCGTGCCGATCGTCTCGGTACGTGCCGGCAGCGATGTGAGCCTCGGCTGGCTTGGGCTTCGGGCCGCGTCTCCCCATCGATCACCCCCCCCTATGCAAAACTTGACGGCGCGCGCAAAAACCAGAGTGTGTGGTTTGCCAATTCGTAGCCCCCTCAAAAATGACCCCCCTCCCCCCCCTGGCCGGGGGTGGGGGGGTGGGTGGTCGGTCATCGACCAAAGCCGCCGTCCTCGGCCACGGTCTTGGCTGAGTGATGCGGCTTGCACAACGGCTGGTGGTTGCTGGCCGCCCAGAACAGGGACTGGTTGCCACCATGGGCAATGATGTGATCAACCTCAGTTGCTGGCGTAGATCGACCTTGGCCAAGGCACATCACGCAGAGGGGATGCTCAGCAAGAAACCGCTTGCGATAAGCAGACCAGCGGCGAGTGTACCCTCGCTGGTGAGAGCTTGGCCGGTTCTCTTTCCGCTTCGGTGCAGCAGGCCGAAAGCATGGTGGTTTCTTGGGCATATCGATCCTCTGATTTCTGGAGAAATCAGTACGTCCAGACGCAACCATTGCGGGTGCATCTCAGCTTGAGCTGAGGTTGATTCAACACGGGCTGCCTGAGGTACTGAGGGACAACTGGAGGCGGCGGAGGCGTTAAGGGGTTGGGCTTGGCCGCATTGACTGGTGGCGTGCCAGGCGTTGGCTTGCTCGGTCGCGGCGCATCAAGCATCGACAAGACCGAGTCCAGCTCCTGACGATCAATCACCGGCTGACTGGCCACGGGGCGATTCAACGTGTTGAGGGCAGCGAGCACATCTTCGCCATGGCCACATTCGAGGCAATCGAGTGCCGCCAATGGAGAGCGGTCGTTGGCCTCGGTGTAGTGAGCGACCGCAAACAAGATCGCCGAGCCAGCCAACACCAGCAGCCAAAAGCAGAGTTTATTCCCGTTCATCTTGCGGATTCCTGAAAGAGGTTCTTGAGGAGGCTTCCGACGTCGTCAGCCTCGAAGCCTTGCACGTCGGAAATGGCATAGACGACCGAATCACCCGACTTGATGAATCGGTCGATGTCTTTCCACGTCATCCAGAAGCTGCCCGGTGGCTCATCGCCAAGCGGCAAGGGATGACCACTGATCCGGGGATCCTCGCTGTGCGAGTTCCAGACGTTGAAATACTTCCGAGATAAATCGGCCGAACGCGAGCCGTCGAAGTCGGTAATGGCCATCTGGTGAGCCCAGCCGCCCCAACGTGTCACGACCCAGCGGCCGTCGCGTTCTTCGTAGCGGGATGGCTTCATGCCGGTGGCCCAGGTGCAGGCGTAGCCGTTGTTAATCGCCTGACAAAGCTCATCGGCCGATCTGATCGGGAACGAAGAACCCGCTCGCTGCTTGCCGATCTTCAAAAGCGAGTCAGGCGGCCCGGTACAGGCCCAGCGGTTGGCCAAAGCCCCGCTATAGGGCACACCAGCTTCTTCCTCGGTGACAATGCCGTATTGCTCAAACGCGACCATCGCGGCCGATGGATCAGCCCCAGCGGCACCGCATGGCCATCGCGAGACCAGCTTGCGAGTCGTGCCGAAGATGTACGGGGCGAAAGGTTCCACGACCTTTCGCTCTCCCTTGGCCGCCTTGACGCTCATCGTGGTGCGTAGGGCCGTTCGAACGCCCTGAGAGACACAATCACCAGTTCCTTGATTGATCGTGCGGAATTGCTGACCAAAGGGCTTTGTGGGGCTTTCGACGAACAGAGCGGCCCGATAGAGCCGCACATCCTTCGAGGCCGCGTCGTTCGATTCGCCGATGACGTCCGAGAAAGATCTTGGCGTTTCCCTGAGCACCTCGGCAAAGGACTCACGCCAGCCAGCGGCCAGGCCGTAGTTGACGGGCGGCGTGCCAGGCATGAGCAGGCCAATTGCACCCACTGCCACGCAGAGCAGTGAGCTGATGATTAACGTGATGATCAGCCGAATGAGCCAGACTGGCATGGATCGTCTCACAAAAGATGAAGATCGTCTCAAAAGAAAAAGGAAACGTCTCAGGCAGCGGCGTCGAGGGCTTTCGCAACCTCGTAGAGCAGGGCGATGTAGTCGTCATTCGTGACCAGCTTGCCATCGCCATAGAGCTTGGTGATTTGAGACTTGAGCAGGTCTTTCAGTGGCTGCCATTCGCTGCCCAAAGCACCTATTGGCTTCATGGCCGCCGTGAGGATGGCCGCCTGAGTCTTCAGGTTCTTGTCCTCGGCCACTCTGCGGGCCTCACTGGCCAGCCTCCTGCAGGTGGCTGATCGATCAGGGGAATTGATCGACCTTGCCACGTCTGTGATCGCTGGACCGATGCCAAAGGTTTTGGCGATTGGTTCAGGGGCGGGCGTTGGCGGCGTGGGAGGCTCAGGCCTGGGCTGTGGCGTGATGTTGGGCGTTGGTTCGGGCTTTGGGACGATTGGAGCAGGCGGCGGCCCTGGCGGCGTGCCAGGCGTTGTGATGGCATGCGTCAACGTATCCACGCCCGCTCGATTGCTGGCTGAGCAGGTCACCACGAACGAGCCCGGGTAACCCGCGACAAAACACCGCTTGCCGCCGTCTTGGACGATGAGCTGCTGGCGGCCGGGCAATGCGGGAGAAATCGTCCAGCGGAAGTGCTGCGGGCTGTTTTCCGTCGCGCTGGCATCGAGCAACAGCAGCTCGCCAGGCACACCAGTCGTCGGCCCGCTAATAACCACGCGAGGGGCCTGCGTCGGGCCGGTATAGTCACAACCCGCCAGCAGGAATGGCAGGCCACATAACATGATCAGCGGCGTCTTTTTCAGCAGATCATCAATCCATTTGTTGGCCTTTCTGGCTTCCTCGGGGGTTATGCTCCCCGACTTCAGCCTCTGCTCGAAGTTTTTGACCGCCGTCTGAACGTAATCGTTCAGCGAATCGCCGTTCGAGTCGTCGCCGTCGCTGGGGTAGAGCTTGAGCAGGGCGTTGATCACGAATGGAGTCAATGCGGTGACGGCAACGAGCCATTGAGTATCAAGGTTTGCGATCAACCCAGCCAGGGCGGCGGCGGCAATCCCGGTCAGGGTCAAGCCGCCCGACTTCACGATCGAGCGAACTTTCTCATTCGCCCATAGAGTCGCCAAAAATGACAAAATGAACTTCAGCATGTTGGCCTCATAACGGAGGGAAAAGCGAGATTGGACACGTAACAATGAGTTAGGGAGACAGCTCCCGGCACCGGGTTTTCGCTCGTCTAATCCAGCGAGACTTCAGGGAGCTTGAAGGAGGCCGATTCGCGTTCGGGCACAACTTCGAGACCGAGCTTCTTCAGGTCGGCTGGCTTCAGCCGTTTGGCCTGCCATGCCTTTTTGATGTTGGTCATTGAGGGCTTGTAAACGACATCGAACATCTCGAAGAAACCGATGCCAAAGAGCTTCACTTTCTCCAGCACCTTGCGGACGATGATTGTCCAGGGGGCGACCTTGTCGGCCCGCTCGATGATGTCGTCAGGCTTGACCCCCTCACTGGCGGCGATCGTGGCAGGCACAGTTCGCCAGGCCAGCGACCCTTCCGGGTAATCGATCGATTTCTTGTCCCGCCCATTGAGCAGCTCTTCGCGGTAATCATTCGCAAAATTGATGATCGCGGTCTGGAGTGACTTCGCGCGAGCATCCACCTCGATCAATTCTCCCAGCACATCAACCTTGAGCTGTCCGAAACGCTCATAAACCGCTCGCACTTCGCGGTCGATGGACGCTGCTCGCCTCCGCATGGCCACATCGAGCTGCTGCAGCTCCTTCAGGGCTTTTCGCAGATCGATTTCTGAGGAAATCACAGGGTCAATCGGCAAAAGATCATCGGATGACATAAACACCTCGCGCAACAGGATCCGGTTGGACGAAAAGAGAATGGGCACGTGCCCGTTGTCTGTACCCAAACCGTCGCTGTTGCGCAGAGGAGGCGTATGTCACTCAGGGACAAGAAAGGGGCCAAGGTTGATCTCGACCGGCCCAGTCACGATTTGTGGACGTATCTGATCTGGGCGAATCAAGACTCGCCCAGCAACATTCGAGCGATCTCAGCATTGATGCTGCGACTGCTCGGCAACCTGAGTCTTGATCAGATCGCCAGAGTCCTCAAAACCCATCGAGGTCGAGTGACTCGGCTCATCCGTCGCGGCCGCATGATTGCCCGCACTCACCTGCAGGGCGAAGAGCCTGTAGAAGTTTCGCTCGGCTGAAGTAAAATGATCGCCAGGCATCATCCTGATACCTGACGATCGCGGCTCTCCCCAGAGCGACAACAGTCCATCCTTGGACGACGCCGATTGGAAGTCGGCACTCTCTACTCGTCAAGGACAAAAGACAATGGCCGAAAAGCGCGGGCAAAAGTTTTTGCGAATCCCCACCACGACGCAACTGGATCGCCGCCTGCAGGTCATTGCCGACCGCAGCCGCAAGCCAGGCACCACGCCCTCCATTCGTAGCCTCGCGCTGGAACTGATTGAGCGAGGCCTGCGAGAGATCGAGGCAGCCAGTTAAGAGCTCGTGTGACGTGCCAGCAGCCGATGGATCGTGGCCACGTTGACCCCATGAGCATCGGCAATCGACTGCAGCTTCTGTCCGGCCTGACGCTGAGCCAGGATCTCATCGACCGGCAACTCATTCTTGGGCCTGCCCGCCCGCTTGCGTGCCTCATCGGCCGTGATCAGCGAGCACACCAGCTCAGAGAGGGTCAACTCGCGTTCCGAGGCCATTTTTTGGGCCTTGGCGTCGATTTCCTCGGTGAGGGTGATTGTTCGTCGTGGCATCGTGGAATGTCTCAATAGGGCTCCAAAAAACCGCCGCCTCACCCGGCAAGGCTCGCGATCTAACGCAGAGGCGGTCGGCGGAGATGGTCAGTCAACACTGATCAGCGGGCAACAGCCTGGTTCATGATGTGCGGCAAGGCAGACGCAGACTCATTCTCATCGCAAGGTAGCGCAATGAGGTGATGCAGGTCGTCGCACTCGACAAGACCTGATGCAATCTCAATGGCGTCCAGATGCCCGCAGGCAAGGACATGGCCGACGTGATGCTCGACACCTGATTTACGATTTTCACAACGAATGATGCTGTAGACTTGTGCTTGCATGGATCTATCCTTGAGCGGATCAATGGCCGCGAAAATGTGTGCGGAGAAAACACCCGGCAGCACTGACTGCCGGGCTTGGATCGTCAATTAAACCGCTGGCTGGTAGTCATCCAGTGCGTACCACTTGTTGCCTTGGCTGACCAATCGGGCGGCCGTCTGGAACCCCCATGTGCTGTCTTCTTTGTCCACCAACCGCAATCTCTGCACCTCATACTCGCCATCACGATAGGCCGGGAACGCCTTGTATGTCACCCATCGCAGACCGTGCTGCTTGAGTGCATCGCTGTTATAGCTTTCGCGGGTCATTTTCTCGCAGAGCATTCCTAAATTGAACGCCCACATTGTCGCGTCCATGTGCAATTCGTGAATTGACTTGCTCATCTTCATTTCTCCTTGCCCTTGCCGGGGCTTGTTGTCAGTCGCAGCGAAGTGCTGCGTTGCTGGTTATCGATAGAGTCGGTTGGCGGCCAGTGATTCGGTGTATCGTGTGGCGGCGTCACCCTTGAGGGTCGCGACCTTTCCGGGCAGCTCTTCCTTGGTCCCGAGAATCCGCTGGCAAGCCTTGTTCATCACTGGGTCGCGGTGACTCGCTGGCAGGACGCAGATCACTTTGCCGTGCAGTTCGTGGCTGGCTGGGTAGATGTAAGCTGCGAGTTTCATTTTCGTTTCCGTGTGATGCAGGTCTGATGGAATGAGTATCGACGATCGGAAAACGAAAGTCAACGGATTTTGCAGAATTATTTTGCAAAATCCGTTGATCGTCAAAAATCACCATTTCCCGATGGCATCATCGGCCTTGGCCTCAATGATCGATTTCGGGCATGGCTTGCCCCAGCAGTGCTGCAGGAGATCGTCAATCATGTCCTGCTTCTTGGGGCTGCTGCATGAGATTTTCAGTTGCTTGGCCAGGGCGTCCAGTTGAGCGGTCGAATGCAACCCAAAGAACTCCTCGATGTCCTCGCCATACGCCGAGGCCCAGATCGTTTCGATGTTGAGCTTGGCATGCTTGAAAACAACCTCGATGATGTAGGGGTCGCAAATCCGATACGGTCTGACCTCGCAGCGAACTAACAACCACATGAGCATCTTTCGTAGCACTCTCGGAAACACCGTGTCATCATCCGGTTTATCGAGACTAAGCAGGCTCTGGATCAATAGGCAGTGATTATCACCGAATGTTCCTGGCAGCTTCTCATCCTTGAGCGCCACGTGTAGGCTCTCACGAATGAGCTCCTGCTCGCTGTGATGCTGAGAGTGAAGCCAGAGCCAGGCCAATACACTGACCAGCTCGCGCTCACTCGCAGTTCCACTACTTATCCACTCGCAGACCATGTCCCTCTGGATCCAGAGCTTCCACTTGGCGATTCTCGCTGCGAGCTGGTCGGCTTGCTGCTTGT
>JAIXUU010000099.1 GCA_027483405.1 Planctomyces sp. | reverse complement strand
GCCCGAGATACAAAATCAGCACAGCGGCGGCGGCGGCCAGCAAACCCAGCGTATTCCAGAACTCGGGGCGGACCTTCAGACTGCGCGCATCATCAGCAATCCAGCCGAGGGTCCAGACCATCAGCGTGACCAGCGACAGTGAGAAGATGAGCATCGGGAGGCTGAAGTAATATCCCGCAGAACCCGGCTGGGTGGGGTTATTTCCCCGGTAAAACAATCCACCGGGAACAGGTGGATAAGTCGAGGGAGCGGCTGTGGTGACAGCGCCACCCTGTGCCAGAGCTTCGCCCTGAAACAGGCATATGCTGCCAGAGACCAGGATGCCCCAAAGCAGCGAGTACTGAAGGAGAGACAGTAAGCGTTGCATTCCATTTCTCGGAAAGAAAAGTCTCAATCTGCCCGAACTGGTGAAGCATTCGACTTGTTGAGATGAAGGCCCTGTGCCGACAACTCGCCGAGTGAAGAAACCAGTGGCATTCACCGCACTGATGAAGGGTAATCAAATTGCCAGGCGAAACAAAGAGGGCAAGCCCTTCTCGGCACGATTTGCCTGCTTCGGAACAGGCTCAAGTGACAAAAACAGCAGCAGCGTCACTTCATCAATGAGCGATTCGAAGCTTCGTCGGGTTTTCAGCTCCGATAGCAGTGATTGGCCTCGATGTAGGCTTCGACAGCGCGAGGCACGAGAAATCGAATGCTCTGCCCCTGAGCGACGTTCTCACGCAAAGTGGTGGCACTGAGATCCATCCCGGGCATGCGAACATGGAGTATTTTCGCAAGAGCCGCTTCGCCCACGAGAGATTTGAGTTCTGCAAGATCCTCAATTCCGGGAGCGGGTTCCTTCCCTCGATTTACTACCGCGATTGTGGCCAGATCGAATAACGCCTGAGGCTCTTTCCAGGTATGGAGCATGGCCAGCGAATCAGCACCCATAAGCAGGAAAAACTCATGCTGCGGGTGAAGCTGCTGTAGCTGACGCAAAGTGTCGACTGTGTAAGAGATTTCTCCACGCTGGATTTCAACCGGCTCGACTTTGAAACAAGGCATGCCCACAACGGCCAGCTTGAGCATCTGAATGCGGTGCTTCGGCTCAAGGATGACTCTCCCCGGCTTATGCGGAGGTTGATACGCCGGTATGAACCAGACTTGATCCAGTTGCAATTTTTCCCGGCAGGTCTCCGCCAGCACCAGATGTGCCAGATGAACGGGGTCGAACGTCCCTCCGTACAGGCCAATCCTCATCGCATGTTCCAGTGTTGGTCCTTGTGGGAAATGACGGCCTGCTCATCATGAGGCAAGTTCAGCGATCAGGCTGGTTTCGATTCTCCGACGGATTGCGAGGAGGGCGCTGCTGGCGAGGTGGTCGGGAAGATTCGGGCTGCATGAATTCCTCTTCCTCTTCGATTTCCCGCTCGACAGCCGCTGGCAGCCCCTTTTTCCCGACCACGGTAATGATTTCTTTCTGATCGGTCAGCACAGTCCTCTGGCCTTCATAGGCCACCATCAGTTTCTTGGCCAGCAGTTCCTGAGCCACCACCCTGCCCTGGCCCAGTTTGGTCACGACTGTCGCACCAATGGGAGGGAGTTCTTTGCGATGTTCTTCGTAAGTATCGTATTCGTATCGCAGGCAACATTTGAGCCGACCGCATCGCCCAGAGATTTTCGACGGATCGAGCGTGGCCTTTTGCAGCTTGGCCATCTTCATCGAAACTGGGGGCATTTCTTTAAGATGAGTATTGCAGCAGACGGGCTTGCCGCAATCTCCATAATCGGCGAGCAGGCGAGCTTCGTCGCGGATCCCAATCTGCCGCATTTCAATGCGCGATTGATGCCTTTTGGCCAGGACTTTGACCAGTTCACGGAAGTCAATCCGCTGCTCGGAAACGTAGTAAAAGACGATTCGTTCACCGCCAAAGACGTGCTCGGTATCGACGAGCTGCATCTGCAGAGACATTTCACCGATCAATTGCTTGCAACTGTTGAATTCTTCGACTTCCAGTTGAGCCACTCGGTCTTTGTGATGTTCATCGTCGAGAGAGGGCAGCCTTAAGATGCGACCGGTTTCTTTATCGATCCCCAGCCACTCTCGTGTGCTGACCGAGGCGGCACAGAGCACTTCGCCCCATTCGGTTCCACGGTCGGAGCGTACAATGACCTGGGTGCCGCGAGAGACAGGAATGTGCGACCCGCGAATGACGAACTCTCCCAGCAGACGCGTTACGCCATAGCGAACAACCCATGCCTGGCTGGGGGGAGCTGACATATCCATAAACAGTGCTACCTTCCACAGAAAGTGCTCAGCCAGCCGTTATTAACCAGCGAATCACTTTCTCTCTTGCCCAGTAAAAACCATGCCATCGAGCAAGAGATCATCTCACAATTTTCGAATGAACGCCGTGCCAGAAATTGCGTGCCGCTCGGATGACAAACGACCTTCAATCAACAGGTCAGACGCATCCACTGTGGTCTCGAATGAGCCGGGATTCAACACGATTGATGAATCCCGGCTCATTTGATTCTCAAGCGTTCTCTCAGGTTGCTGGTTGCCAGGATAGAGAACGCGGCACCATTACAGCGACTGAACCTTGCGGCAGATGGCGTCAGCCATCTGCTGTGTGCCGACGGCTGTGGGATCATTGCGGTTGGCTTTCATGTCATAGGTGACATCTTTGCCTTCTTCGATGACGGCAGCCACGGCTTTCTCAAGTCGTTCGGCAGCAGACTTCTCTCCCAGATGTTCGAGCATCAGCTTGGCTGAAAGAATGAGTGCGACGGGGTTGACCTTGTTCTGGCCTTTGTACTTGGGGGCACTTCCGTGCGTGGCTTCGAAGATGGCCGAATCGGGGCCGATGTTGGCTCCCGGTGCGACACCCAGGCCACCCACGAGGCCTGCACACAGGTCACTGAGGATATCGCCATAGAGGTTGGGCAGTAGAATCACATCGTAGAGTTCGGGCTTCTGCACCAGTTGCATGCACATGTTGTCAATGAGACGTTCCATGTAATGCAGATGGCTGCCATCAGCCACTTTCCCGGCCAGAACAGGATCCGCTTCTTTGGCGAGTTCTGGCTGCTCGAACTTGGCGTTGTAGGCCTTGGCCACAGCTCGTGATTCGTCGTACCACAGACCATCGGTAAACTTCATGATGTTCGCCTTGCAGACCGAAGTGACCGATTTACGGCCATTATCGACGGCGTACTGGAAGGCGTAATTGGCGATGTCGCGAGTCCCCTCGTAGGACATGGGCTTGATACTCACGCCGGTGGTATCGAGGCCAGTCCCGATCTTCTTGCCAGTCGCCAGACGATTGATCACTTCGATCAGTTCTTTGGTCGCGGGTAGACCGGCCTGGAATTCGACACCGGCGTAAAGGTCTTCGGTGTTCTCACGAACCACCACCAGATCAACGGGTGTATTCGAGAAGTAGCTGCGAACTCCCTTGTAGGTCTTACACGGGCGGACGCAGGCGTAGAGGCCAAGTTCCTGTCGCAGGAAGACGTTGACACTGCGAAAGCCTTTGCCGATGGGCGTGGTGATCGGTGCTTTGAGAGCGACTTTGTTTTTGCGGATCGAAGTCAGTACCGATTCAGGAACCTTGCCGACCTTTTCGATCACTTCAATGCCACATTCCTGGACGTCCCAATTGATTTTGACGCCAGTGGATTCCACACAGCGACGCGTGGCTTCTGCGATTTCGGGACCGACACCATCTCCGGGAATCAGCGTGACATCGTACATGGCGGAGGACTTTCCAGACGCAAAGGAAGTAAGGGAATATTGTGGAGTGACTGCGAAGAGAATTGGCACCTCAAAGGCGAAGTGGTATCCCCGCAACCGATCAATCTCCTGATCAGTGAGTTCAGAACCAGCACCAATCGGGAAATTTGTTGTTCCAGAGCATAACGAACGGAACGCCCCCGCTCCAAGTGTTACCGATCCGCAATCCCGGAGAGATCGACAAGTTCATGGATCAGGCAGGGATACGCCGGGTCAACCTATCCAAAAAATTGGCCCAGCTCATGGAGTCAACACCATGAGCCGGGCCATAACGTCTTTATTCAAATAGGATTTACAATCGCGAGTTACACGAGTGCGATCATGGCGCGGGTGGGCTCGATCCCATGCCCGGCTGGCCCTTGCGATTCGTGCGGATCTTTTTGGAACTCACCTTTCGCGCTGTCGGATCTCCCATACCTGGAGGAACATAACTACTTTCCTCGCCACCACCTGGGCCCAGAAGTGGGTCAGCGACTTCGGGCGGTTTGAATTTTTCGTACTCTTTTTTCTCGCCGTCATACCTGCGTTTCAGCTCGTCTTCCTGTTTCTGGTTGGTATTGGCATCAATAAACTCCATCTGGCCCGCTTCATTGACGATGACAGCTTCCGGCAGCAAGCCAAAATTGAGCTTGCCACTGACGGGAGTTAGTCCCAGTTCTGCCATGTGGACGGGGAGCTTGGACTGCAAGGTCACGTTGACTTCGACATCCGCAGCAACGTCCAGCAGCAGATCGGTCGTGCCGATCACGATGTCGGCATCTTCATAGGTGCCATTCCCCAGATCGGCCCGCTTGACTTTCTTGGTCTCTTTGATGACCTGCCCGACCGAGGTGAGATCCAGCGTGGAATTCAGGAGTGATCCCAGTTTGGCATCCCACTGATAGACACTCATATTGGCCACGGCTTTACGAATCGAGCGGGTCACATCGCGGACGGGATCACGTTCACTTCCCGCCAGGAAGTATTTGACATCTCCCGGAACCACTGCTGGATTCGAAATCGTGCTCCAGGGAGATTCCCGCTCGGCTCCCGCAGCGACCGAAGGATCGACGATCTGCTCAATTGGCAGATTGTAATTAGGATTCGTAAAGAGCAGCTTCACGCGGTAGCGATAAGCGCGGCCCGGCTTGACCTGCAGATCCAGATAGCGGAACAGCAATAATCGGCCACCTGCGGTGTCGAGCATCTTTTTGAGCTGTTGAGATGTCATCGCAGGGCTGCCAGGGGCTGCCATCATCGTCGACATCGTTCCCAGAATCTGGTCGGAACTGCTCGACGACATAATAGCCCCCTGTAAGGCTCTCAAATCCCGCTGCACAACGGCAAACCCGCGCCTTTGTGGCTTCTGGGATTGTTCCAGCAGG
>JAIXUU010000088.1 GCA_027483405.1 Planctomyces sp. | reverse complement strand
CGCAAGGATTTGTGCTCACAGGGCCAGTGCAAGATTTAAGGTTTGTTGAACGCGACTCACCGGCTGAGGTCTGGCTGGTTGTGGGGCCGCACGCCAAAAGAAACTCGCAATTTCTCGAAGAATGGAAGTTGTCGGGGATGTTGTTCAGCAAAGAAAATGAATCATCAGTTCAAGTGAGCGATATCGTGCGGAGAGACGACGAATCGAAGGAAGAGACTGCGATGTTTGAGCTCTATCGACTCCACCCACCGGGATCGAAGCCATGATCGTAGGGTCCGCTGTGCGGACCATGCTGAATCTATATCTCGTAACTACTATTCACAATGTATACACAACAAGCAAGGTGACATATAGGCGGGGAATATGGTCCGCACAGCGGACCCTACAGAGTGAGGAGATATGCACATGAGAATTCATCGACTGATTCTGGCGATATTGTTCCTGTTGACTTGCCACGGCGCTATGGCTGCGGAGCCGGCGCCACCGAATATTCTGTTCGCCATTGCGGATGACTGGGGTTATGGGCATGCGAGTGCTTATGGCTGTCCATGGGTGAAGACACCCGCTTTTGATCGCGTCGCCCGCGAGGGGTTACTCTTTCAGCAGGCATATACGCCCAATGCCAAGTGCGCACCTTCGAGAGCCTGTATTCTCACCGGGCGAAACTCGTGGCAACTCAAAGAGGCAGCCAATCATTTGTGCTACTTTCCCACGGAGTTCAAAACATGGGGTGAAGCGTTGGCCGAGAAGGGTTGGCATGTGGGCTATACAACCAAAGGCTGGGGGCCTGGCGAAGCGAAAGACGAGACTGGCAAGCCCCGAGCTATGACAGGGCAACCCTTCAACAAGCAGAAGCTCACACCGCCTGCCCAGGGAATTGGGCCTAATGATTATGCCTCGAATTTTGGGGATTTTCTGGCGAGTGCACCTGCTGGTAAGCCATGGTGTTTCTGGTATGGGAGCATTGAGCCCCATCGCGATTATGAGTTTGGTTCGGGGATCAAAAAAGCGGGCAAAAAACTGAGTGAAATCGATCATGTGCCGGGTTATTGGCCCGACAATGAAACGGTTCGCACGGATCTGCTTGATTATGCCTATGAGGTGGAACATTTCGATCAACATCTGGGGCGGATGCTGAAGGCTCTTGAAGAGAAGGGGCCGCTGGAAAATACACTGGTGATCGTCACTTCTGATCACGGCATGCCGTTTCCCAGGTGCAAAGGAGGCGCCTACGAGGCGTCCAATCATGTCCCGCTCGCGATGATGTGGCCCAAAGGAATTCGAGCACCGGGACGCACCATCGATGACTTCGTGAGCTTTATTGATCTGGCACCGACCATTCTTGATGTGGCATCAATCCCGTGGAATGAAACCGGGATGGCACCGGCGACCGGTCGATCACTCAGAGACATCTTCGAATCGACACGATCAGGCCGGGTCGATGCAGCGCGCGATCATGTACTGATTGGTATGGAGCGGCACGATATCGGTCGCCCGCTCGATGTCGGTTATCCCATTCGCGGCATCATCACGCATGAGTCGCTCTATCTGCACAATTTTGAGCCTGATCGCTGGCCCGCGTGCAATCCGGAAACGGGCTATCTCAATTGTGATGCGGGAGCGACCAAAACGTTCATTCTGGAAGCCCGGCGGAAAGCCGGATCCGATCCTTACTGGTCGCTTTGTTTTGGCAAAAGGCCACGGGAAGAGTTTTACGATCTCCAGCGGGATCGCGACTGCATTCAGAATCTGGCCCAAGATCCTGCGCAGGCTACTCGCATGGAAGCACTCAAAAACCGTCTCTTTGCCCAGTTGAAAGAGGAGCAGGATCCTCGCATGGATGGCAAGGGTTATCTTTTTGATGAATACCCGCACTCGAACAAAATCCATCGCGGCTTTTACGAACGATTTATCAAGGGCGAGAAACTGAATACCGGCTGGGTTGATCCCACAGACTATGAGCCAGCACCCCTTGATTGAGTCGCCTTACGTCCGGCTATTCTTTGGGGAGGCATAGATTGCAGCTAAATCAATCCAAGTTTTGACACCGACCCAAGAGATCCATGGTACATGGAGAGTCTCTCTGGCATGCTTGCTCCGAGCCGCAAGCATGGCACTCAGTCAATCTTCCAAAAAAAGCTGGCTCACTTTTTTGCTTCGTATAACCGGGGAGCACCACCTTCGCGAGGAACGCGAAATTCGGAGCGTGAGCCGGGCATCAATGTGTAGGTTTCGTAGGTCGAGCCCACCAACCGGCGGTAGGTCAGAGGTGAAGCGATGCGATAGCGGTGTGTCTCACCAGGTTTGAGTGTGTAAGGCCCACCCCAGGCGACACCCAGACCTTTGGTTTCGTAGGTAAAGGCTTCTTCGGATTTGTTAGTAATGCGAATGCTGGGTGTTTCGAGAGTCGCTGCGAGTTCTTCGTTCGTGGCCTGAATCTGACTGATCTGGTAACTCGCCTGCCCCAGTTGTACCGGAGGAAGTGCTGAGGCAGCTGCCTCTCCTGTGGAAATCCACTTGGTCCAGGATGAAGAGAGCTGGTCGGCCAGCAACTGATTCTCAATGGACTGTTCATCCGTTTTGAAGTCTGGTGCATACTTGCCATTCGCAGTGACCTGAGTCTCTGCGGGGTAGACCAGTTGCAGCGTCGTTGTGCCATTCGGCAGGTCCTTCAAAACGACCTGTACTGGCATGGCAATCGACAATTCAAACTCGGCTGTGGGCTTGAAAGCAGCGGTCGCGTCGGTGCGTGTCCCCACTTTCAGTAAAGCCCGGTTGACCTTCAGAACCAGCGGAGCCGAAACCTTTTCTGAGGCTGGCAAGGCTCCCGCCAGATCACTCGCCGTGGCCAGTTGAATCGGTTCCGTCAGAACAAACACGGTGTTCGCTTCCCAACCTGCGGGGAGTTGACGAAGACCTGGAAGGATCGTCTTCAGGAACTCGGGATCAGCCAGCTTCGCAAACGATGGTTCCGGAGCATCCATCACGTTGACCCGCGAAAGACCGCTGTCGATCGCCAACTGTGTGAGTGGCCCCAGAACTTCTGGAGAAACCGCCACACGCAGATCCAGACCTGGATCGATCTTCTTGACGGATAACTCACCCCCTTTGACGACTTCGGGACGAGCTGGTTTCGCCAAAGGATCCAGCGATGCGGCCTGAAGTGCCATCACCATGGAAACCCCCTGAGCATCGGTCACAATCTCTTGAGGGATCAAGCGCACTTGCGGAGTGCTGGTGGGCAATGGCCAGACGGCTGAGACCAGCGCACTGGCATCACCAAACGCATTGAGATTCAACTGGTTCTCCAGTTGAGCCACAATCGTGGGTGCGGCATTCCGGACTTCGCTTTCAATGCGTCCCTTGCGGCTGTAAAGACCACTCATCAGGTTTTCGCGCACCATCGCTTCGGTAAGGCCAAAACCCTGGGCGGAAACATAGCCTGGTTGAGAGATCGACCAGTTATCAGGAGCAATGCTGAAAAAGACATTGAGTGGCTGAAATCGCAGGCGTCCATTTTCCAGATAAGGCCGCACATCGACAGTCAGCCACTCGGGTCGGTTGAAGCCCATGTAGATCCCAATGGCACTAGTCTGGGCCGCATGCCGGGCACCGTTAATGTAAGTTCCACCAATGGTGAGGGTGGCGTTCCGCAGTCCCAGTTGAATCCGCAGTCGTTCGGGAGCAACCCCTTGAACTACGACTCGTTCCAATCGAGCGCTATAACTGATGTTCGAAAACTGGACGCTGAACTGTCGGCCTGAGGCTGTTGTCGAATCGAAGATATCGGCAATGCGGCCGTAGATGACGCCATTGTTACCGACCATTTGTGGTGCGGAAGCTGCGACGCTGTCGAGCACGCGGTTGCCTAATCGCACTGCCATAGCACGGGGAATTTCGATAGCCGGTGTAAAGGGACGAGCGGCTTGTGATGCGGCCAGCTTCGCCTTGGCAGCTGCTGATGTGGGTTGATAGGCGGGCCTGGGAACAGGGGTCTTCAGCCACTCAATGACCGAATCATTATTGAAGACTTCGTTCGTCAGGTCGTGGCCAGATTCGGGGAACTCGGTGAATGTCACAGATCCGCCATCGGCAGCCAGAGCATCGGCCATGGCTTTGCCACTGGCTGGAGGAACCAGCTTATCTTTGGCACCGTGCAGTGCCCAGACGGGTGTGTTTTTCAGCGGGCCGACATCTGCCGGGTTTCCACCGCCGGAAGCGATCAACACACTCTGGAAACGATCCGCATACTTTTCGCCCAACGACCAGGCCCCAAAGCCACCCATTGACCAGCCGGCCAGTGTGATCTTTTTCGGGTCGATAGCAAAGTCTTTAGAAGCTGCATCGAGAATGGCGATGGCGCGTTCGCCGCTGGGTGTTCCGGCCAGCCAGCCACCTGTTAATCGACCGGTTTCATCTTCACTTTGCGGGAAGACCACAATCATCGGGAAGGTCTCTCGCCGGGCTGTTACGGCTGGCCCCAGACCGACGGAAAGTGGCTTCAGACCATCTTTCCCAATCTCACCGGCTCCATGGAGGAAGAGGACTGTCGGGTATCGTTTGGTGGAGTCGTAGCCTTTGGGAAGAAAGACTGTGTACTTGTGGGTTCCCAAATCGTCTTTGATTTCGCGTGTGTAGAACTGGCCGCTGGCTGCCAGCCCGGCTGGAACCTGTGCGACTGCCAATTGCTCAATAGTCAGCGGCAGGCCCGGATCAGCCGGGAATGGTTGTGCAAAGGCCTCGCGGCTACCGGAAAAGCCCAGCAGGCTGATTGTCAGACTCAAGGAGATCCAGAGTTGTCTCATGATATCTTTCCTGATGTGCATGTTTTCCGCTGGGTGCATGTTTTCGCTGTGTATTCGAGGTGCCAGTTTTCAGAGTTTTCGAGCTATTCCCACCAGGCTATACCACCGGGCTAACGATTCGACTGCCGGCCTGGTCAGAAATCATTTCCTGAATTGACAGAAGAGCATTCTACGGGGAAATACCGATCTCATCTCACAACCTTTACACCACTGAAATTGTGACATTGCTCTCGCAGAGCCACAGATTGATTCAAAAGGATTTTTTGGGCCGCCTGACAGGCTTCTGGCGTTTGGAGCCCGATGCGTAACATCATAGGCTCCGTCTTCTTTGAGATGTTGCCAAAACACCACACGGCGTCAAAGTCAGCGAATCTTTACAGAATTGCGCAATTGTCACAGTCTTGTGTCTGCATGACTGAACAGATTTGTGCAGTTCTCTTGACACTTTACCGGAAAAATCGTCTGTAACGGCTGTTCTCTCCCCGAAAATCGCCTCGATGACAACTTTTTCAGGAGTAAGTGATCGGGCCATCTCGTGGGATCAGCAACTCCAGTGAGCAGGGCCTGATCAACAAGTCTCTACAGATGCTAATCGCGATGCAGAAAGCTGTTCGATCCCATCGTCAAAGACAATCCCTCGAAAATTCATCGATGCAGAGTCTTCCCCGGAGCAAAAGTGCCACAAAGGCTGTCAATTCTTCCAGCTCCAGCAACTTCGTGAACCCAGGCGCTTGTATCGGAGTGCGCAGTTTTGGAGACTGATTTGTGGGGAAGTCACTTGTCAGTTTGGTCAATGACTGGCACAGGAAAGCTTCCTCAGACCAATTTTCTGTCGTCTATGCTGAGGTTGTTCCTGTCGATTTGGCCTTCTGTTTCAAAGTGAAAATCTGGTTTCGGGGTTCATTGACTCCCAAAAAGCAATGCAGTCCCCTTTTCCGACTCGTCAGGACGAGAAATGCCCGCCGAGAATAGACCGGCATCACCGAATCCACCCGAGAGCGCGCCCAAAGATGCGACGCCTGTCTCTATTCCTATTGTCTCTGCCCGCGAACGTTTGGATGCTCTCAAAGAACTCGGCCGCTACAAAATCGAGCGCAAGCTCGGTCAGGGAGGCATGGGAACTGTCTTCTTGGCCAGGGATACGGAACTGAAACGTCTGGCTGCGATCAAGATCCTACCCGAAGACAAAGCCCAGAACCCGATTCTTGTCAAACGCTTCCGTGCCGAAGCCCAGGCAGCGGCTCAACTGCGACACGACAACATTGTGACGGTCTATGACAGTGGCGAGCAGGATGGGTTGCTTTACATTGCCATGGAGTTTGTCGATGGCCCGGATGTCTTTGACCTGATTCAAAAACGTGGACGAATTGCTCCCCGCCGGTCATTGGACATCATCCGCCAGACCACATTGGCTCTGCAGCATGCTTATGAAAAGAATATTGTTCATCGAGATATCAAACCCTCAAACCTGATGATCCGGCGGGATGGTGTTGTCAAAATCACCGATCTGGGTCTGGCCCGTTCGATTGATGAGACACTCGAAACAAATATCACGCGTGCCGGTACCACAGTCGGCACGGTCGATTACATGTCTCCCGAGCAAGCCCGCAACAGCAAGCTGGCCGATATCCGCAGTGATATCTATTCACTGGGGTGCACCTGGTATCACATGCTCACGGGGACTGCTCCTTATGCCGAAGGTGCTGTCACCAACAAATTGCATGCACATGCCGTCAAACCCATTCCTGATCCACGCGATATCAATCCCGAGGTTCCTGAAGGATTTGTTGCTGTTCTGCAGCGGATGATGGCGAAGAAGCCAGCCGACCGATATCAGACGCCTGCAGAACTTCTCAAAGATCTTGATGCACCTTCACTGAAGCGAGTCAGTGCGGCTGATGAAATTGCCCGCGAAGTGGCGCGAGAACTGGAATCTGATGAAGCTCTGACGCCTGCCAGGGAAAACGTTTCCAGTTCCGGTCGACAAAAACTTGCCACTGCTGGAGGACAATCGTCGTCGGGTGGGTACTCGCGACCCGTTGAACATAGAGAATCCCGAAATGCCGATGGCCGGGAAGAAGGTCATAAGCCCTCGACCTTGCCACCCCGGCGTGCACCGGCTGGGGGCGAACCTTCAGCCCCGATTTCTTTTGACTTCCGCAAGCTCGTCATCCCACTGGTGGCGATTGCCGGAGTGGGAGCACTCATCTGGTTCGGAAAGACATTGGCCGATTTTGGCAATGTCTTTGGACTTGGCAGCACACCCGTACCGGCACCCGTGCAGGGTTCATTCTTTGAAAACAATGGGTCTGAGACGGAAGTCACCACTCCCACTCAGGCGACACCGGCCGAAGCTGCAGCCGGTGCAAACCAGTCTGCGACAGGTACGAATCCATCGACAGGTCAGAATTCCGGTCAAGCTCAGCAGGCTGCGGCGAGCAACAACATGTCTCCGGCCACGACGGCTCCGCCCATCGTGCCTGAGCAAGCAAAGCTCCCGGAAGTTCCCAAACCCTCGCTGACAGAACTTCCCCGCTGGACACTCGAACCTTTTTCTCAAACCGGTTTGCCAGTGATTACTGTCTCTACCTCGGCAACCGGCCCGGGGACAGCCAAAACCATCACTGAAGCGATTAAACGAGTTACTCCTGCAGGCGCGATCCTGAAGCTCTCCTCGAAAGAGCGTCACGACCTTCCCGCTGGCTTAACCATTCGTACCGAACGGCTGTTGATTACGGGTGATCAAGGCTTTGCGACAATTCATCTGCTCCCCGAATCTGATGCTTCATCCGAGACCTCGGGAAAGAAAAACACCACAGGCGAAGCTGCTCCAGGAAATGGCGTTAAGCCACTCGTCTCTGGCCTGGCCATCATTTCTAAACAAGTGCAGTTGGAAAAATTGCACTGGCTGGCGGAAGCTGATGTCTCAACGAGCCTGAATGCACTGGTTCGTGTCGAATCCCCCCGGCTGACAGTCCGTGAATCCTCAATGACGGCACTCCTCGGATCCAATGCCAATCAAGAGCGTGCGTCGGAGAGTATGCTCACCGCAGTTGACTGGCAGAACACAGCGAACGGTGCCACGTTCGACCGTGGGGGGCAACTGCTGATCGATACGTTGTTCACTCGTGGTGCACAACTGGGGACAGTCTCGATTTCTGGCGGTGCCAGTCAGAGCGTGCTCAGGCAATCTTTGTTTCTGGGTGGTGCTGTTCCTCTGGTGCGTCTGAATTCTGCCGGTTCAAACGGCAGCCCGAATGTCGGCACCAATGCGTCAGAAGTTCGCCGGGCACTGCTTCTCCAGCATGTCACCGCCCTAACAAGTGACTCGATCGTTGAGATTACGCCACCTGCCGATGGTCAACCTGTCGATGGATTGTGGGTTGGTCTCTCGGAGAGCGTGTTTGCTGCGATGTCAACCGGCAAAAATACTTCATCGCTGATTCGAGCGGCTGGTTGGCCGCAGAATCCGAATCGCCAGGCCGATGAATCGCGCCTGGTCGATTTCTCGATTGTCAGCGAGCGTAACCTGTGTTGTGGACTAACAAGATTATACGATTCGGGTGAAAGTACAGGGTTGCAGGTGACAGACCCCCTCACCTGGAGAAGGTTCTTTGCCACCGATTTTGATGGGCAGGCTCGACCAGATTTATGGCCTGGGAATGCACTCCCTGTGAATCCTGCCGAAATCGAAAAATGGTCGCCGGCACTGGTCGATACATCGGCCATCCCAGACGCTCCGCTCTCGAAAATCTCAGCCATACTGGGCTGTGATGTCACTCTTCTTTCGACCCCGGCTTTGACCGATCAGAGTTGGTCAAAAGTTTCGACACCACTGCTCAAACTCAGGCAGCAACTGGACCCTGCAAATCCTAAAGAGACGACCACACTCGATCTTGCCACTTACGGGAACGATCTGGGCCAGCTCCTTTCGCGGTCGGATATTCCTCAGAACGGGCATCTGGAAATCACCGGGTTTGGCATCAGGACGATGACCCCTGTCATTCTCAAGAATCGACGGCTGATCCTTACGTTTAACTCTCCGCCTGATAAGGCTCCGCTGGTCATCCAGCCCAAACCTGCCGGGGATAAGAAAGGCCTCTTTGAAGTCGAAGGAGGCTCGCTGGAAATTCGTCATGCAGTTCTAAGAGGAGTGGGCGGTGGAAAACCAGCACCCGAGAACTTCTTCGTCAGTCGAGGTGGCACCATCATCTGCCGCCATGTGAAAATCGAAGGCGGGATGACCGAAGACTGGCAACCGAAAGATATCTTCCATTTAACCGGCAGTGGCAAAGGCGAACTCAATCTGGGCTTTGTCGAATCCGTGGCTCAATCCCCCGGTCGATTTGCAGCTTTGCAAGGTGTGCAATCTTCAGCCCTGTTGCTGCAAGCCGGCATTGTGAGTGGTGTGGCCAATTTTCATGTGGAGCCCGGTCTTTCGAGTGGTACAGACTGGCATCAGATCGATCTTCGGCATGCGACGTTATTGGCAGGAGAAGGTGTCTTCCGCCTGTTTGGCACTGCAGAGGATTTTCGCTATCCACCGGTGATCGCACCGGATGATCAGCGGAAGTCAAAGCCCCAGGGCAGTGTTCGCATCGTGACGGATACAAGTATCCTGGGGAAACTCAGTGGTTTTGGTCGCTCAGGTCAGCCAGCGGCACTGATCGAAGTCCCCGAACTGGCCGATCTCACCCGCTGGGCCGAATGGCATAGTCGTGAAACAGCGATCGGGCCACTCCCTGATCTGCTGATTCGCTCAGCCAGACGACAGATTCCTCTGGAATCCACCGCGTGGCAAAAAACGTGGACGAACCCCTCGAACACCAATCTGATCATGTCACCCGGGTTTGTGGCCTTTGCAAAGACCTTGCCGGGCCAGCCACGCGAATGGAAAGAGTTGCTCGCCAATCAGTTTCAGCTTTCAGCGGCCGCTCAAGCCTCCAAAGCCGGTGAAGGAGGACTCCCCCTGGGTGTCACGATGGAGGCGCTGGAGGAAATTGGCCCGCTCAAGAAAGGGAAGCCCGCCGCTGGCAATACAGAGAAGTCGAATACCAAAACCAATCCCGGTTTTTAGAGTCGATCGCCAGCCTTATCCTCGAACAAAAACTTTCCTGAGGAGATAGAGGATGATGAGAATGAAATTCAGATTAGGTTTGTTTTTGATTTACCGCTAAACTTTGACCAGAATTCAGTAGTCCACATGATTTATCAACCGGCATCGACCGTTCGATGCTCTTCAAAAATTCAACAGTCACCAGCTCATCTTCACTGCGGAGAATCTTCTATGAATGGCTCACCCGTTGCGGATCATCCCCTTTTCCCTGCGGCTCTGGCACAACGTGGCCTGTCCCGCAGTCGCAGTGGATTTACTCTCATTGAACTGCTGGTGGTGATTGCGATTATTGCCCTGTTGATCGCCCTGCTATTACCTGCCGTTCAACAGGCACGCGAAGCCGCTCGGCGTACTCAATGCCTGAGTGCTCTGCATAACCTGATTCTGGCCTTCGAGAACTACGAAAGTGCGCATCGCTCCTATCCTTCCGGATGGCTCGATTCTGGCAATGTGTGTACCGAAGCACTTTCTTTTCCTGAACCTGCTCAAATTCCCCTCGCTGGCAATCAGGTGCTCACTTTGACCAACTGGACCATGCCCGATTTCTGGGCCTGGAATGCTCTGGTCCTGGCACAGCTCGACCAATCGACCATCAACATCAACTTTGGCATTCCTCGGCTTGATTCCAATAACAGTTGCACGCCAGTCGCCCAGAATCTGCAGGCCGCACAGACCAAGATCGATATCTTTATCTGCCCCAGTGCGACATTGCCCAATGCCCGCCCGAACAACTACGGATACTCCACCTACCGCGGTGCTGCTGGTACCTCGGATTCCAATGGCCCCCGCTACAATGGCATGCTCTATCGCAACAGTGCCGTCGGCAAGCGCGACGTGACGGATGGCCTGGGCCAGACAATTGTCGTGGGGGATTCGCTCTTCGGCTTCTGGTCGGATGGTTACAGCTGCTGTGTTTCCTACCCGGATGGTCAGCAGCAATTGTTTGATTTCCATGCCGCCAATGGAACCATCAACCTGTTCTCCTTTGGCAGCAACCATGGCCAGATTGCTAACTTTGCGATGGCTGATGGTTCTGGAAAGTCGATCTCGAAAGCGATCGACAGCACGATCTTCCGCGCTTTGCAGACACGCAATGGCCGCGAGAATGTTGGCGACAACTTCTAATAGCTCGCCATCGACATGTTTTCATCGCTGGCTGAGAAAATCCTGGCGGCTACCACATGAGGGAGCCGCCAGATTTTTTTGACCAGGTCACTCTTATCCATAGAAAGCTCTTTCGAAATGCCTGCACCTCTTTCACGCCGGGAATGGATCGCCACCACAGCAGCGACTGCGATCACTGCCGGAGCGGCATACACTTCACAGCCAACTCAGGCCGCTGGAGTCGATTGGCAAGTCCAAGATGCCCCCCCAAAAGCTGCTCGCAGGCAACCGATTGGCGTTTCGACCTATTCCTTCTGGCAGTTCAAACCGGATCAGAAACTTTCAATTGAAGAGTGCATTCAGAAATCTTCCGCCTACGGCTTTGATGGTGTGGAGATTCTGCACCGGCAGATGACTGACGAAACACCCGCTGGTCTGCGCTCCATCAAGCAAGTGGCACTTCGAGAAGGGATGCCGCTGATTGGACTTTCGACCCATCAGACATTTGTCTCTCCCAAGCCTGAGGTGCGTACAAAGAACATCGAGCACACGATTCATTGCCTCGAACTGGCACACGATCTGGGCATTCCCACCATTCGCGTCAACACCGGCACCTGGGGAACACGCAAGAACTTCGACGACCTGATGGCCCACAAAGGAATCGAGGAAGTTCTTGAGGGCTATACCGTTGACCAAGGATTTGAGTGGGTGATCGATGCGTTTGGTGAATGTGCCCGGGCTGCGGAAAAGCTGGGTGTGGTGATGGGGCTGGAAAATCACTGGGGGCTGGGCCGCACTGCGGATGGAGTGCTGCGAGTGATTGATGCAGTCAAATCTCCGTGGCTGGAGGCGACGGTCGATACGGGCAACTTTCTGGAAGAGCAGTACACGCAATTCGAAAAACTGTTGCCGCACGCCGTGCTGATACAGGCCAAAACTTATTACGGCGGCGGGAACTGGTACACACTCGACCTCGATTACACCCGCTACGCTCGGTTAATCAAGGCTTCGGGATATCGCGGTTTTGTCTCGCTTGAGTTCGAGGGCAAAGCGAATGCTTCCGTAGCCATACCACAAAGCCTCGCGATGCTCCGCGCTGCCTTTGCTGTGTGAGACGGCATGATGTTTGACGCCAGCTACACTGAGGAGTTGCCAGACAAATGGTACACGCATGGCGCGGCTTCTTGTCGTCGTGGCGATGTCCGACGACCCGGTGACAACGAGTGGGGCACAAGTTGGTCGGGCCAGCAAGACAGAGATCACTCGGACAGAGATCAATGGTGCGCTGAGGTTCTGTGAGGCATGCCTGCTCCGAGCCGCAAGCATGGCACGACGAGTACCGTTCAATTCGGAAATCCGAATCACCTGGTGGTAAGCGAGGTCAGTGCGAGAGAACTTTGAACAATCGTCGATTACTGGCTGATGGACAGTGACGAGGTTTGCAGCGTGTAGCTGTCAGCCATGGCCATAGCACGATGGGCTGACTCTTCGGAGATGACTCGCTTGATGTGCCGGTGGCAGGCCATGCAGCCACCCCCTGCACCACATGCCGAAATCACTTGCCGTACAGTCTGCAATTCACCGATCTGAACGGATTCTCGCACCTGATCTTCCGAGACTCGCAGGCAATGGCACAGGTACCGCCTCTGGCTCACCTGAGAAACCCGGCAAGCGGACTCTCGCCCTAACGTCGAATCGGTCAGGCAGGAAGTGCTGGCACCACAAGGAGTGCTTGAACCACAGGGAGTGCTGGCTCCGCAGGCACCTTCCATCTCACAGTATTGCGGGCTGGGGCACTCTGACGATTGTCCAGCGACGAATGGTGCGGAGGATGGTTCCAGAGTCGCTGAACCCTGTGAAGAATCACAGTGACTCACCGTAGCGCAAGCCTCGGTGAGTGGCAGACGACCATCATCAATCGGGAAAGAAATCGTCATGAACAAATTCAGTCCAACACAGGCGGGAGAATCAGGCTGGAGACTGCAATTGAGACTCAGTGTCAGAAGTCATAATTGAGTATTGGGGTTCTACGAAGGATCGTCAACACCTTTACGAAAAAAAACAGCGATTGTTGTCAAAAATCGGTCAGCCACAAAGATGGCAGAAAATCATTGCAACTATTGAATCAGAAATGAGATGCGATCAATTCCACCGGTGGTTTATCTCTCAGAACAGGTTGACGACCAGCCTGGAGAGCTCGCGGAATTGCTGGGGAATCATCATCGAGGCCACGAAAAAAATGGCAATCGTTGCTACCCAGAGCAGTCCATCGGTAAACCGGCTGGGCTGAAGTGCCGGGTGGATTTTCTGGTAGCGGAAGTAAATCGTCGCGGCAGCAATCATCGGCAGTGTAATCGCCTGAGCAATCCCTCCCAGTTGCACCAGCAGCTTCGGATCATGCAGCACGAAGTAAAAGACCAGCGCCAAGATCGGAAAGAAAAGACAGAACCGCTGAATGAACTTGAGCCGTACCTGGGCGGCTCCGGCAGGAGCTGCACCTGCCAGGATCACAAAGTCAGCCGCCAGCCGACTATTGGCTGCGCAGGCCAGGTAAAGCGTTTTGAAGAGGACGGCACCTGCTCCCACGAGAAACAGAATCCGCGTCCATTGGCCGAAGGGCCCGGCATACATATTGGCCAGCGTATTGATGAGCTGGCTCCCTTCGGGATGCAAACCCTGTGGATGCAGCACAGCCGCTCCTAAGAGATAAAACGCCACAGTCGAAATGGTGAAGACCACCATACTGACCCACGCATCGAGCTGCATAACCTTGATCCAGCCTTTTGCCCGGGCCTCCCATTCCGGCGAGCCATCATACCGGCCCACGAAGCGGGCATAGCCTTTCTCCAGGCACCAGTAGGGATAATAAAACAGCTCGGTCGCACCCACCCCGGTAATGCCAAAGACCGCAAAGGCGGTCATCATGCCCGCCGGGGGCGTTTGAAGTCGAAAGCCGCTCGCCAGCTGATTCCAGGAGATCGCGTAGTCTGTCCACGCCAGAGCGGCGACAGCCAGCATGGTGATCGTCGTCACACTCACCACGATGATCGTGGTGAGCCATTCAATCCGCCGATAACCCCCATGGTAAATCAGCAGCATGGCTGCCAGGCAGGTGACAATCGCCCAGATCATTTCTGGACGAGCCGCAAACAACCCTTTTGTCACAGGAACGAGCTGCACAATACCCGCTGTCATCTGTTCGGAAAATCCCGGGAACGCCAGTTGTAAAACCTGGCCAACACCGCCCGTCATGCCTCCTAACTGCATGACCGTGCAGAGCATCATTCCGAACCACCACCAGACCAGCCAATGCGTCGGAAAGATGCGCCCCGGCAATTCGTTGAGCGCCCCCAGTGTGGGCTTTCCCGATGAGATGGCATACCGGCCCAGCTCCACCTGCACGAAGACCTTGATCACACAGCTGAAGAGGATCAACCACAAGAAGACAAAGCCGTTTTTCGCCCCTAGAGATGTGGTGAGAATCAACTCGCCAGAGCCGACGATTGTTCCAGCCAGAATGATTCCCGGGCCAATCTTAAGGAGTGCCGCCGCGATTGACCTGGGCGGTTCCTGCACATCTTCCGGCGGGAGTGCATAAGGATCGTAAGCCGCAAGTTCTTCAGACATAGCCACTCGCTGAACATCAAAGAGTTCGTATTCTTCGAGAAGTCCACAGGAAATCCCGGCAAGCATAACGAATCATTGATGCTTTCGCGATGCGTCTTGAACCTCGAAAGTCGCTGTCATTCCGAGACCGATCACACAGAGCTATCTGGCAGCAGGGGTGATCAGCAGCTGACGAAACTCGACCGGGCCATGATCTCCCTGAAGCATCAGCGGGCCCGGTTCGCTTTCGTGGCTGTCGAGTGCTCCACCGGTAATTCCCGGGATCAGCTGGCGATCGATGACCCGTG
>JAIXUU010000335.1 GCA_027483405.1 Planctomyces sp. | reverse complement strand
GCACATCAGTTATTGCATAAGGGAACTGCTTCAATGCGAGATCACAACCTGTCAGGCGGAGACTGGGGATCACGACATCGACTTCCATTCCCGGTGACCACGTCAGTTCGACGGTCGAATCGAAACCTCCTCGCGGATTGATCTCTTGCCAAGTCTTTTGCAGATGGGCTGGCAAGGCGTCGAATAGTGATTGATCAAAACTTCCCTGATGGACATCAACAACCAGATCGAGACGGTCCTGCTCGGGTTGCCGCTGAAAAACGCCTCGTCCTTCAAGTGCGGTCTGCCCATGAGTGGCCCGCACATCTTTCATTTCGAGTCGATTGTTCAGCCAGGTCACGACACCGCTGACATTCTGCATTTCATAAGGGAATGGCTTACATTTCAGGCGTCCGTCAAACACCTTGGCGGCCAGTTGAGTCTCCCATTTACTTCCCAGACCAGGTGGCCGGATGATCCGTGCGACAATGTCTGACTTTCCTTCCATCTGCAGCAATCGCAACGTGTCGGCAATCGCCGGAGGGCAACTGCTTTTGAGTGTTTCATCGATGATCACGCCTCGAGTGCGAATCTCGATGGCGGCATCGGCCATGGGGCCAGGATTGATTGCAATCCCCCGGAAAATCACCGGAACTCCACCCGCCATGCCACGAGCATCAACTTCCAGTTGCCGCCCTTGCACCTGGATCTGCCCACTCACTTCCGCCACAGGGTAAGGAAACTTCGCGTATCGAAAGGCACATTCCCTGCCATGAATAATCATCCGCGGCAACCACGGGCTCCCCGCTTCATGCTCGATATGGCATTCGGCCCGGAACAATCCTGTCAGCCGCAATTCTTCCGCCCATTTGCGGACAGCCGGGGGCAATCTCTGGCGTAAACCGTCGGAGAGTTCGAGTTCTTCAACTGCTGAAAAAATGCTCGTACGGCCACTTTTCCACTGATGGTCACCTCGCGCCATCCATTGGGTAAAGCCTGTCGCAGCTGTTAAGTTTTCGAGTCTGACCTCTTCGTGTGTAGCGACACAGTTGCCCTTGAGTCCGGTCAGCGCCATGGGGAATGCCGCATGAGCCACTCCACCATTCACAATCTGAGCATGGACTTCATACTCAGGAAGAACATCTGCAGATTTTTGCATGGCCTTGAATGCTAAATTGGCATGCAGTTGGACTGGTGGGATCTCTGGTAACTCAGAAAATGCCTCAGGAGCATCCAGCCCCTGCATGAGCTGACTCCAGACTCGCTTCCATTGCTGATCGAGCGCTGGATCAAAACGTGAAGCGAAACTCCAGATCGAATTCGTGAATCTCAGTCCCTGCCATGTGCCATGCACTGACCAGAAACGTTCCTCTGTCGAGATGGTGGCATTATCGATATTCAACCGCCCGATGTCACCGATCCTGGCTTCACCTCGAATTGAAACCTGCTTGGCTGATACCGGGAAGCACGACCACGCCATGTCATCGATCGTGAGCGATATTGATTTCGAATGCGCCTCCCCCCCCACCGAATGAAGTTCATGAGCAACTTGCGCAGAAGCTGGCTGTATCTGGGACTCCAGTTCAATCTGGCAACGTCCGCTCTCAATAAAAATCTCGGGCATCGCCATGGCCGATTGCCGGGCCAACGCCAGGCTCTCGAAATTCCAGTGACCATCCGCACCACGTTTAAGGTGGATATGAGGCTGGATGAGCCTCAGCTGCTCGATGACAATCAGTTGATGTTGAGAAAGCTGCTCACGATCTAACGAGACAATCAATTCCGGAATCACCGCGAGCGGTAATTCTTGACCTTCGGGCGTGATCTGCAGATTAAACAGACGAATTCGTCCGCTGAAATCAAATCGGGCGCCATCGAGCGTAATGATCGAATCAGGGCAAGCCCTGGCAAATTGCCGCAAGGCTTCTTCTCGCAGCATGGCATCACTGCGGAAATAAAGTGCCCCAGCCCCACCAGCTCCGGCGATTCCCAACAGAACGACAATCCCGAATATCCAGCGAAACGTTCTCAGCATGGAGTTTCCTCCTGCCGATTCTTCGCTAGTAAAGCACAATCGGGTTGAGCGTCTAGTTTGTTACTAAAATATTTCCCTGATACAGCGATCCACCCACTGGCTGCCAGAACTGCCATGGGAAGTTCGGCAGGCAGGCGGTAACGCATCGAGCCCACAAACAGGAGATGAATCCCGGCAAAGACAATTACGGGCATGCCACAAAACAAGAGTGCCCGCCAATGCCTGGGAGTTCGTATCAGCTCAAAAAAGATCCCGGCATACAGCCAGGCCGTCGAGAGACCCACAGGAATCAGGATCCACCAACGCCGAAATTCCGGGTAATTCGGCACAAGATTCCAGTAGCGAATCTGCTTGATGATCGCGAGTTCAACCGTTCGCCAGGGATGCTGATCCACAAACTCCCATGCCCGACGACGATACTCTTCGTCGACTTCGCGTTCTTGAAGTCGATTGGCCACTCCATCGGTCTCGAAGAATGTCATGTCACTGTCACCCGTCGCACCTGCATGCAAGCCATCATAAAGACTGGCACCCACCCAGAGTGTGGTGAAGGTGAACTTTCCCGAAACTGCTTGATTTCGCAGGGCCCAGGGTAAGAGCAGGAGCAGAATCGTCCCCCCCATCACGACTGCTGATAGTCCACTTTTCAGCAGCAATTGCAGACGGTGCTCACGAGCCGAAATGATCGCACAGACCACAAGAGCGGCAGGGATCAAACCGGCACAGGCAAACCATGTCGGTCGCATCAGGATTGCTGCCGTCGAGAAAAGTCCGGAGATCATGGCCCAAACAATGATTGCCCCACTCCACCCCGGCAGCTCCATGGCTTTCAACCAACAGGCCATGGCGACGAGAGCCCACACTAAAGCCGTGGCAAATGCCCCTTCACTGAGAATCAGTACGCCAAATCCCGCCAGAAGGGGTGAAATGGCCACAAACGTGGCTGCCAAAATTCCTACCGCGTGGCTGTAGAGCACGCGTCCCAGTTGATAAACGCCGCCAATACCAGCCAGTGACACGGCAATCAGGACCAGCCGTACCACCAGACGCTGATCATGTCCCAACCATCTGGCTACGGCGAGAATTGCTGGAAAACCCGGCATCCGCAGCACATATCGCCCATAGACTTCGTAGTCAGCACCCGTCAGCAGATCACCAGCCAGATCCCAATATCCCTCAGCATCCCCTGGCACCAGAAAAAAGCGATCGGGCTGGCTGCTTAATACCCATTCGACACCCAGAGCCAGACCAAGACGGATCACTCCGCCGACCAGCAGCACCAGCAGCAGTTGCTTCCATTCCGCCCGATTCAAGCCATTCGTCCTTGAAATGCATTCTCAAGGGACGCTATCTCAAATCGTCACTTTGGGTCAATTCACAACAGGCAACCTGGGTGGAATGCGATATCTAAGGAAACACGCTTTTGGCATTTTCTGCGTGTCGAACGAAAGCTTTGCCAACTTGCGACATCAATATCGCAGCGAAGTCTGAATGTAAAACTGAGTGCAGTCACCTCGGGGAATCGTCCGCTCGACATATTTGCCGAACCAATACCACGAGTAGCCCGCCTGCAAATCCCACCATGGCTTGAAGTTGTACACACCGTAGATATCAAGAGCCGATCCGAGTCCCGTACCATTCCCTGCGGTGCCGAAGGGGACTTGATTGACCTGATAGCCGGTATCCTGCCCGCTGGCGAGTTGCATCCAGTGAACTGCCGTGGCAGCCGTCATTTTGGTCGTGGGTTTCACATCCAGTTGGAGAGAATAGTCAATCAGGTTCTGCCCAGAGACGTTGTCCGAGAGTGCCCAGTAAGCATGTCCTAAAGGAAAGTAAGTGTAGAACGTATTGTCGATGCCGTCATGGGGATCAATATCGCCTGAACTCCAGTAAAACAATCCCGACAAGCGAGGCTGCCACGGGCGACGTTTCCAGGTGTGCCCAACAACAGTCGTGGCAAATCCTGCAGAAACCCGATCTCCGATGTCTGTCCCAAACTGATAACCCCCTTCGATTTCGAGATCCCAGATTCGATCATCGTAGGCGATCCCATCCGAAACCGGGATGAGATGGGCTGCCCGTGTTCCCACTAAATGACGACTGCCATCGGCATAACCCACTCGAGGTTCACTGTTATGCATCCACATCCAGTAAGCTTCAAAAACCGTGTTTTCGATCCCTGTGTACGTTGCGTAAGCCCCACTGAAATAGACGTTGTAGTTCGGCTGATCAAAGTTAGTCCCGGCAATATCAGGATCATTGAAGCCTGAGGACGCACTGACTGGATTCACTGTGAACACATCGAGTTTCCAGTCACCTTCCTTGTGGAGATATCGAAATCCTTGAAATGTTCTCCGGGAGTTCGACCAATCGAGGGGCGAAACGAGCCGCTGCCTTCCGAACAACATCTCCTGCCGGCCATACCTGAAAACCGAGGACGTTTCGTCATCAGCAAAAAGCACGAAATCGACAAAAGCGTTCGTCAGATCCCAGCGATTTTCATCAATTCCCTGGCGGGCAGCCTGATCGCCATATACCGAACCGTCCAGGATTTCTGCATAAACTCGAACCCAATCGCTGTAATGGAAATCAACATAGTTTCGCCAGCGGATCAATGTGTAATCCTCGGCTGTGGCAGGCCCACGCCGAATGCGGTTTTTTTCCTGCAGATAACGAAAGCGAATTTCACCACCAGCTGAAACTCGCCAATCGTCCCCAAGAAGACTTCCCTGCCGATTCTTCAAATGCTCACCAGGCAGCCATGCATGTTCTGGCTGCTGAAGAATGGAAAAATCATTCTCGTAGAACAATGTCTTCCAAGGCCCCGGTTCGTTCACAACCTGAGGTGGAGGAAAAGACAATGGCTTTTTCTGGGCAGGGATCATAGCAGTGGCTGAAGGTGCCACTGGTGTAGGAATTTGCGTTGTACGGGATGCCGGAAAGATCTCTGAACTCTGAGCTGAGAACTCATCGTTTGATGATTGTTCAAAAACTTCCGTCACCAAACGAGGTGCTTCATCCTGCGGAGCGTCATCGACATCTGAGGTGGCTGTTTGTTTCACAACATTCTGAGAAGGCGCAGCGTCACAAGATCCCGCTCCACAGCACGCCGCAACCGTTATCAAAACTGTCGCTACGAAGTCTGCCGCAGACGAGAACCGGAATGCCCAGAAGAACCTTGATGGCATCGACACGACGACTCACATTCGCTGGGGAAATCAAATGATTCCACTCATTGAATGTTTCGACGGGCTCATTTCCCGGGCAAGAGTCGTTTATGCCTCTCCAAACCAGATTTGGCAGGCGCTATCTGATGGCCAAGGAGACCTTGCTCGATCAACCCGCAGTTTTGACCGATTCTTCGCGAATGACCTTCTGATACGCAGCCACGGTCGTGGTGTAACCCAATTCGAGAGCATCCGCAATCAAGGCATGCCCGATCGAGACTTCCAGCACAGCAGGAACCTCTCTGAGAAACTTTCCAAGATTCTCCAGATTCAAGTCGTGCCCCGCATTCACCCCTAATCCATGTTCCAGGGCCATTTTCGCTGTCGCCACATACTGCTCAAGAATCTCGCCAGCGTTTTCTTTTCCGTAACTGGAAGCGTAAGGCTCTGTGTATAACTCGATGCGATCAGCCCCGACCTCTTTGGCCGCGGCAACTTGAGTCACATCCGGATCCAGAAACAAACTCGAACGAATCCCGGCTGCTCTGAGCTCTTCCAACACGGGGACCAGCTTTTCACGGTCAGCGAGCACATTCCAACCATGATCACTCGTCGATTGTTCGGGCGAATCCGGAACCATCGTGCATTGATCCGGCACCACTTCGAACACCAGATCGAGAAAACCGTCCGCCAGAGGATTCCCCTCGATATTCAATTCAATGTGCGGGTGGTGCTGTCGAATTAAAGCCGAAAGCTCGCGAACATCGCTGCGGCGAATATGCCTCTCATCCGGCCTGGGATGCACAGTAATGCCTTGAGCTCCAGCAGCGATACAGAGCGAAGCTGCCCTTAACACGGAGGGAATCCCCAGATGTCGAGAGTTTCTGAGCAAAGCCACCTTGTTGACATTCACGCTCAGTTTTGTCTTTTCAACCATGGAAATTCCTCAGACTTGATCTAAGTCTCTGTGGTAAAAATCTGGCAGCAGGATCTCTGCAGCAGTGACTGGCAGCCTGCTGGAATTATTCTCGACGATCACCCTCGGCACTCAATGCGGGAGGATTTTCCAGCGTATAAACCGTCTGTTCATGATCGATGGCCTGCCGGACATACCGCGGTGTCTGCAAAGCCGCCACAAAAGCCGATCCATCGAACATCCGCAACGAACCTTGTACATGCTCCTGCACGAGTTCATCGATTTTTGAAGGTGCCATGCCTGTTTCAATCGGCTTTGTTCGGGCGATCGTCAATCCCCACAAAGACCCATAAGTTGGCACTGGAGCAGCTGCAGCCACCGCATAGCCAAAGGCTGATTCCATAGTTTTCGTGACTCTGGCCAGCAATTTGACCCACGGAGGAGCCATTGAACCCGCCTGGTTGATCAACACCCCATCGGGTGTGAGTGCTGCCCGACATGCCTCAAAAAACTCGCGGGTGAATAGCGGATAAGCAGGGCCTTCTTCAATGGGATCGGTCAAGTCAGCAATGATGACATCATACTCACTCGAACTCGCTTCGATCAGGTCGAAGGCATCGGCCACCTGAATCTTCACACGGGCATCATTCAGTGATCCCTGATGAATCTCTGGCAACATCTCCCGGCAGGCATCAATCACTTCACCATCGAGGTCGGCTATCACCACCTCTTCGACTGTCTTCCACTTGAGAACTTCCCGCGCAGCACCTCCATCAGCTCCACCGGCAATCAGCACTTTTCTGGGTGCTCCATGCAGAACACACGGGAGATGCGCAATCAGTTCATGATAAATGAACTCATCTCCCGTGCAGGTCTGCCACTTCCCATCCAGTACCAGAGCTTTGCCGTAACTCTCACTGATGACGATCGACATTTCCTGGAAGGCCGTCTGCTTATGCATCAGCATTTGTGAGACTCCATGCTGATAAATATCAACCGGAGACAAACGTTCGGCAATCCAGACACTCGCATCCATAAACCAATCCCAAACCATACGGGGCAAGCAAGCCTATTCCTCGGCCTCAGAACTGTCACTTCAGGCAGATACCCCGCATCAGGCTTGAGCAGCAGCTTTCACGATGGGGTTGGTTAATGTCCCGATCCCTTCAATCTCAATCGAGACTTCATCTCCCTGCTCCAGAGAGAAATTGTTTTCAGGAACAATCCCGGTCCCTGTCAGCAGGAAGGCACCTTGGGGAACATCATTCTCAAATGTCAGCCAGTGAATCAGTTCACTGAAAGTTCGCTTCAACATGCCGAGATGAGTTTCATCCTGACTGACAACCTGCCCACCGCGGCGAATCTTGAGTCGAACGGCGTTCCCCTCCAGTGTTAAAGGACTGCTCGCCAGTCGTACCCACGGGCCCAGCCCGCAGCATTGGTTATAGACTTTAGCCTGTGGCAAATAGAGAGGATTCTCACCTTCGATATCCCGTGCCGACATATCATTACCGACGGTGTAGCCCACCAGTTTGCCTTCGGGCGAAATCACCAGAGCCAGTTCTGGTTCAGGAACTGACCATTGGCTATCTGAACGGACTCTTAACGCCTGGCCTGGTCCAGAAACGCGAGCTGGTGTGGCTTTGAAGAAAATCTCAGGTCGGGGGGCTGTATAGACTTTGTCGTAATGCGAAGCACCCGCTTCGGACTCTTCCATACGAGCGACCTGACTGCGCCGGTAGGTCACACCAGCCGCCCAGACTTCCTGCCGATCGATGGGAGCCAGAAATTTGAGTTCTTCCACGGGGACAGGGCTCAATGATCCATCCACCAGATATCTGGCCAACCCCAACGGATCGGGAGCATGCAGGATATCTGCCAGGCTGCGGACATGATCCACCTGCAACAAATCCAGCAGCTTCCAGACTCCCTCTTCTCCCAGTGCGACACGAACTTCCCCATCGACCAGTTGGACTTTGCCGAGATACATAGCGAGCGCTTTCTATTGAGTTCTACGGGCGGCCCGATTGGGCTCATTCATTTTTTAGTAAAGGATCATTGTGGGAAATCCACATAGGTCTGACAGATATCAGTTTCAAAAGATTCGTTGCTTCAGCGATTTCTCAAATTCCACTACAACTGGGCAGAGAACCGAGGTGAGGGAATTTTGTTTTGATCATGATCAGAAGTTTGCATCCGGGTGAGATGCCCATTTAATGAAACTCCATACTTCGATGGGCATCACTCTCCGTCAAACCAGGAGCTGATTCCGACACGCTTTCAACCTTGCGAAAGGCAAAGAGCAGAAACACGATCGCCATCAATCCATAACCGATGGCCACATCTGTGGCACGGTAAAGCATGGATCCTACCGGTGCGCGACTTCCTGGAAACAAAAAATCGACCAGATTCCCCGAAAGCTGGTAACTGTGAGTCAAACCCGCTCCCGCAAAAATCGCCCCAATCGATGACCAGCAGGCTGCCCGCAGAAACCTTCGCTCAATCAGTTCCACCGCAATGGTCGCGAGAATGACGCAGGTAAAGATATACCCCCGCTCCATGGAGATCAGACCATGCAGCAGAAAACCATTGACCTGTTGCGAGAAATCTTTACTGAGCAGCGACTGCATTGTGACTCCGCCAGCCACGAGGAAAGCCCCCTGCACGACAGTCATTCCCCACGCTGCAATGGCAGGAAATAGCCCAATAGCCACGGCTGGTGCATGCGCTGGCGGACAAGCCACAAAAGCCTGGGCCGTGATGACCACGCCAATCCAGAGCACAATCGGCACACCCGCTTCAATGGGTACTAACGATTGAATGAGAGCCACAGTCCCTGTCACACAGAGGATAGTGATCACCACCCCATTGATGATCGAGTATCCGGCCCTGGCTCCTAAGCCTTTCCAGCCGGGATGACCAATGTAAATGGTTGTCGGAAAACAACTGCCAAATGCTGCCGCAGCCAAAGTCCCCAACCCATTCATCGCCAGCGATGATTTCGTGTCGTATGCATCGCCCGCAGCCTCTGCCGATTCAATGTTCTGCAAGCTTCCTAATAGATTAAACAACCCCATCGGGATAATCACAGAGAGCAGTCCCAGCCACTGCCCCGGATCAGCCACCACCTGCCACAGATCACCAAGCCACAACTGCGGCGGCGCAAATCCTATCACTTGCCAAGATTCACGAACGGCACTCGAATTCAAGGCATGACGCGCGATCCAGACTGGCCCATCAGCCCAGACCTGATGCAAAAACGTCAATCCCCACGCCAGCAGCACCCCGGCCAGTAACGAAACAAAACCGCCCGGAAGTCGCCACGGAAACGAGACTCGCGAAAAGTAGGTCACCAGCACAATGGCCAGTGGCAGCATGGCGATCAGTGGTTTCTGAATGAGTTGCAGTGTGAAGCTCATGGAGATAAAGCCAATGGCGATCCCCGCCAGCGTGGATAACAATGCTGCCCGAGGCGTTCTTCTCCGAACGGATTCCGCCACAAACGCGCCGCAAAACTCAATCAAGCCAGAGCCCAGACAAGCGACCAATCCCACGCGCCAGGCCTGTTCTGCTGCAGCGACAGAGCTGGCTCCTTTGGCTGTCGCTGCCACATACGCTGGCACCATCACGAAGAAGACATAAACCAGCAATGAAGGTGTGTTGATCCCATAGGGTAAAGCCGTCACGTCATTGCGGCCGGTTCTTCTGGCCAGTTGCCGGGCTTGCCACGCGTAAAACAGATTTCCGACCAGCAAACTGACCGCCACCCCGGGCAGAATTCTCTGGTAAAGCAGAAAAGCCGCTTCACCGGTCATGCCGCACCTGGCGCCGCATAACGTCACAATCAGAATCAACTGAACGAGATTATCGACGAACAATCCAAAAAAACCGTCCAGATCGCGTGGTACAAACCAGCGAAATGGTTCTGCTGAAATGGCCGAGCCACCACTTGGGGAAGGTGCCAGATCACGCTGTTGTTGCATGGATCACCTGATGATTGCACGACGTATGGACATTCATGGCTGGTCAGAACCAGTCACCAACCTCGTCGTGATGAACGAAGAGTGGCAACAGATTTTCCATCGTTCTATAACGGAATGCTTCGCAGTTCCATCGTGAAGTCACCCGGCCAAAACAAACAACACTCAACTCTCGACAGGGTCAACCGGACCCTCACACTTTTTGACTCCCCATGAATAAAGATTTCTTCCAGATGCACCTTGCTGAATCTGTCGTTCTTAGCAGCCGTAATCGCAAGAAAATTGGCGAAGTCATGGAACTGCTCGCCCCCTGGGGGATTCAGGTTCAGGGTGTTTCTGAATTCGAATCGATCCAGGATGTCGCAGAGACGGGGAGCACTTTTGCCGAGAATGCCGATCTCAAAGCGACGACGGTCGCCAGACAACTCCATCGTTGGACCATTGCTGAAGACAGCGGGCTATGTGTACCGGCCCTGGGCCATGCCCCCGGTGTTTACTCAGCACGCTATGCCGGTGAGCCCTCTAATGATCAGCGAAACAACACGAAGCTCTTGGCTGAAATGTCATCACTGCAAGGAGATGATCGCGCGGCGTACTACGTCTGCCATGCCGTCTTGAGTGATCCAGCGGGCCAGATTCGTGTCCGGGTGGAGGGTCGCTGCTGGGGAAGAATTCTGACCCAGCCCAGCGGTGACCATGGTTTTGGCTACGATCCACTCTTTCTCGTCCCCGAGTATCACCTGACATTCGGGCAACTCGCCCCGGCTGTCAAAAGACACATCAGCCACAGAGCCCGTGCCTTTGAACAGTTCATCCCTCAGATGATCGCTGTGTTACAATCCCACTGAGCTGTGCTACAACCCAATTGATCCGTGTGTCCCCTCTTCGAGAACAGCTCCCGGCACACTGGCCAGTTCAACGGCCGGATGAGAGTCAAGATGCGGATCTGTCCACCGACGCACCAGTTCCGTCACGACTTGAATATGCTTTTCCATTTCGCTCGCCAGTTCAGCTTCCCGGTCGTGATAACCCAGCCGCCTTGCCAGAAACTCAAACTCCTCACTGCTGGCAGGTGGGACTGTCAAATCGCGCGCATCGCCACGCACCATGCGCAGCGCATCGATTAATGCCCGGTGAAAGCGATATGCGGCTTTGAGTTTTTCAGCATCATCGAATGGTAAAAGTTCAAGATCCCGCATCATTCTTAAAGCTTCGCGAGTGTTCGTGGTTCGCAATTCGGGATGAGTCGAGCCCCACGTCAATTGCAGGGCTTGAACCAGATACTCACAGTCCACAAGACCACCGGGGCTCAGCTTGGCATTAAAGCCATCACTGTTCGAAAGCTGCCTCACCTGCCTTTCCCGTAAGGCCCGCATGGCGGCAAAATCAAATTTCTGACCCGAGTACAACACCTGATCGCGAAATGCTTCCAGCGCTTTTCCGAGTTCCTGGTCTCCCGCCACATGACGCAGCTTCACCAGCGCCTGACGTTCATAAGGCCAGGCTGGGCCACCGAACCCGAAGTAGGTGATGAACGCCTCTTTCGAGACCGCCAGATTTCCAGCCTTTCCATAAGGCCTTAATCGCAAATCAATCCGAAAGATCCCCTCCTGCCGGGCGAAGATCGATTGAGAAAACAGTTCCACGAGACGATGAAAGAATTCACTCGTGGCTATCGGGCGAGGTCCATCCGTTTTCCCCTCACCTTCATAGACCAGCATGAGCTCAATATCTGAGGCAAAGCCCATCTCTTTGCCCCCACATTTTCCTAACGCGAGCACTGTCCAACTGCACGGGGTTCCGGCATGCAAAAGTGGCGAGCCGTGCCGCCATGTCAGTTCCCGCAATGACATTTCAAACGCACGCGAAACGACCACTTCCGCAAGATCGGTCAACTCATTCGAAAAGTGACCAAACGGGCCGATGTGTCCCAGAATATGCCGCATATCGATGCGGAACATTTCGCGATCCTTGAAGGAATTCAGCCGCAATTGCCAGCGGGAAAGATCGGCCCCCTGAAAGATCTCCTGCCGCAATTCCTCCGCCAGTTGCTCTTTCGTTTTCGCAACCTGCAACCCCTCCACATCTGCCAGCACAGGGAATAGGTTCGAATGCTGCAAACGGAGAAAGTCCTGCCAGAGAAAATCACTGATCCCCAGGAGTTTGGCCAGCGCATCGAGCACTTCCGGCCGTTCCAGCGACGAAAGCTGCTCCCACCACGCCTCCTGCAGAAAAAGTTCCTGCAAGAACTGGCGAAAATGCACCAGTGCCGCCTCCGGATTCGGAGCCTTAGGCAACAGGTGCGTGAATTGCTGAATGAGCGCTATGGCCGCTTTCAGTTCTTCCACATGCCGATCATCCTGAATCCGGCCACCTCGCCTGGCATCGGTAATTAGAAGCGTATCCTGAACTCGATGTCCTTCATTGCGGATCGACATCTGTTCGATAGCGACACCACAGATCGCCAGAGCATTCGTGAATTCGTACAGAAAGCCAATCGAGTCATCGGCTTTCAGGCACAGAAGTGTCGCCTGCCGCTCACGGGCATCCTGGACTGAAATTTCTACTGGCAATAACCGGGAACCTGAAGATTCATTCCCCCGCAGAGCTGCCGCGACTCGCTTTGCCAGTAAGCCTTGAGCCTCCGCATGGCCTTTAGTTCTCGCGACATGTTTGAGAGTCCGCAGATCATCTTCATAGCGCTGCCACAGTTCAGGAACGACAGCATCAATCAAAGGTTTGGCGTGAAAGACATCGACAAAATCCCGGAGTTGTTGTTGATGAACTTCCCTGTTGCCGCGTTTGTTCGTTCGCAGAGACTGGGCATAACGAGAGAGGTTTTCGGACGGATGACAATCGGTGAATACATCACCACTGCAGATGTCAAATCCGTAGACGAATAACAGTCCGCAGATCATCGACAGATCGCCGGGCTCATCCACTCCCAGAACTGTCACCCGATACGCACCATCTGGCATCGAAGTGGCATCGACCCGCACCGATTGCTCGATTGTCAGCTCCTGCAGCCAATCCCGATGCTTCTGACGCTCTTCTTTCGAGAAGGCCTTTTCGTAACTGACAAGACCAAATGTCTCGACACTTGCGGTACGCAAAGGTTGAATTTCAATCGGCTCAACAGACTCTGTCAGCAGATACTTCTCATAGATACGTCGAATCTCCCGGCTATGATCCTCATAGTGGCGGATAAACGTTGCCGCATCGGGAAAATCGAGCCTTCTCGCCAGATAAGACAGTTCCCGCTCATTCTCTGGAAGCGCGTGGTCCTGCTTATTATGCATTAACTGTATGGCATGCTCGATGGTTCTCAGGAAGACATACCCCACTGTCAACTGCCGATATTCATCTGCCTGCAGAAACCCCTGATCGGCCAGCCTGACCAGTGAATCGAGTGTATTCCTCGAACGAATATGCGGATGGGTCAATCCACGAGTCATCTGCAGGTACTGCACGATGAACTCAATATCTCGAATCGAGCCCATACCCGATTTCACTTCTCCCCATTGCCGACCGCGCCGAACCAGGCCCTGCTCGATCTTTTGTTTCGATTCTCGAATGCTGGCTCGCACTGCCGATTCGGGAGCACCATGAATGACATTTTCTATCAGCCCCAGAAACTCTTCACCCAGAGCAAAGTCACCGGCAATGACGCGAGCCTTGATCAATGCCTGCTTCTCCCAGATGGCGGCATGGCGGGACAGATACGTCAGATAAGCTTCAGGAGTCGAAACCAGATTCCCCGAACGCCCCCAGGGTCTTAAACGCGTATCAACTCGATACAAAAAGCCTTCATCACTCGCATCGTTCAGAAATCGCACCAGGCGCTGTGCCACCAGCAAGTCATCCGCATTTCCTCGATGCAGAAATACCAGGTCGATATCCGAACTGTAGTTCAGTTCTTCGCCACCCAGCTTGCCAAGCGCTAAGACCGTAAAACCATTGACCGAAGCGTAAAGATTTCCGGCAGCTAAGCGTAAACCACACTCCACGACAGCATCCGCCAGCAGCGAAAGCTGATTGACAACTCCTCGAAAATCCATCAACCCAAACGTGTCGCAAGCGCCGATGCGCAACATTTCACTATGTCGAAATCGCCGCACGGCATTCGCTGGATCAGCCCCCGGCTGCAAAGCACTCACCGCCTCGACAGCACCTTCAAAAAACTCCTGGCGACTTCGCAAATCGGCCAATCGGTGATGATGTGTTAATTGCTCCAGCAGTGCAGGCCGCCTTAAAAGAATCCCGGTCAGATACTGGCTACCAACAAACAGCTTCAACAGGATCTCGACAGCTCTGGGATGAGCCGCCAGATAGGAATAAAGATGATCCGGATCCGGGTACTTTTGAATATACCGTTCAAAGTTCAGTATCGACTGATCGGGGTGTGGTAACGAAGAAACAATGGCAATCAACTGCTCCAGCGTTGCCATCCGCACGATTTCGCTGGTCTGGCGATTCCTCCCCAGATGGATCAACTGCGATCGCTCCAAGACCTGATCCGGAGTCACAGAACCCGGCTGGGAACCAGGCCGTCCCGCATCAGCCCGGGCTTTACTCGCTCCAGCCGCAGAATTGGCTCCAGACCCTGTGGAACGCTCGGCTCCGTGATAAAGAGAACGACTTCCACCCAGCAGCAATTGAGTGAGTCTCTGCCGGGCTTGAGACGGATTTTCAAACTCCAGCCTGGCCAGGAATTCTTCAACTTGCGCAGACTGATCAGGATCTCGCAGGGATTCAATCAGTTCCCGCCATGTGGGTTGCATGTCGATCTCTTTCCAGCAAGCATCTGCGGATCTCAGCGGGCCATCTTGCGGGCAACCTGATGCCCCACAGGAGCTATACTGACATCAACCTTTTGATGACATCGATCAACCAAATGACGCATTCCAAACCGAACTTTTCTCATGTATGGAGTTTAACCCTCGAATGGCCATTACAGCTCGACAGGGCTGGCGAAATCCGTCGGCTTAAGCGCTAAAACTGATGATTTTAACAGCGGCAACAGACTTTGGGCTGTACTGCCCATAATGAATTGTTTGAATCCAGTCCGCCCATGTGTCGTGAAGACAGTCAGGTCGATACCGTGCTCTTCAACAAACCTTGGAATCGTGGCCAACGGACTCCCCTCCAACAGTTCCACGCGCACACCATGATTCAAAGTTCGCCAATCCGTCTGATGCAAATGAGCATGAATCGTATTGTGGGAAGCTGTTCTCACCTGCTGGTGATAAGCATCCACGGCGGCTTCATCGCTCCCTGCACTGCGAAGATAAGTTGCCAGCGGAAACTCGATGGAATGCAGGATGAACAACCGCGCATCGAGATGATGGGCAAAAGCGATGGCTGCATGCAAAGCCCGCAAAGAATCTTCAGAGAGATCAGTACACACGGCAATCTCGCGGATTTCGCGCAGTTCTTCGGGTTTAACGACCCACACCGGGCACGGGCAAATCTGCAGAAGTTTAGTCGAAGTACTGCCAAACAACGTATGCGACAGGACGGATCGATTGCGGGCACCGACCACCAGCAGATCGGCCTTCACTTCCTGAACCAGCAGCGTCAACTCACGCGATGACCCACCCATGCGCAACTGGTATTGAGCCTTTACACCACGAGCTATGGCTGCCTCAACCAGCCGAGTGAGAGCCCGATTGGCGAAATCTTCCACCGTTGAATAAACATTGGTGACATCCGCATGGATCAAATCTTCAGCCTGAGGCGAGAGATCGAGGCAGGCACAATAAATGAGTTCTGCACCTCGATTGGCTGCAAATTCCAGACTTTGCGAAATCGCAGCCTGGGTAGGTGCAGGAAGTTCATCACCAACCAGACGATCCCCTTCATGCAGATCAACACCAACGACAATTCGGGAGATGGTGTGCATTGTTTGCTACTTTCTGCTGCTGTAGTGAAACCAGTGGATCAGCTCAGATGTTTTCATCAGGAATTCTGAACTTCATGGATCGTGTTGTTCAATCGATGGAAGCATTCGGAACGGGATTTCATATCCATCAGTCTAACTTGCTGAGCATGAGTATTGCCACGACGGACTGCAACAGAGTGGCCTTTGTCCAGAATCGAGATACTGTTACGATTCACATTCAATAACTTAAAACCAGCGGTACCTGAATCTTCAAAATCAATCGCCCCGAAATCGTCTCGACCCCGGGAACGGATCTCCCCTGATGAAAACTCGATCATCCCGTTTAAAAATGATCGCCGCACCAAATCCATCGCAGTTCCTCAGGCGATGCATGCTCCAGAGCAGTCTGAGTCCTCTTCTCTGGGTGCTCTTCCCGACTTTGCTGCTCGCCCAGGAGGAATCAGCTCTCCTGAAATACAAGTTTCAACCGGGGCAATCCTTAAACTATCTGGTGGCATCGCAGATGGTGGCGACCACCAAGGTGCAAAATGCCGAACAGGATTCCACCAATCAGTCCAGTTCCATCAAAGAACTGAAAATCGTCGCGGTCGATCAACAAGGCCTCGCCACGATCGAGTCCAGCGTCAAGCGAATTCTCATCAAGGCGACACTTCCGGGCGGTGGCCAACTGGATTACGACAGCAGTCAAACTGATCCGGTGCCTCTGCCCTTCCGCATGGCTGCTGAGAGCATTGGAAAGACGACTTCTCGCATTACCTTGTCACCTGATGGTCGAATCATTAAAGCCGTCGTCCTGCAGACCGATGGGACGCCTGTTGCCAATCCTGCAGCCGGGCCCACTCCGCGGCATGATGTCCTTCCCTCATTTCCAGCAAGTCCTGTCCAGAGAGGGAGTACCTGGCAGGAAACATTCCAAGTCGAAGTTCCAGGTGCGGATAACCAGCCGCGAACCGTTCAACTCGCCCGCAAATTCCAGGTCACTTCGATCTCAGTGACTCCAAACAATCAGAAACTGGTGCAGATTGGCTTTGTCGTCGAACCGGCAGTTCCACCCTCTGAGCCAGAAGTCAATTCCAGGCTCACACCCTTCCTTGTGACTGGAGAACTGACCTTTGACACGTCGGCGGGGGCTGTCGTGGCGTATCAATCGGAATTGAATCGAGAAGCGGTGGATGCGTTAGGCCCCGGGACCTTGCTGAGAATGTCAGGAAAGACACTCGAAAAACTGGTTCCACCCCAGACTCCTCCTGAACTTCTCAAGCTGGAAGAGTAGTGCTCACGATTGGTGAGTCTTCTGGTTCTCACCCATTCTCACCCATGGCGACAGATGCCTATCGCTGGGCTCGACTCTGGGAATGAAACTTTTGTGAGAGATGCTGCGATAATCCAGCAGCCACCGCATCCAACTGAGCACATTCTTTGCGAATCAGTTCCAAAGCTTCGTTTCTCGCAATTCGAGTTTCCAGCACTCCAGCCGCCTGCTGCAATCTTTGACAGCCAATGTTACTCCCTGTGTTTCGCAACGTATGCGCAATTCGCTTAATGGCACGAAGATCCATGGCTTCGACAGCCAGACACAGATCCCGCCGCCATCCTGGAAGATTCTCCAGCGTCAGCACCAGCAACTCATCCAGAAGTTCTTCATCGTAAGCGACTCTTTCAAGACCAGCTTCACGATCCAGCCAGAGATCACTATTCGAAGTGGGCACGGGAGTTGGTGGCTGATAGGAAACCCGCTCGGCTCCCGCTGAAAGTGATGTTTCCGGACTTTTAACATCGACGGGCCGATCAACCCCCGGAGCTGCAACCGACGAACTGTGCGTCGTTTGCAAACTCTGCTGCAAAGCCTGTTCGATCTGGCCGAACAGTTGCTCGCGATGTATCGGCTTCGTGGCAAAATCAGTACAACCCGCAGTCAGCGCCTGCTGACGATCACTGGCCATGACATTGGCCGTCAACGCAATAATCGGGCCTGACCAACCTCGTTTTCTTAATTCACGCGTCGCCTCTAAACCATCCAGTTCCGGCATCTGCATATCCATCAGAATCAGGTCAAATGGCCGGTTGACCTGCAAACTTCCCTGCACAGCTTCAATGGCCTCACGGCCATTGCTCACCATCTGCAAATCCACGCCCAATCGCCCCAGCCAGGAGCTCAGCAGCAATCGATTATCTGGCCCATCTTCTGCCAGCAGGATCCGGCAACGTGGCAATTGACGTTCTTTAATCGCTGGATATCGACCGGAAAGTTGATGCGTTTTTTCCAACTGCTCCAGCGGCAGCCAATTTTCTTCTTTGGATCCAATCAGCGGGAGTTCCAGCGTAAAGACACTTCCTTTACCAAACTCACTGCGTACCGTGAGATCCCCTTCCAGCAATCGGGCCAATTGCCGACTGATCGATAACCCGAGCCCAGTCCCTCCAAACCGCCGCACCGTCGATGTCTCTGCCTGCGTAAAGGGCGTAAACAGTTTTTCCAACTGTGCCTCTGTCATACCGATCCCGCTATCTTGAACCTCCAGTACGAGTCGAGCAGGCGCATTGTCATGTCCATGATTCGCCGATTTCTCTGAGCCACTCGTCACAGGATTTGACGGTGGCTTGCGTACTCTGGCGACGATGCGAACGATCCCGGATTCTGTGAATTTTACGGCATTGCCGACAAGATTCATCAGGATCTGCCGCAGCCGTGTAGGGTCGCTCACAATCATTTCCGGGAGTAAGCCTTCGCCTTTCAATTCCAGTTGCACACGCTGGGATTTCAAGCGACTGCGAAACAACTGCAGGACTTCCGCTGCAATCACTAGAGGACGACATTCCAGTTGTTCGATGGTCAGTCGCCCGGCCTCGATTTTTGAAAGATCGAGCGTGTCGTTGATCAAACTCAACAGGTGCTCGCCATTGCGTAAAATCGTATCGACCGCACTGCGATGTTCTGCCGCTGAAACTTCTTCTTTCTGAATAGACTCGGCAAAGCCCAGAATCGCCGTCAGCGGTGTGCGGATTTCATGACTCATATGAGCCAGAAAATCACTTTTGGCACGATTCGCACGATCAGCCACTTCCATTTGTCGCCGTACTTCGTTGTTGGCCAGTTCGAGAAGCCGTGATTGAGCGAGCAACAACGTATGAAAATCGAGTAACCGAAACTGACTGGGTGAAATCTGTATGACCAATGGTTCGTAACTGTGCGGCCAGGGACGGTTCAAAGCGATCTGTGCGGCCTGCGGAATCGGCAGGCTGCCAGGATGCACAGCCTGCACCACATCGATGGAATCGATCATGTGGCGGACTGGTCGTTTCAAGTACAAATCGAGCCCGAAAGGTCGGCTCAGTAACGTAAGCAACTGACTTCGAGAGATGACTCCGACCAGTTCCTGGTCTTCAATGACCATGATGCCAATACACTCAGGTGTCTTCTCAAAGAGTTCAACCACTTCGCTGGTCAGCGTCTGTGCAGTGACCTGCCAGTCATCCAGTGGCAGTGACGAAACCTGGGCACCCGGCTTGAGATTCAATAGACATTCATGCAGTCGCCCAAAGACCGAAGGATTACTCTCCAGTGCCCATAAGGGAAGCCGAACACTGGAAATTGATGGAGAACTCATGGCGTACTCCCGGCGATGAATGCAGGCTGATTGCCACGGGTTAAGGAAAAGACCAGGCCAGTTTAAATCATCTTCAATCGCCACATTCTGATCGGTCAGCCTGAATAGTTATTGTGAAATTCGAGTGAAGTTGCCACCTTTCTGGAGTTCTTCCCCTTGGTTGCCCCGAGTAAGTTCCCCGTTTTCACGATGAAACTCGCTGGCGTTTCGCAGATTGGCTGGAACTCTGCTATTCTTCCCGGAGGTGCAAGTTCAGCGTATTGCAACTTGACTCAAAGAGTGATGACTTTCGCCAGGTAAGTTGAAAGTGGATTGATGATCGAAGTCCAGCAGGTCACCAAGATTCATGTTCGAGGACAAACGCAGGTTTACGCACTTCGCGAAGTGACCTGCCAGATTCCCGCCGGTGCATTCAGTTTTATTCTGGGACCTTCTGGCAGCGGAAAGAGCACATTGCTGTACCTCATCGGTTGCCTCGACGAACCGACGACGGGGGACATCTTCGTCAATGGGCAGTCTCTGAAAAAAATGACAGCCACCGAAAAAGATGCCTACAGACGGAATGACGTCGGTTTCATCTTTCAAAGCTTCAATCTGCTGGCCAATCTCAATGCGGTGGATAACGTTCTCGTCCCTTACTTGGCCCGAGGTGCCTCGACTCAGCAGCGCCAGGAAGCCATCGAACTGCTGGAAAGAGTCGGTTTGAAGGATCGACTCGATCATCGCCCGAGTCAACTTTCGGGCGGCGAGCAGCAACGTGTCGCCATTGCCCGGGCTTTGCTCAAAAAACCAAAACTGATTCTGGCCGACGAACCCACTGGCGAACTCGATTCGGTGAACAGTCAGCAGATTCTTGGCTTATTGCGCAACTGCAGCCAGGAGTTGAAGACCACAGTGGTCGTCGTCACTCACGAGCAGGAATACGTGCACAAGGATGATTTCATTGTCCGCATTCGGGATGGAAAACTGGGGACACCCGCAGGGACTTTGTCATGATGAATTCTTCATGCAAACAAACTGTCTCTTGAAAGTCGCGGGATACTCTCGCCAGACTGTGTGCAGAACATCCGGTCTTAACTGATGCAGCCGATAGTTTATCGTGCGAATATGACAACTGCCTTTTGAACAGATACGCGAGAGACGACCATGACCACGCTCCTCGTGATCGATGATTCTCCAATTGATCGGCGACTGGCTGGTAAGCTTCTGGCCGGGCGATCGGACTGGACTGTCCTGTATGCTGCTGATGGTGAAGAAGGTCTCCAGAAGGTGAGACACTTTCATCCGCAACTGGTTTTGACTGACATGCAAATGCCCGACAAAACCGGGCTCGACGTCGTGACCGAGGTTCGCAAAGAATTCCCGCAGATTCCTGTCATCCTGATGACGGCCCAGGGAAGCGAGGAACTGGCTGTCAAAGCTCTTCAGCAAGGGGCAGCCAGCTACGTTCCGAAAAGGCTCCTCGCTCAGGAACTGACAGGTGTCGTCACCCGTGTGCTCGCTGCCACAGACGAAGATCGGTCACGAGTCGCGCTGTTCAGCAGACTCACCGAGCAGATCGAGCAGTTCGTACTGCCGAACGACCTGCCTCTCATCATGTCCCTTTCTCATCACCTCCAGAGATCGCTGGCCAATATCTGGGAATGTGATACCACCGAGCGTGTACGGATTGGCACAGCCCTTGAAGAAGCCCTGCTCAACGCCTATTACCATGGAAATCTGGAAGTCAGTTCGACTCTCAAAGAGCAGGATCACAATGCCTTCCATGAAATGTCCGAGATGCGTCGCAAAGAATCCCCCTGGCGCGATCGAGTCATCCGCATCTCATCGAGAATTCAGCCGACCATGGCACAATTCGTGATTCATGATGAAGGCCCGGGCTTTAACCCTGCGGGACTTCCCGATCCCACAGATCCCGAGTACCTCGAAAGGCCCAGCGGTCGCGGGGTGCTCCTTATGCGTGCCTTTATGGATGAAGTGACTTACAGCAAAAAAGGGAACGAAGTCACTCTCACCAAACATCGTTACCCCCGGGAAACGCCCCCGGTTTAGCTGCAAAATTCCCTCAAGGCGGGTTGTCAGAAGAGACGAGTTTCCCGAAATTCGGTGACGAACGCAGAACCGCACCCTGCTGAACGGTGTCATCTCCACTGTGTTCTCCCCACTGTGTCGTGTCGATCGTGTCAACTTGAGCAATAGATCAATCTTTGACTTATACAGGCATCAATTTTGCCTGCATCATTCGCCTCGAACAGCGCAGATAGTTACGATCTTAAGTCGATTCTGCACGAGTATCACTGGCAGAACATGGTCTTTCACATTTTGTCTCTGGTGCGAATGCGTTCGCTAGAATCGCTTCGCTGACTTTCGCAGCGAAATCACCAGAATCACTGAAAATTTGTGGTCAATCGACTGACTGGGAGAAGAGCATTCAGCATGGGGAGCACCGGTAATCCAAATGGCCCGGATTTTGAAAAACATCCGCTCATTCCTGTTATCGCTCAGGATCACGCCACGGGCGATGTCCTGATGCTGGCTTACATGAATGCCGAGGCCTATCAGGAAACTTTATCCACAGGCAGAGTCGTCTACTTCAGCCGGAGTCGCTCCAAGCTCTGGCGCAAAGGCGAAGAGAGCGGCAACGTGCAGCTTCTCAAAGCGTTGTACTTCGACTGTGACTCCGACACACTGCTGGTAAAAGTCGAACAGATTGGTGGGGCGGCTTGCCACGAAGGTTTCCGCAGTTGTTTCTTCCGCCAGATTCAGCCCGAAACCGGTGCTGTCACTGTCATCGGCGAACGTGTTTTTGACCCGAAAGTGGTCTATCACAAGTAATCGGGCATTCCAGACCTGCAAATCCTCATCAGACTCTCCAAAAGATTGCCAGACCGCGAATTTAGGAACATTTGAGCTTCAAGGTCTCCCCTTGAAGCCAGTGATCTGTTCCAATACATCAACTTTTCAGTGATCTACTTACAGCCGAGTGAAATGCGATGTCACAAGTCATCAAGTTAGGGATTCCCGCAGGCAGCCTTCAGGAAGCGACAGCCGAACTGTTCCGGAAGGCAGGCTATACCATCAAGTTTTCGTCGAGATCGTACTTCCCTGAAATTGATGACCCTGAAATTGAGTGTATGCTCATTCGTGCTCAGGAGATGGCGCGCTATGTCGAACAGGGCATTCTCGATGCGGGTATGACCGGTCACGATTGGGTCCTTGAAACTCAGGCCAATGTTCATGAAATCTGTGAACTCGTTTTCTCGAAGGTCAGCCGCCGACCTGTCCGCTGGGTTCTCTGTGTGCCCAACGATTCTGAAATCAAGACGGTGCAGGATCTTCAAGGGAAACGCATCGCAACCGAAGCCGTCGGCTTAACGAAAGCCTACCTGGCACGACATAATGTCACTGCTGATGTTGAGTTTTCGTGGGGAGCGACGGAAGTCAAACCGCCGCGACTGGCTGATGCGATTGTCGAAGTGACCGAGACCGGCAGTTCGCTCAGGGCCAATAATCTGCGGATTCTGGATGAAGTCCTCCAGAGTACGACGCGGTTTATTGCTAACAAAGTGGCTTTTGCCAACGAGTGGAAGCGTGGCAAGCTAGAAAACATCGCACTCATGCTGCAATCCTGTCTCGCTGCAGAGGGGAAAGTCGGCCTGATGATGAATGTCCGCCGGGGAGATCTGCCGACAGTCCTCGGACAACTTCCCGCTCTGCAAAAGCCTACCATCTCATCGCTTTCTGATCCTGATTGGGTCGCCGTGAATACGATTGTCGATGAATCGTATGTCCGGATTGTCATTCCCAGGCTGAAACAGGCCGGGGCTCGCGGGCTCGTCGAATATCCCATCAATAAAATCATCGACTAGCGCCCCTCGATCAATTGATTGGATGCTGGTGGAGAATCCTTCCCAAATGCTGGTGGTCATTAAGGTCGGTGGCAGCCTTTATGATTATGAAAGTCTGCGGGAAGTGCTGGCTTCGATTCGCAGCTGGTTTCAACCGGGGAAAGCTTATTCAGATTGCAGCCCATTGCTGATTCCTGGAGGCGGTGCGACCGCTGATGTGATCCGTGACTGGCAGAAACAACATCACGTAGAAGAGGAAGCGGCTCACTGGCTGGCTTGTGAGTCTCTCGAATTGAATGCCCGCCTGATCCAATCCCTGCTGCCAGAATCTCTGCTGGTGGATCATCTCGAACAGTCACTGGAGGCCTGGAAAAAAGGACTTTTCCCTTTGCTGCGAACCAGCAGAGCTCTGCACCTCGCAGAGAGTTCTTCACAGGATGGCCTTCAACCCGAACCCCTTCCTCATCATTGGGATGTGACCAGCGACTCGATTGCTGCCTGGTTTGCCTGCCGCTGGCAAGCCCGACATCTCCTCCTTTGCAAATCGATTCCTGTGCCAGACAAAATGCCAGTTCTCGAAGCCTCTCGATCAGGCATTGTCGATCCTTATTTTCCAGGACTGGCGGGACACATCCCGCAAATCGACTGGTGCTATGCCCGCCAACTTCCTTGTAACAGCATACCTTGGCTGCAACAGGGTTACCCGATCTCATGAATCGCTGTGCAATTCATCCGGTGAATTCCGGATCTCCTACGGCAGATTCATGACAATTGAGTCGAGGCCGAATCTTCAAACTTGCCTCCACGAACGGCGCCTGATTTTCATCGCTGCAACCTGCCTGATTGCGTATGATGTTGTTCTTGAAAAACCCCTCTGCAGCAGACATCCTTTCATGAAGTGAACATCCATGGCTGGACACCACGCCGTCGGCATTGACCTGGGAACAACTTATTCGACCATTGCGTATCTCAATGAACATGGTGAACCCGTCACCATTCCCAATGTTGATGGAGAGATGACCACCCCTTCGGTCGTGCTGTTCGAAAAAAGCAAGGTGATTGTCGGGACAGAAGCTCTTCGCAATTCGATCCGTGCCCCGCAGCGAGTGATTTCGGCTGCCAAAAGATACATGGGCGACCCGACCAAAACCTGGGAGATTGATGGTCGACAAATCACCCCCGTCGATGTCTCCGCCTATATTCTGGAATCGCTGCTGAAGCAGGCGCGCCAAGTGATCGGCGAAATTGAACACGCCGTAATTACAGTTCCCGCCCAGTTCACAGATCTTTCACGTTCGCGAACTGCTGAAGCCGGCCTCAAGGCGGGACTGAAACAGGTTGATATCATCAACGAGCCTGTGGCTGCCGCATTATGTTATGTGATTGGCAGCGAAGGGATGTGGTTTACCGAGCTTGCTGAAGACCAGCGGATTTTAGTCGTCGATCTGGGGGGCGGCACTTATGATCTTTCGCTGGTCTCTTATCGCAAGAACGAAGTCCGCGTCATCGCTTCATCGGGCGATCTCAATCTCGGTGGTCTCGATTTCAACCAGGTGCTGCTCAATGGTCTGGCCCGGCAGTTTCAGAAAGAATTCGGGCTCGATCCGCGGAATGACCGCGAAAGCCTGCAGGCCTTAGCACTCGAAGTTGAACAGACCAAACGCAGTCTTTCGGTACGCCCCAAGGCTGCCCTGAACGTCGCCCATAAAGGTTATCGTAAGACTTATCTTGTCGAGCAGGGACAGTTCGAAAAACTCTCGGCCAAGCTACTGGAGCGGATCGAATCGATCACCCAAGGGTTACTGCGCGACAATAAACTGGGATGGGCTCACGTCGATGTGGTGCTGGCCACTGGAGGTGCGTCGCGTATGCCCATGGTTCAGCAACTGCTGAAGAAAATGGCGGGCTACAAGACTCTGAATTCGACACTTTCTCCCGATCTGTCGATTGCCCACGGTGCGACCTACTTTGCGGGCATGCTGATGTCCGATCAGGATTTTGCCCGCTCGGTTCTGAATTCTCAGGCCATTTCCAAACTTTCCAAATTCAAACAGATTGATGTCAACTCAAGATCTCTCGGGATCCTGGTGCGTAATGAAACCTCAGGTCAGCGTGAGCCCAACTGGCTCATTCCCGCCAATACCCCACTCCCGGCCAGTTGCACTCAAACTTATGGAACTGTGATTGCCAATCAGAGCAAAGTCACCCTGCGGCTTGTCGAAAGCGGCAATGCCGTCGATCGCGATTTTGTCCCCGTGGGTGAATGCGAGATCAGTTCGCTCCCATCCGGTCTTCCAGAAGGTTCGGCAATCGATGTAAAACTGGAATATGGAGCCGATGCCCGCGTGAAGGTCTCTGCCAAAGTCCGCAAGACGGGGCATTCAGCCCATACCGAAGTCATCCGTCAAGAAAGCATCAAAAAAACAGCACTTCCCGGCGAACGGGCCGCTCAGGAAGAAGAAATCATCCTCCTGGAAGATGCTGATGTTTCCGAGATCCAGGAACCGAAGGCGCAAGCCAGAGTGGTGAACTCCAGCTCTCAGCCAGGGACTTCTGTTAAAGCTCAGAAATCCACCCTGGCCGACGACGACCCCTTCTGGAAACTCATCAACGAAGATCAGTAATCACTTCGATTGTTATTCACATTAAAGCCTCAATTTCTGTGCTCATCACACGGACAAATGAGGCAATCGAGGAATCCCGGGTTATGTCGGCATCGGAAAGCAGCGTGGTCAATCAAGTCGAAATCGTAGGGACCGGACTGGTTGTCGCCGACTACCGGATGATTGTCCCTGACTATCCTCAGGAAGATACGAAAATCTCGGGGCAGGCTTTACCCCGTCAGGTGGGCGGGCCTGTTCCCACAGGCCTTACGATGCTCAGACGCCTGGGGCATTCCTGCCGCATGATTGGTAGTTGGGGTGAAGATGATGCCGGCGCATTCATTTCCCAGCAGCTGACATCCGAAGGGATCGATCTGCAATACTCCCTGGTGGGAGCAGAACGCGAGACAGGGTTAGCCCACATCTGGATCAATGAGCAGACTGGCCGACGGACAGTGGTCAGTCACCGCCCCAGGCAACATCTCGAACCAGCAGACTTTCAGCGTCAGATGTTTGTAGGAGCCAAATGTCTGTATCTCGACGGCTGGCCTGTGAATTCCTCGATTGCTGCCGCCAAACTTGCCAGAGAATGTGGATTACGAGTCTTTCTGGATGCGGGAAGTTATCGCCCAGGGCTGGAGGATCTGCTGCCCTATGTTGATGTGCTTAATGCTTCCCGACGAATGATCCAGGAGTTTTTGAGAACGGATTCGCTGGAAGATGCCGCTGCGCGATTACAGGCTCTGGGGCCACGCTGGGTCATCACCACCTTTGGGGAAGCGGGGGCGGTCTTACATACCCGCAGCCATGTCGTAGAGCAGGAAGCGTTCCACGTCGTGACGCGGGATACCAATGGTGCGGGGGATGTCTTCTGTGGCAGCTTTGTGCATGGCTGGCTCGAAAACTGGCCTGCGGACTACACACTTCGTTTTGCCTGCGCTGCTGGAGCGATCAAATGCAGCCACCACGGAAATCGCGATGCCCTCCCCACTCTGGGAGCGATTTTTCGCATGGCCGGGCCCATCCCTCTCGATGAAGACGAACATTGATTCAACTGACCGGCTGTCGCGTAAATGGTGATGGCAGTTCAGATCATCAACTGCGCTCGCGAATATGGGGTGACCGGGGTTGAGCGTCTTCGCGAATCCCCAATTCGTGCCAAAGATCGCTGGGGGTTCGAAGACTCAACCCCAGCCACCCGCCCACTTTCCTACCAACAACGATCATCTCACCTGAAGTTCGCGAGTTGCACACCCGCATGTGCATCCACATTATGCCCGAAAAACTCGCTCAACGAGCGAGCATCGTGCCCAGCAGCCTGGCAATCAGCATCGTCAAACGATCTTCACAATCGATCTTCACTAGGCGATCACCGGCACGAACCCCTCGATCCGCCATGCCAAGGACTCACAACTGAGGCAAAACGCTGAAAATTTTTCAATTTTCATCACTTCTTCGAATTCGCGGCATCAGAATTGTTAATTCCAACGAAGTAACGTTGACGACAGTTCGACACATTATGAAAATACAATGAACGAATAATAAATTATCGACGAACGGCAAGACGCCGCCCGCCGAATCTGTCTGTGTGGTAGGAGTGGCAAGATGCTCACGAGACCCTGGATGATTTGGAGTGTTCCAGCCCTCGCTTGGGGCTGTTTTATGTGTTGGGCCGCCGGTTATCAGGCAGGCTTCGACGAAGGTCAGGATGCGGCCTGGGCCACTGCCCGAAAGTCACTTAACGCGGTGGCGTCGGTCGATGCACCTCATCCCTCATTGATCGAAGAGCGTTTCTCTTTGAGATGATTCATTCATCGAGCGAGATGAAACCATCCCTGCACTCGATCGACTGGCGAAGAGCCTGTTCGACCAGAGAGGAGGTTGTTGTCTTTACTGGAAGCACCAGTGAGGCCAGAGACTGTCTGGTTTAGTGCTGACTGGTCAAACAGTTTCCAGCCAAACACACTCCTGCCCTTCACCGTGCAGCAGGCTGGGGGATGGGTTAAACTTATGGCATGGTGAACAGGCCGACGAAATCCAGTGAATTTTCCAGCCAGAGCGAGCGTGCGATCCGACACACTCAGCCAGCGATGAAAGACAGTTCGCTTCCTCAGAAACTTGCCAAATCATTTCTTCTGCCAGGAATCGCCATCTGTTTAACATGGATGACTCTTTGGTATTTTCGCTGGCCGCTAGGAATTCCCGGTGAATGGGTCTGGTGGCGAATCGACTGGAATGAACCCGATCGATGGATCAATCTGCTGTTGGGATTGATCGCTGGCCTGGCCTATCTGGCCTTTGTGCTGGCCGGCGCACGCCGAATCGATCACCTATCATCCGCCAGAAAACAACTCTGGATCGGTGGCCTGCTGATCGCAGCTCTCGTCTGGAGTTTCCTGGTGATTGAGCTGGCCCCCTCTTCTGCGCGGTTCGGCAAAGCCCCTTTTGTGCTCTATTACCCGGCTTCTTCCGGGTACTTCACCATTGCCAGGCACGAGAGTCCTCAAGTCGATCAGTTTTTGCAAACTTACCCTGAGCGCGTGCGGCAAGGTGATGTTCTGCATGTCGGCACTCATCCGCCAGGCTTGTTTCTTGTCTTTCATGCGATTTCGTATGTTGTCGAAAACGCACCATTCGTCAGGAATCTCGCGCTCGCCACCATGCCCGTTTCATTCCATGACGCCTGTGGAATCATTGAAGAGAATGGGCAAAACACGCCTCACCCCATGACGTCAAACGATGCGACGATTCTCTGGCTGGCCACCATGCTCGTCCTCATGATGGCTGCGGGAACGACGCTCCCTCTGTACCTGCTTTGTGCACAATTTTCATCACCCCGCTGTGCATGGCTCAGCGCTGCTCTTTGGCCGCTGGTACCTGCCAGTTTGATCTTTATCCCTAAGTCTGATGCCGCATTTCCCTGGCTTTCGACCATGCTCCTCCTGGGGATCAGCTGGCTCTGTCAGGTCAGATCCACAAGACCCGTCTGGCAATTCGTGATTGTCGGATTCCTGTGGGGGATTCTGGCCATGATCGCAATGCTGCAATCGCTGGCCTTCGCTCCGGTTCTATTGATGTGCTTCCTCTATGGTCTGGCCACGATTGCGACTTGTTACATCCACCGGAGCGATCATGATGGCTCGTCGCATATCGTGAGGAATCTCGTCGCCAGTCTGGCTGTGCTCGTTGGATTTTTAGGATCGACCATTCTTTTTTCAGCCCTCTCAGGTGCCAACCTGTGGTTTATCTGGTGGCAGAATTCGATCAATCACAGCCGCTTTTATGAAGTTTCTCCTAGAACCACATGGTTATGGTTCATTGTTTCACCAGTTGAACTGGCTTTTGCCGTGGGGTGGCCTGTCTTTTTGCGATTTCTTATTTCTATGCGTTTTCCGGATTCATCTGGTAACGAACAAACCCTCAAAAGTCGCTGGCAACTGCTTTGGCAATCCTTCGCCAAGCCCACCCGCCTTGCCGATGGTTGGCGCCTGGCAGTCTGTTGCCTGAGTGTCTGGTTGTGGCTCTGGTGTTCCGGGAAAAACAGTGGCGAAGCAGCTCGGCTGTGGATTTTTCTCATGCCGATTCTGCTCTGGGTGCCCACGCTGACCAGAGCCGATCAGTGCACGGGAACAACACCTTGTTTGCCAAAAACGGAATCTGCGCGGTGGGAACCCACTGGCCCCGCCATCTGGCTGACGGCGCAGATCATCGTCTGCCTGTTGACCGTCTGGCGCATCTCGGGGTTCGACTTTGGTGGCGGTTTGTTTGATTAAAGACTTTGAAGGTTCCTTCCTGCCCATCAACATGTAGACATTTCGCAACAGATGTGGCTTGTCTGCCCGCCCTCGTATTCGAACTTTCCGGCAAATCTGGCAGAGTGCAGGGCCTTCATCGCTCACTCTTGCCGAAAGAAGCCAGCCCATCGCCGCACATGAGGGCAAGCTGAAGCATACACTGGAGGAGTCTGTATGTTTCGCTGCACTTGCCCCACGTTATTCATCCCGCTTACCTGGGCAGCCATGAAGTTTCTGGTGCTCTTCCTTTCCATCGGTACGATCACCGCCTTGGGTTGCGAATCGGCACCACCGGCGCCGGTGGTGATTATTCGCCCGGACGAACCGTTGGCCCCGGAAGATTGGTCGACCTTCGAGCGGATTGTTAAATCCTTGCCGGGCGAAAAACTCCCGGCCTTTGGCCCGCTCTTCGCACCGCCTCCTCAATGGAAAGATCAGCGGACCATTTCGATCTCTGATCTGCTCAAGGAGGAAACGGGCCTCCTCGCCAAAAAATGGAACCCGACAGAATTGGGAGCTCAATGGAATCGTTCCACAGCACTTCAGCGGGCACTACGGCTCGAGCAGGTGACTCCCGAACAGTTTGCCGCCTGGACACAAGCCCTCGCTTTAGCGGCCATGAGAAATGTCGCCAGCCCTCGCAATCTGTCGGATCATCTCCGCAAAGAGGCACTTTTGTCACTGCGTAAGCTGGAAACCGACGAACGGATGTTCTCCACGCTGACGCCTGAGGAGAGGTATCGGATTCTCCGCGATGCCCGTGCGCTGGCCAGAGTTCATCGTCAGGAGTGGCTCATGAAGGCTCCCGAAGAAAATCAGCAACTCGCCAAACAGCATGAAGCCTGGCTCAAAAAAGTGCTGCCAGGACACGTCTGGGCTGATCCCATTCTCGAAGTCACAGACCATGAGTTATCGCTCGGCGTTCCTTTTGGTGAACACAAAAGCGATGGCGATGCCCTGCTGCGCTACAATTCGCTCGAAGGAGATATTTTTTATACTCGCCCCAACGATCCTTCAGCACAGTAACTCACGAATTCAAGCAGCCTGAGATGAGCTGAAGAATCACATTTCGGCCGCTCATCCATCCACACGTCCGGCAGCGAAACGCGCGAACCTGATCAGGGCGGTAATTCCTGTGATGCACAGGATGATTTTCCAACTCAATGACCATCCACTCACAACGGGACTTGAATTCTCTTCGGAAGTTCGATCATAGTCCGAGGGGTAAGCTTGGAATGGATTTGCAGATATCAGAGCAGTTTCCCATGGCTCGAAGATTCCCTTCCCTGCCTTGCTGATGATCAGAGGCTCATCCTCTTCGGCTGAATAGAACAAAGCCGCCAATTGATATTCATCCGCCAGCCTCAACCCTTTTTCTCGACCAGCGACCATGAGTGATGTCGCCCAGCCATCTGCCAGAATCGGGTTATCATGATAGACACTCACCAGCGAGGCTGTGGCTTTCAGTGGCTGCCCTGTCCGTGGTTCAATCAGATGAGAAACCCGGTCGTGCACCTCGACATCAGGCCATGTTTGTCGATACGTTCCTGATGTGCTCACACAGCCCTTGAGAGAACGAACAACGGCCAGGCTTTTTGTCGCATCGATGGGCGATTCGACAAAGATCTTAACTCTGGCCTGATTTTGGGTCTGCGAGAATAATCGCTCGCAATCGATCAAATACTCTCCACCTAAGGAGAGCAGGCAAGCCAACACGCCTGCTCTCTGACAACAGCCTCTCATCTTCTCCAGCGCGAGACCTTCGACCAGAGCATTCAAATCGAGCTGGATCTGTGGATGATTTTTTCGAACTTGGGGTGGTTCAGTCGTCACCTCCACAGCCTGCCAATCGATGATGGGAATGACCTCTGGATCCTGTTGACGAGGCTGAGGATTCTTCGAACGGGAAGTGGGCCAGATCGAGCGAAACTTTCGGGCTTCCATGACGCCGGCAATCGTTGGGTCAAAGGCTCCGTCACTTTGTCTGGCCTGCCGCAACGCTTCCTGAACGAGTTGTGCAAAATCCGGCGAGACGACCTGCCAATCGGTCGCCCTATGGTGATTCCACCGACTGATTTCTGATTGGCTTCGATACAGCGAAAAGATTGATTCCAGCCTCTCCAGTTCCGCTTGTAACTGCTGTTTCAGAGCCAGTCGATCGAAGGCGACATCATCCCGATACCAGACCTGAACCTTCCACCCCATCCCCATGGCCATTCCCGATAGCTCACAAGAAGCGATAGTTGCCCCTGTCTCTGCAAAACCTGCCACGGGAACCTGAGACAAGTTCCTTTCTGATTGACGGAGCTGTGTGCCAAGCCTGCTGTCTGGGGCTTGCTTTGATTCGCGTTTATCAACCGCCACCCCAACATGGTGATTCGCAGGATCCGGTTCTGACGAACGACAGATCACAGCCAGCGAACACCAGACCAGCACCACGAGCAGCCTATTCAGGCATGGCCTGCTCATGCGGATCTGATTTTGATCATCCATCGCCCGCTCTGTCTGAAATGGCGTCCCTCTCATGGTCCCACCACATCCCATAGCATCAAACCACCTGCAATGATCAGGCAGGCCATCGCCAGAAAATCTCCCGGCTGTATCTGGCCACTTCGGGCATGCCGACGCAAATACTCGAGCAAACTTCCTGTCGGGCAGCCAAACCGGCAATACCCCATCGGAATGAACCACGAGATCACCAGACTTCCGATGGCCAGCACTGTCGTGATCCAGCCAGCGGCCCTCCACGAATAAGCATCAAATGGTTCCAGATCAACCAGACTGATCGAGAGCACTCCCATCGATCCACACAACGCCACCAGTAGTAAAGCCGGTATCACCAGCCTCAGTACGGAGACCACCCTCGCTGCCAACCTGGGGCGCCAATGTCGATGACCGGCCATCCACTGTTGCAGCACACCATGAGGACAGAGATGCGAGCAATAGACATTCGTTCGAGCCACCAGTGGCAATGCCACAGCAGCAATCGACATGGCAATCAAACCTCCCGCACTATTCCACGGGACCCCACTCTGAGCCCAACCGCTGAACATGGCTAACGACAGGAGTTCGCCGTTCATTACTCCCAGATACACCAGTACCAGGAGCTGCAATCCCCGTCGGACCCATAGGTTTCCCCGCAGATGGGTTAATCCCACCATACAGGCCAGAAGGACAACAAGTGCCGTCAACGTTTGTTGCCAGAGTCGAGGCGATGACCAGTTGATGGTTTTGATCAAGCCAAAAATGCCAGACGCCTGATTTTTCGAGTCGATCGACGGCTGTTTCTGTTGAGCTTCCATTTCTTTTGATAACTCGATCGCAGCAGCCAGCACCCCCCGGGCAATCGTCTGGCTGGTCATTGTGGCACCAGAAACTCCTTCGACACCCCACTCTTCAAAAGTCGTCTCGGCAAGTCCCTTCACCGTCTTGCCCTTAACGAGTTCGGCAAACCAGGCGTCGTCGCGAACATATCCCACATAGGGCTCGTTATCAAAACTGCGACCGACGAGCAGTTGGCCCAGATGTCCATCGGGGAGCAGACTGACGAGGACTTCCGTCGGCCCCTGGTAACCAATCATTTGATCTGCTGCTGGAACGGTGCGAAAAATCTGGCCTAACAACTGGCCATCGGCGGCAAAGACATCCAGAAGCAAAGATGTCTCGGCATGAGGTTCAAATCGTGAAGCTTGTGGAAAGAGCCTCTGCACATCTTCAATTGTCACAGCCAAAGGAAAGCGCGTCGAATCCGCCGGTCTGGCAGCCAACACCTGTTGTGAATTCAGTCGAGCTTCCAACCCCTGGAGGATGGCCAGACATGTTAAGGTTGCCCCAGCCACATGCCGCATGGCTGATTGATCAACGATGTCTTCACTGACTGTCTGAAAGCCCTTCCCATTCCACTGGGCCAGGAATTTTCCATCCCTGACGATCAGCTCAACATGGTCACGAGTATCTCGACTGTCTGCGATCTCTGCCCACGCCACCTTTCCTTCGACATCCCAGCCCATCAATACGTTGGTTGGCCCGGAAAACCCCAGATAACGATCACTGGCCGGTGTGGTCTGTGTGACGAATCCCACAGGCTCAGACTGTTCACCCAGCACGACAAAATCAACAAGCTGGTCGAACTTCGGGGAATTGCTGCGGGGCAATCCACCGTCCGAAATCTCTTCAGCCTTTCCCCGCGGTACCAACCTCTGTGCTTCCGGCCAGAACTTCTGCACTACTGGCAGATATCGTGCGGTAAGGTCCTTCGCTTGCGCCCGAGATTTGATCTGCTCAGCCTGCCAGCGAATCATGAAAATCAGCAGCACCAGCAGCAGAACCCGGCCTGTATGGATGACTGTATTCCAAAAAAATCGACCGGGCCCTCTCATTGGTTTTGAAAGAGCTTCCCGGTCGACAATCGGCAGCAGGTCGTGGCGAACGCCACTCATGGGGCAGAAGTCTTGACTGGCGGTACCATCTTCACCAGTTGAAGTGCATCGGCATGCACAACCCCTCCAGCATTCTCAGTTCCAATCTCGACGAAGACTTCCTCACCTTTCTTGACCTCGAAGCGACCAAGCTCATGAGAGCCATCTTTCCCGGCAGGAGCTTTGGTCATATCAACCAACACCTGCTTGGTCGAATTGCCAATCTGAATGGTGACCGGGACAGCCTTGCCCCGATTTTCATGAGCCCCATAAATCAGCCGGAAGGAAATCAGCCCTTCTTCAGCCGTCTTCCAGGAATACTTCACCTTGGCACCGGAATTGGCAGAAGCGTACAGGTACTCATAGCCCACGTATCCATTGAGACCACTGCCACTCGTCCAGTTGCCAGAGACCTTGGCATCACGGTTATCAATCACCACACCTTCCATCCGGGCTGGATCGAGCCCCGGTGGGCCGGGTAATGACATTGCATCTGCTGGGATAACGACATCACTCGAAAGCGATTGCCGGCGGGCTTTGCCAGGCAATTGGAGCAGAGTATCCATCTCCTTCCAATAGCTTTCATAAACATCGCGTGGCTGACAGTCATGCAAGGCACACAAATAGGCCGCCTTGCCGACAACTTCGCCCATCATGCCGCAGGTCTTCATGACGCGGGTTGTCCCCAAAGCTTCATGCGTGACACTGATATTCCGCCCTGCCATGAAGAGATTGTTGATATCCTTCGAATAGAAGCAGCGATAAGGAACGGGATAACCGTAAGCCCGATCGATCCGCTGATCATGCACTGCAATCGAAATGAAAGGATTGTCGACAAACTTCTCGGCAAACTGTTTCTTGGGATAGTGCAGATCGATGCTCCAGGTACTCGGCACGCAGCCATCCGGGAACTCTCGCTTACTGACAATATCCTCCTGAGTCAGCACCACATCACCAGTCAGTCGACGCGATTCTCGCGGCCCGCCAATAAATGCCACCCAGGTCAGAATGGCGTTTCGATGCTTCTCAGCTCCGTCGCCATTCTTCATAGCGTTAAACGCACCAAAGACGGCTCGCAGATTCCAGTCGCGAATCCCTTCGGCATCCTGCAGAGGATCTTTGTCGTAACCACTTTCCCAGAACCACTGGCCGTGATGATCCACAGGGTAAGGAAAATCCTTCATTGTCAGTGGCAACGCCCACGGAGTCTCCGGGAATGTTGTGGGTGAACGGACTTCATCCCATGTCCACATATTGCTCATGCCCATGCGGCCCTTGTCGGTCATCTCCCAGGCGGCATCCGCTTGAGCCCCAATGGTTCCATGACCTGTCGCATCGACAAAGAGTTTTCCCCAGAACTCGAATTGCTCGCCGGTCTTGACGTTAAACGCCTTGACGGCGTCAATCCGTGCTGGCTGAGATTTTTTGACCCCGTTGGCAAACGTGTTGAGGAACAGATCGATCTTGTCTTCAGCACTGATAATTCGTTCTTTCTTGGCGTCTTCGAATTCGTCTGCAGTGCCGGGCGATTTCTTCGCGTGATCGCAGAACTCTTCGACGATTTCGCCCACTCGGGGATATTTGCCGCGGCGAATCAGGCCCATGGACCAGACTCGAACTTCACTCGAGCCATTTCCGCCCAGCACACCACGGTCCTGGATCAGGGCCACTTTGCAACCCATCCGGGCTGCCGAGAGTGCTGCACCGATCCCCGCATAACCGCCACCCACAACGACAAGGTCATAACCCTTCTTGATCGTTGGAGTTTCACTGAGCCCTAAACCTTTGGCGCGATAGGCGGCTAATTCTTTTGCGGCTTCCGGTGGAGCCTGAGAGGATTTGGTCAATACAATCGCATCGCAGCGACCGTCAAAACCGGTCAGATCATGCAGCGCTAATTGATGCTCACCGGGTTTCAGTTCGACTTCCCCACCGGGTTGCCAGAACCAGTTTGCCGATTCAGTTCCAAACTCGGTGGCCAGAGGTTGGCCATCAATCAGCAATTGAAACCGGCCTGGTTTGCCAGGGGCTTTCCAGCGAGCTACCCAGTCCTTAGTCCGCACATAGACACGGTGTTTCCCACCCTCAGTCACTTTGAAGGTCGTGGTGGCATCTGCGACAGGATTTCCCAGCCCATGTGCCAACAGATAGGGTGATCCCATCTCGGTAATGAACTGAGTATCGAGTGACCACCCGCCCGGTTCGCGAAAACCTTCTGCTTCGACGAACACAGTCTCTTCAGCAGCCCATGCCAGGGAACTGGTCGCACAGATTGTGACCAGCAACAGGAGTCT
>JAIXUU010000146.1 GCA_027483405.1 Planctomyces sp. | reverse complement strand
CTCGATTCGAAGCCACTCGGTCGGACGACTCAACTTTTGCGTGCCTGGCTCCTGGCGAGCCATTGGGGCTGAGATTGATGCAACGCACATTCCTGAAATCGAAGATTCACCGGGCGACGATTACCGAGGCTCTCCTGCACTATGAGGGAAGCATTACGGTGGATCGAGTCCTGCTCGAACTGGCCGATATCCTCGTGCATGAGCAAGTTCACATTTACAATATCACTAATGGCGAACGATTCATTACTTACGCCATCGAAGGCCCGCCCAATTCGGGAGTGATCTGCGTCAATGGAGCCGGTGCCCGGCTGGTACAGCCCGGGGATCTGATTATCATCTGCTCATACGTACAGATGGAAACAGCAGCCGGTCAGGAATTGAAGCCCAAAGTGATTCTCGTTGACCGCGAGAATCGTGCTCTTCCCCAGACACAAGATTGATGGATTCGCTGGCTTGGCTTTTTGAATCTCCTCGGGAGTTTGATGATCTCTGCCTGATTTTCTGAGTCAGGGGAGGATCTTGATCTGGTACGCTGCATGCAGATCAAGATCACCATTGAGATGACTGCATGAGGCTGCCATGTCGAAACTCTTTCCGCGCTGTCAGGCCATTCCCGTCAGTGGGTATGAAGTCAAGTTTGTCGTGGATGGCTGGCATCGATTGTCGTGGCATTACGGGACGGATTACCCCAGGCCCTATCTGGATCCGCTGATTGGCCCTTCAGGCCTGAGCCTCACACGCATGGGGCATCCGGGAGCACCGGATCACGATCATCATCAGTCGATCTGGTTCTCACATATGAATGTGACTGGCCTCGACTTCTGGCTGAATGGCAAAGGCCCCTTTGTTCGCCAGAGAGAATGGCTGGCTTACATCGACAGTGATGACGAAGCGATCATGGCTGTACGACTCGACTGGTTCGATGGCCACAACCCGGCTCCTTTGCTCGAGCAGGAACTGATTGTCTCCGTGCGTCCTCATGACGCTGCGGAAAGTGACGATCCGAATCAGCTGCCCGTGGGAGAAACTCTGGTTGAAGTTGAAACAAAACTCACGCCTGTTTCCGAGCAGCTTGAACTGGGGAAAACCAACTTCGGGCTGATGGCGGTGCGGGTGGCGAAAAGCATTTCCGCGGTGTTTGGCGGTGGTCGACTGAGCAGCAGCGAAGGTCTTGAAAACGAAAAAAACATCTTTGGTAAAAAGGCCCGCTGGATGGATTACTCCGGGCCGATCATGCCTGCTCCTGATGCCACTCAGCCCGATCTGGAAGAAGGGATTACGTTTTTCGATCATCCTTCCAATCCCGATCATCCAACGCATTGGCATGTTCGCAATGATGGCTGGATGGGCGCCTCGCTCTGCTTTGCTGGCCCGCGGCTGGTTACTCAGGCTCAGCCACTCAAGCTCCGCTATCTGCTGCACGCTCACACGGGAAATCATCAGCCTGAGAAAGCTGCGAAAGTGTTTGAAACATTCTCCCGCTCTCCTGGCTTTGTGATCGAAAAAGGGAAAGTCCCACATTACCGCTGGTGGGTACGTCGTGCCGATGCGGTGACATGATCACTCTATGGCAGCTCACGGTCTGCGACTCGAACAATCAAACTTTTGCTCCTTCACCCATACAGAGACTGATCATGCTTCGAGAACCAACACGCAAACATGTCTGGGAAGGCCGCACCATCAGTGTTGTTGGCGATGTCTACCGCTTCCTGGTCACTGCGAAAGAGACGGGCGGAACCTACACCCAGTTTGAAGCCACTGTTCCGCCGGGCGGTGGGCCGCCGTTACATATTCATAGTCGTGAGGAAGAAGGTTTTTTCGTCATTGAAGGGGAAGTGACGTTCCAGATCAATGACGAGACGATTGTTGCCGGGCCGGGGATGTTTGCGAATGTTCCACGCGGCGTGAAGCATTGCTTCCGCAATGAAAGTGATGCACCCGCCCGCCTGCTGATCACTCTGGCGCCGGCAGGACTTGAAGAGATGTTCTTCGAAGTAGGGCATGCATTGGAAGAAGGTTCGACAATTCCTGTGCCGGCAACTTTGGAGGATATTCAGAAGTTGATCGAAATTGCCCCCAGCTACGGCATCGAAATCCTTCATCCGGATGGTCATGCCTCTGGGCCAGCGTGAGCATTCGATAGGATGGTCGTTCACTGAATCTCGTGTGGATCAAAATTGACCAGTTGATTGTTGCGGAAGAAGAGCACAATCACTCGGCCATTGGAATCGGGTCCCCAGCGATAGCCGTCATCGGTCACCAGGTAATTGGCACCGGTCTTGTAACTTTCGGCTCGATCACCCGCAGGCTCAGCTTCGGTGGAGATTGCCTGGTTGACCTCGTTGACAGACATGCCGTTATCGATGGTATTGCGCAGGAGCCAGGTGAGAGATTCGGCACTCTGATGCTCGCGCCAGTTGGCCTGATGTTTCGCCTTCTTCGCTTCGAACTCGGCATCGTGCCGATAATACTGCATACCGGGGATATTGAGTTTGGTGATCGATTCACAACCCAGCGTGCATGTGATGATCAGAGCAATCACCCACGCACCCGGGATGATGAACATGCCGGGCTTTCGCAGTGTGTGCTTTGAATGGGTCGCTCGAACTGAAGACTGACTGAAGTCGCGATGTTGGGAACTGTTCATGGCGATGATTCCGCGTTGAACTTGAGAAAGAATTCGCCTCGTAAAAAGTGACTAAGCGAATTCGATGAAGGGAAGGGAAAGAGATTCGATGAAGGGTTGATCAGGGAGGATTATCGGAGGGGAGATAACGATGGCGAAGTCTGATGACCAGCCGGGATGACGAGCGATGTGCGGGGGGAAAGTGAACGTTGAGCGGATTGTCTGGAGCGGAGCACAGATTCGTACATTTTGGCGTAAGCGGGATTTGCAGGCTGCAGATCGACACATCGCTTAAGATGCCTCTCGGCAGAATCCCACTCTTGAAGTCGCATGTATAAACCACCCAGATCGCGATGCTGAGCTACGGTTTCGGGATGGAGTTCTTCGACCTTTGCCAGAGTCTCACGGAGAGACGGTAGATTTTTTGCATTCCAGAATTGATAGGCCGCTGAGATCAGCTTGCCGCGGGCGATTTCTGGTGCTGCCTGTTCGGATTCATTGGTGAGAATTTTCCCGAGTGCATCGGCAGCGATCGTGATGTCCGCTTCCTTTTTGAGTTTGGTGTAGGCAGCGAGAATATCACTGGCGGCCCTGCTGTCGGGTTCGAACTGAGCGATCAATTCCTGAGCAGGAATCGATGGTGCAAGGAGATTGATAATCTGCCGCCTGGCACTTGAGTAATCGACAAAAACCTGCTTCCACAATGCCATCCCCGCTTCTGCTTCCCCTGAGGTAATCAGTGCGGTCCCCTTCGCCAGCAAGAGGTTCGAGGCATGGGGTCTGACGACGAGTCCCTGTTCGAGCATGCGGCGGGATTGTTCTGATGAAGAGCCTTGCAGAAACCCGAGTTCATACATCTGCAGATAAGCGGTTCCTGTTAATGGCAGCGAACGAACCGATCGGCGTGCGAGTTGATGGGAGGCATCGATGTATTTCAATGATGG
>JAIXUU010000450.1 GCA_027483405.1 Planctomyces sp. | reverse complement strand
GTTGAAATTCCGATTTCTACCGGGGTGGTAAAGCCACAGAAGGGCGTTGGCAGATATGCAACTCCGTCAAGTTGCCACCTGACGTCCTAAGAGATTCATATGACATTTATTTCGGCAACCAAACCTCTTTTGCCTTTGGCACACAGGTAGCTCGCGGACGAGCAACCCTGCGGAAATCTATAATTGCTTGTAATAGCGACCCGCGTTCCACATAGGAGCATACCCATGGATTTTGTTTTTCCAACAGCTTTTTATCATGTCCTATTGAAGTGTTTGTTTTTAATATGCTGTGCAACCTCTATTGGCTGCAATCTCTGGGAGGATACTCAGGAAAAGTCGGAGGCTAGAGTTCGAAGAAATGGGGGATTTATTCCCAGGAATGCTGAAGTGAAGCTGTTCATTCACAATAATTCTGAATCAGATATTTATATTTCCAAAATGTCTTGGGATAGTTTTGGGCTGTGCTGCCCGCCACGAGGGATTGTGCCGAAGGGTACTGGGGGGAGCTTTAATTGCAAGTGGTTGGAGCTCACACCGTCTGAAACAACTGTTCTCTGGAGAGTTGAATCTACCGGAATAGAATGTTCTCAGCATTTAGAGCTGAAAAGGCTGGCGGAACACAGCTTCATCAATGAGGTGCATTTTGGTATTAGTAAAGACAATAAATGGGAGGTGTGGTATGATGACGATGGCGTGGCTAAGGGTGAGTAAGAATAGACCACAATGGTAGATGGCACAAATGAACGGTGTGCTGCAGAGAGCATAGTGTATTCAAGCACTAGCGCAGAGTGACCCCGGTTGAAATTCCGATTTCTACCGGGGTGGCAAAGCCACGAGAGGACCCTTGCAGAGTCGCATCTGAGATCTTGAGAGACTCACATGGCAGTTCTTATGCCAGCCAAACCTCTTTTGCCTCCGGCCCACAGGTAGCTCGCAGACGAGCAACCTCTTCCACCCTGCGACGTTACCGAAGAACCAACTCTTCAGCAGCTATCCGATCCGGAATCGCGCGAGTAGCTGATCGATCTTCTTACATGAATTCCACGATTCGATCTCGCTTTATGTGCCATGCTTGCGGCGGCTCGGAGCAAGCAGGCGGAATCGGCTCTCGACACGCCGTTGATTCCCGGGATGGATTTCAGTCGGTTTTGACTTCAATCTTCCTGGGGATGGCCTTCGTCGCGCGGGGGAGGAAAACCTCCAGCACTCCGTGGGCGAGTCTCGCTGTGATTTTCTCGTGGTCCACTTCGTCATTAAGAATGAACGATCTCAAAAAGTGCCCGATGGGATACTCCTGATGGAGAGTCTGAACCCCTTCCAGCCATTGGGTCTGGACACGGCCGTAGAGTGTCAAACGGTTATCCTGAACTTGCAGCTCTAATGTCTCCAGCGTGACACCTGGTAAGTCCGCCAGCAGAATGAGGCCATCCGGCCGTTCGAAAATATCAATGGGTGGTGTGAAGACCACTTGTTGTTCTACCGGCTGCTCAATAGCGGCATCTCCCGGGTGACGAAGTGATGCTCGACCGGGCGGAATCTCGGGTTGTTCAGCTCTCATGAGATTCCCTTTCCTTGGGTTCGATCAATCCGGAGACCAGACCTGGCTCAGTCGCGATTCTCCGGGCCGGTGTGGGGATCGCTTCTGGGACCGACTCGACGGGAGGAGGACTTTCGGCAACGGCAGTGACCGTGATTTGTCTTGCCGGTTTGGGAGGCACTTTGGGCAGACGAATGAGGAGCACTCCATTCGAAAACTGTGCCGAGACCGCTTCTTCACGAATACCATCGGGCAGCTTGAGAGTACGCTGCCATTTGCCGCGAGGTCTTTCCTGCCTGCGAAAGGCTTCATCGGGAACACCTTCCGGGCCGAGGTGCCGCCCTTTGAGAGTGAGGGAGCCTTCGTTGACGCTGATATCCAGTTCTTCGAGACGAATTCCGGGCAACTCTGCAGTGATCAGCAGTTGGTCAGGAAGTTCATAGAGATTCACAGCAGGGTAATGTCTGACAACGCGCAGTCCTTGAAGAACACCAGCCAGCAGGGAATCGACCTCCTGCTCGAAGTTCTCCATGGCCTGCCAGGCATTTCCCCATCGAAAGATGGCCATATTGCTTTACTCCTGAATCCACATCAAATCTCTGAAGACGCAACTGACATGCCAGTCAGGTGTGATTCATTGGGCGAATCTTTGATTCGACACAAAGGTATTCAGGAATTTGAGTTATAGAGCAAGACCAGATTCAGGGCGCAAATGCTGAACGAAGGCTTTGGCGGTGGAAAAGGGAATTCCGCTCGAAATCATCTGCCACTATGGCAGGTTCTGAGTGATGCTGAATTTCGCCTGCTCACCGGCCCACTCCATGCCAGATTCGAGGGAAATAGCCCGCACTTAAACGAGGGAGATCTCCCCCTCTCGAAATCGTGCCGTCGGGTGACCGACAAGTTCACTCAACTTTTCAACGTGAGGCTCAAGCCAGGATTCATCAATGACGTTTGCTGAATGGAAGCCTCACGGGGTAACATCTTTAGTGTCATTGAAATGATTCGCCGCAGGGGCTTGCGCCGTCGCCTTGAAAAAGTGCTGACGGATTGTAGGGCCAACGCGTATCGTGACTTTTATCTCCAACTTACAGCCTGAGGATGACACCGTGAAACTGCTGCTTTGTGTCGATGCATCGGGATCATCAGACCGAGCGATCTCCCGAGTGACTGAACTTGGTTTAGGCCACTCCAAGTCAAACTCAGTGACACTTTTTACAGTTTGCGAATCACTTCCTGAGCATGTCTTCGAAATCAGCGAAAAAGTGGGCATGCACGCCAATGAGCTTGCTTCGGCATGGTCGCAAAAATCGCGTTCGGCCGGAGAGCAGGCTTTGGCTCAAGCCAAGGCCAAGCTGCTGGAGAGTGGTCTGCCGGAATCAGCCATTCATATCAAGCTGTGCGTCGCTGATGCCACTCCTGAATCTCGCCAGGTAGCCGCCGCTGCCGGTCTGATCGAAGAGATGACCAGTGGGAACTACGACCTGGTGGTCATTGGTCGCCGTGGTGCCAAGCATCTCTCCGAAAACCTGATTGGCAGTGTTGCCGATAAGGTGATTCGAGCCGCATCAGGTCGAAGTGTCCTGCTGGTTGATTAGATTTCGTTGCCTCGAATGATTGGGTTTCGGCCATGAATCATGTGGCATTCCATTGTGAGTTGTGTCCCATGGGATTCAAGTGGAATCGATAGGACACAACGAATCCCATATCACCGGGTGCCAGCGGCTTCTCGTGGCAGCGGAACTGGTGAAATCGAGTCGACGATGTTGTTGTCTTCTCGCTTTCACAGGGTTCAAGGCATAAAATGATGTTCAATCTGATTTAACAGGCGTACTGGTGTTGAAACTGTCGTCAAACCATCGTCTGGTTTCCAATCGCTGATCCTTTCCTGTATTGCGGATGATGTTCCGCATGGTACCTCTCAGGTACCAGGTCACCACGCTGAAAGATTCTGCTATGGACTTCGCTGTCTGTCCCAGTTGCAAGCAGTCGGTCCTGGATGATGATGCCGTTGACTGCCCCTTTTGTGGTGCACCGATGAAAGGTGGCCCCAGACCTGGTGGCGCTCCAGCCAAACCGGCTGTATCCAAAGCGGCGCAGACTCCGAAATCTGTTTCCGCAGGTGCCACCAACACAGCGAATCGTGGTGCTGTCAACAAGAGTTCCAGCAAGTCAGCTTCTGCTGGTCAAACTTCGGGGGCAGATGATCTTCCGTTCGAAACGGATACGGGAGCCGCAACAACCGTTGCAGCAGCGACAGCGAGCAAACAGCGATCTTTCCGGATCGTCTGCCCGATGTGTGAGACTGTCGGGTATATCTCACCTAAGTCGGCAGGCACGAGAGTCAAGTGCGCGAATCCCAAATGTCTGGTTCCTGTTTTTGATGCCCCGCAGTTGCCTCCACCCGAACCAGAAAAGCCGCCAGAACCGCCACGTAAGCCAAACTATATTCTGCTGGGTGGAGGAACTGCCGCGATCTGCATCGTTGGTGGCATCGTGGCTTTCTTTGTCGCAGGCCAGCCAGCTGCGAGTCCTGTGGCAGTCAACCGGATGACTCCGGAGGAAGCCGCCCGCCTGCTGGCCGAAACCGCACCTGCGGCCAATACCACGAATAACCAAGCCAAGAATTCCGGCACACCCGACGGAAACCAACAGACCACGACGGAAACAAAACCCAACCCGGGCGATACGAAAACTGCAGCCAGCTCGACTGTTGATCTTGCGAAAGAGCTGCCCATTCTCATTGAGAAGACGGTTCTGATCAGGGGCAGCCAGAATCGCAGCCTGCCCTTTTCTCGGCAAATGGCTGCGGAAGCCTATGCACTTCTCGGCAACATTGAAAAAGCACAAGAGCAGGCCGTGGCCTTTGATCGTGTGGGGCAGAATGTCCCTTTCTACAAGATCTCGATTCTCACAGAACTGGGCTGGGCACAACTTCGAGCGGGAACCAGCGACGCTGCTAAAGCTTCAGCCCTGGCTGCCTACAATCTTGTGAACAAGCTTCCCGGCAACGGCCGCTCGCGGCTCATTTTTGCCTCACGTCTGGGAAGCCTGCTGATTGCTACAGGAGAGGCCGACAAAGCCACCCAGCTGGCGAATGACTACGCCACCACGTGGAAGCCGGGACTCATTGATTCCAATCAGGTGGCCGAACGACTGGAACGCCAGGATGGTCAGGTCGCGGCTTTGCTTCAGGCAGGTCTGGATGACTTCGCAGGCTCGATTGCCCAGGTAACATCGACCAGGCCGGGAGTTGTCTGGTTTGAGCCGCAGGCTGCAGCAATGGCTCGATCGGCTGCAGCGCATGGTTTTGGCGAGAAGGCGATCTCCTGGGCGATCAGCCAGCCCGAAGTTCGACAGCTGGAAGCTCTGGGTGAAATCGCTGCTTTCGAAGGCGCAACAGCAGCACCAGACATCACTGCTGAAGCTTTGAAAGCCAAAATCGAAAGTTGGAGTGCCAACGCTTCTGTAATGAAGTCGCCAGCCTCGAAAGCTTATCTCTTCGCTCGCGGAGCGGCGGCAGTCGCAGTGGTTTCGAAGCCGGCAGCACTGGGGCTGATCAAGGAGGCCCAGGCACTCCTTGAACCTGTGGAACTTCCGTCACCCGTCACCTGGCCCAATACCCAGGGGCTCGTCAATCCACAGCTGCCAGCGATCGTGCCATTAGAACGCCTCTTCGTGGCCTGGGCAGAGGTTTCCATCGCCTGTCAGTTGGCGGGAGATGCCGCTGGTTGTGATGCAGCGCTGAGCAAAGCTTTAGCGACACTGCAAGGAGTTGGCCCGGCTCTAAACTATGTCGATCAATTTCTGGAACAGCTCAATGGCCCGGATGTGGCCAGCATTCGCGATCGACTGAAAGACGAGTTGGGAATTCGGACAGAAGATGCTGCCCGGCAAGCTTTCTCCAGCTATCGCCGGGGAACTTTGAATTATCGAGAACATGCCGCCATTCGATATGATCTCGAACTCCAGGCTCTGGATCGGCTGGCACAAGCCGGCGGTCAAGCCATTGTCTGGAAGAAGCTTCAGGAGCTGGCATCTGACACAAATGCTGTCCAGAAGCAAGTTCCCAGCGAAATCTCGATGAAGCTGGTTTCTTCGTTGGCAACGGCATTCCAGTTAGCGAATGAACCGACACAAGCACAGGCTGTGACCGACTGGTATTCCGGTATCACGAGAATTGGCGCGATAACACCCTCGGCGACATTAATGGCCGCTTCTCGATTTGGCGCGAAAGATGGAGCTGGTGCGGCGACTGTGCTCAAAGAGGCTGATGCTCCCACACGAGCACTGATGACAAGCCTTCTTGCCAGTCAACTAAAGGATGCAGGCATGGTTGAGCCCGCACTGGTCTTGATCGGGCAGACGAGCGATTTGAGCGTGAGGGAAGAGGCCTCGATATTCGCGGCACATGCTGCCCATCATCTGGGAGAAGCCGCCAAAATCGTGACGCACTTGCAAACGCTTCCACAGGCCACCGAGCGGTTATCCTGGATTCGCGGTTTATCAATGCCCATCGAGAAATAATGACAGAGCCAAATTCATGGATGATGCCGGTACTCATACGGATTGCAAAATTCAACTGCGCTCCTTGGTCTGGGGTGGGTGGGGTTGAGTCTTCGCGAACCCCCAGTTCGTGCCAATAATTGCTGGGGGTTCGAAGACTCAATCCCAGATGGGGATGAAGACTCGTTGTCCTTTGAGGGTAAGATGAAGTTATCAGTGCTTGATCCCATCCTTTCAGGAGCAACGAGTCATGAGCAGTGTAAAGGTTTTTGTCGGTCTGGACTATCACCAGGCATCCGTTCAGGTCTGTGTCATGGATACTGAAGGCAAGATTCTTACGAACAAGTCGGTGGCCAACGACGTAGCGGTGATCATCGCAGCGGCAGTGCGGCACGGACAGGTGCAGGCTGCGGCCATCGAGGCCTGTTGCGGAGCTGCCAACCTGGCGGAAGAACTCTGTCAGCAGGGCTGGTCGGTCTCGCTGGCGCATCCGGGATATGTGCGACGCATGAAGCCGGGTTCTGACAAGACGGATTCTGCAGACGCGCGCGTGCTGGCGGATCTGTTGCGGGTCGGGTATTTGCCCAAGGTCTGGCTGGCCCCGGATTGTCTGCGACAGTTGCGTCGCCTGGTCAGGTATCGTCAGCAGCTGGTCAATCAGCGACGGGATATCAAGCTGCGGATTCGCTCGTTGTTGCGGGATGTGCGTCAGAAAGATCCCGAACAGTCGCGTCCCTGGACGAAGTCCTGGATGAAGTGGCTGTCGATCGTCGAACTGAGCGATTCCGATCGCTGGATCATGCATGAGCACTGTGAGATGCTGACTCTGCTCAGCCAGAAGATTCAGCAGATCGAGCAGCAGCTGGAGACGATGGTGGCCGATGATGCGGTCGTCAGAAAGTTAATGGAACAACCCGGTGTCGGCCTGATTACGGCAGTGACGCTGCGTGCCGAGATCGGCCAGTTCGATCGCTTCCAGACAGGCAAACAGCTCTCACGTTATTGCGGCGTGACGCCCCGCAATGCCTCCAGCGGCGAGAGGATGGCTGATGCCGGTCTAGTGAGTGCTGGTAATCCGCAACTGCGTGGCGTACTGGTGGAACTGGCGCATCGTCTGATCCGGTATGAACCGCGGTGGGGACAGATGTGTGGCCGGATGCTGGGTCAGGGGAAGAAAAAGAACGTCATCGTGGCGGCGGTGGCGAATCGCTGGGTGCGGTGGCTGTATCATCAGATGCAGCCGGCGAACCTGGCAGTGTAAGCGAACAAAACATCACAGGCACGGTGGCAGGAGAGCAGGTTCAACGTCCAAAAGATGATCAGGTGATCCGCGAGGAGGACGCGCTCGAGGGTGGCATGGGCAGGACGCGAGTCCTGAATGCTCGTCCCCAGATGGGGCAGTCCTCCTCAATCGAACAAACCCACAGGGGCTAAGCTCCACGTCACCGTGGAGGCTGATGCTCGGATAGAAGAATGGAATTCACCGAATCACCCTTGACGGACAACGAATCTTCATAGAAGCCACCC